>NZ_JBICTE010000001.1:255664-543866 GCF_043197485.1 Micromonospora sp. NPDC049102 | reverse complement strand
GGACGTGATCTTCTTGCTCGACACAAGTTGATCTACCAGGAGTCCCGTTCCCACTATCCAGCAGGGGTTGACCCGCCAATCACAGCCCTAACGCAACGGCGTGACATCCAGGATCGAGCACGATCTTGGAGGGTACAGGCGGGATCGAGGCAGCAACTTCCCTGTTGTTGCTGCCTCCACCGGCCCTGAAGCAGCAACAACAGGGAAGTTGTGGTGATCTTCGCCTGCTCGGTCGGCAACGGTGGTCGGACGAGGTGTCGGCGTTCGGGGTCTTCGGCGACAAGGTATGGGAGAACCTAACGGGCCAACACGCCGCGCAACCCTTCCCATGCGTACGGTTGTTCGACAGTATTGTCGCGTCGAGCGGAAGGAGCGGCGCACGGCGGACAAAAGCGCCATCGAGTGGACGGAAGCAACCTGGAATCCCACCACGGGTTGTGACCGCATCTCGTCAGGCTGCGACAACTGCTATGCGTTGACTCTCGCCAAACGCTTGAAAGCCATGCGCTCGGCCAAATATCAGACCGACGGAGACCCGCGCACTTCCGGCCCCGGGTTTGGCGTCGCCCTGCACCCTGATGCGCTTGATATTCCTCGTCGCTGGCGTGATCCACGGACCGTCTTCGTCAACTCCATGTTGGATCTGTTCCACGCCCGGGTACCACTTGCCTATGTGCAACAGGTCTTCGCTGTCATGCGCGAGACCCCCAGGCACACCTTCCAGGTGCTCACCAAGCGCGCCTCCAGGCTGGCGAAGGTCGCCCATCAGATCGACTGGCCGGCGAACGTCTGGATGGGCGTGAGCGTCGAGGATTACGCTCAGCGGGAACGGGTCGCCCAGCTCCGCGAGGTGCCGGCTGCGGTACGTTTCATCTCGGCTGAGCCGCTGCTGGGGCCACTGGTCGACCTGAATCTTGACGGCATTGACTGGCTGATCGTGGGGGGCGAGTCGGGGCAGGGCTGCCGCCCGATGGATCCGGCGTGGGTGCGTGACCTCCGGGATCAGTGCGCGTCTGCTGGCACCGCATTCTTCTTCAAGCAGTGGGGCGGGCGTACGCCGAAGGTCGGCGGCCGGCACCTCGACGGTCGGACCTGGGACGAGATGCCGGCCCCGCGTCTTCTCGTGCAGGCATAGGGGCTGCGGCTGGGGCTGCCCCGGCTCAAGGCCGCCAGAGAACTTCCTTCCAGAAGTCACCCGTGCCGGGGCCCGCGAAGGGGTCACTTGGCGAGGATCGATCGGGGCAATGCCCTAACTGGATGTCCGGTGCGCGTCCCCTACCCGTGCACCGGGCCGCCCTCCAGGTCAACTGATCGAGGGTGAACATGACGAGGGAACGCTTCGTGGTGCACCTGCCGGTGGTGGCCGCGCCCGGCGGACCACGCCGGGCCGTGCGGCTGACGGCGGATGGCGCGAGGCGACACACGGCCCTGGCGGTCCGTGGGGGTGCGAGCCATCGAGGGGGCGGCCCGCTGTAACCCTGGGCCACCCCCTTCCGGTTACTTGTGTGTTTCCGCCACATAGCCCGTGGGTGACGTCACTTCTAGCGTGAGCCGACAACCAAGCATCCTGTCCTCACCTGGAGTCGCGATGACGGTCCGGCACACGCGGCGGGCGTTCCTCTCCGCCGCCACGATGATGGCCGCGGCGTTGGCCGCCACGGCCTGTGGTAGCCCGCAGGACACCGCCACCGGCGGCGGCGACAGTGCCGCCCCGGTCAAGGTCGGTCTGGTGTACTCCCAGTCGGGAGCCCTGGCCAGCTACGGAAAGCAGTACATCGAGGGGTTCAAGGCGGGGCTGGACTTCGCCACCAAGGGCACCGGCAAGGTCGGTGACCGGAAGATCGAGCTGACCGAGGTCGACGACGCCGGTGACCCGGCCAAGGCGGTCTCCGCCGCGAAGGACCTGATCGGCAAGGGTACGAAGATCATTGCCGGCTCGACCGCGTCCGGGGTGGCGTTGCAGGTCGCGCCGATCGCTGCGCAGAACAAGGTCCTGTTCATCTCCGGCCCGGCCGCCACGGACGCGGTGACCGGTGCGAACAAGTACACGTTCCGGTCCGGGCGGCAGTCCTACCAGGACGTGGTGACCGCCAAGTCGTTCATCGGGAACCCGGCCGGCAAGAAGGTAGTGGTCTTCGCCCAGGATGGCGCGTTCGGCGACGCCAACGAGGCGGCCGTCAAGGCAGTCATCGGCGGCGCGGGCGCCACCGTGAGCAGTGTCCGGGCGCCGGCCAGCGCCACCGAGTTCACCCCGTTCGCCAGCCAGATCAAGGCCGCCAAGCCGGACCTGCTCTTCGTCGCCTGGGCCGGCACCACCGCCCCGGCGATGTGGCAGACCCTCGACCAGCAGGGCGTCCTGTCGTCCACGACTGTCGTCACCGGTCTGGACATCCGCGCCTCCTGGCCGACGTTCGGCGCGGCCGGCGCGAAGATCTCCTTCCTGTCGCACTACTTCGACGGCGCGTCCGACACCGAGGCGAGCAAGGCGCTCAAGGCCAAGGTCGACACGATCGACCTGTTCCACCCGGACGGCTTCGCCGCCGCCCAGATGGTGGTGCGGACCGTGCAGGAGGGCGGCGACGACGTCGACAAGATGGTCAAGGCTCTCGAGGACTGGAGCTTCGACGGGGTCAAGGGCAAGATGACCATCCGCGCTGCCGACCACGCGCTGCTCCAGCCGATGTTCCAGGCCACGCTGACCGGCAGCGGCACGGCCTTCACGGCCACCGCGCAGAAGAGCCTCACCGGCGACGAGACCGCGCCACCGGCCGTGGCCATGAAGGGCTGAGAAATGCTCGCCACCCGCGGTCTGACCTGGCGGATCGGTGAGGTCGCCATCGTCGACAGCGTCTACCTCGACCTGGCGCCCGGGGAGTTCCTGGGCGTGATCGGGCCGAACGGCGCTGGCAAGACCTCACTGTTCAACCTGATCACCGGCCTGCGCCGGGCCACGGAGGGCCGGATCACCCTGGACGGGCAGGACATCGGGTCGCTCCCGCCGCACCGGCGGGCCCGCCTCGGTCTGGGCCGTACCTTCCAGGCTTCCTCGGTCTTCGGCTCGCTCAGCGTGCGGGAGAACGTCCGGCTCGCCGTGCAGGCGCACCGCGGGGGCTCGATGGCGCTGTGGCGGCGGGCGGCGGCCGACCGGGAGGTCGCCGCCGCCGCCGACGCGGCGCTCGACCGGGTCGGCCTCGCCCACCGGGGTACGGCCCTCGCCGGCACCCTGGCCCACGGCGAGAAGCGCAAGTTGGAGATCGCGTTGCTGCTCGCGGGTGAGCCCCGGGTGATGCTGCTCGACGAGCCGATGGCCGGGGTCAGCGCCGAGGACGTGCCCGAGCTGGTGACGGTCATCAAGTCGTTGACCGGCGACAGCGGCCGGTCGGTGCTGATGGTCGAGCACCACATGGACGTGATCCTGGAGCTGGCCGACCGGATCGCCGTCATGCACCATGGCGCACTGCTGGCCTGTGACACACCGGAGACGGTGATGGCGAACCCCACGGTGCAAGAGGCCTACCTGGGGGAGTCCCTCTAATGGAACCCATTCTCACGGTGGAGGACCTGTCGGTCCGGATCTCCGGGCTGCACATCCTCCAGGGGGTGTCCTTCACCGTCGCCCCGACCGGCGTGACGGTCCTGCTCGGTCGCAACGGCGTCGGCAAGACCACCACGCTGCGTGCGATCGTCGGCCTCACCCCGCCCGCCGGGGAGGTCCGCGGCACCGTCCGGATGGGCGCGCAGAGTCTGCTGGCCCGGCCCACGCACCGGCTGGTCCGTGGCGGGCTCGGCTACGTACCCGAGGACCGCTGCGTGTTCGCCGGCCTCACGGTCGCGGAGAACCTGCGGCTCGCCGAGCGGCGGGGCACCACCCCGGCGTACGACAAGGTCTTCGCGCTCTTTCCGGAGCTGGACCGGCGCGGACGCCAACGGGCGGGATCGCTCTCCGGCGGGCAGCAGCAGATGCTCGCGATCGGACGGGTGCTGCTCAACGACAACCGGCTGCTGCTGGTCGACGAGCCGACCAAGGGGTTGGCGCCGAAGGTGGTGACCGAGGTGGCCGAGGTGTTGGAACGGGTCGCGGAGTCGGTGCCGGTGCTGCTCGTCGAGCAGAACCTGGCCGTGGTACGCCGACTGGCCCGCGACGCCGTGGTGCTCTCCGCGGGCCGGGTCGCCTGGACCGGCAACGCGCAGGAGTTGCTGCTGGAGACCGCGTTGACGAAGTCGCTGCTGGGTGTCGGTTCGGAGGTTCCGGTGAGTGAGCCGGGTTTGCGAGCCCCGCAGTCGCGAACGAAGGGTGGCTCGGTGAGCGCGAGGAGTGAGCCGGGTTTGCGAGCCCCGCAGTCGCGAACGAAGGGTGGCTCGGCATGAGCACGGTGATCCTGTTGGCGCTGACCGGGCTCGGCCTGGCGGCGCTGTACTTCCTGGTCGCCTCCGGTCTCTCCCTGGTGTTCGGCCTGGCCGACGTGCTCAACTTCGCGCACGGGCTGTTCCTCGGCGTGGGCGCGTACGGCACCTGGTGGGCGGCGGGCAACCTGCCGGGCGCGGGGTCCGACGGGTTCGGCTTCGTGCTCGCGGTCGCCTTCGGGGTGGCCGCCGGCACGCTGGTGGCGGTGCTTGTCGAGCTGGTGCTGATCCGTCCGCTCTACTCCCGCACGATCGAGCAGGTGCTGGTCACCGTCGGTCTGTCGCTGGCCGGGGTGGCGCTGCTCCAGGCCACCTGGGGGGCCGACGCGCGGCCGTTCCCGCGTCCGGAATGGACGCGGCAGGTGACCGGAATACTCGGCGCGCAGGTGCCCAACGGCGGCCTGCTGCTGATCATCGCGGCGGTGCTGGTGCTCGGCGCGATCCTGGCATTCCTGCGCTGGACGCGGTACGGCCTGGTGATCCGGGCCGGGGTGGAGAACCGGGAGATGGTGACCGCGCTCGGCATCGACGTCCGCAAGGCGTTCACCCTGGTCTTCGCGATCGGCGGGGCGGCGGCCGCGCTCGCCGGGGCGCTCGGCGGGGTCTACTTCGGCACCGTCTCGCCCGGCCAGGGCGGCTCGCTGCTGATCTTCGCGTTCATCGTGGTGGTGATCGGCGGGATGGGCTCGGTGGTCGGCTCCGCGTACGCGGCGGTCGTGGTCGGGCTGGTGCAGCAGTTCGTCAACTACTACGGCACATCCGGGCTCGGCGACATCTGCGTGGTCGGGCTGCTGGCCGTGGTGCTGCTGCTACGCCCGCAGGGCATCGCCGGAAAGGTGGCAACGGCATGACGGTGATCGACGCTCCTCCCGCGCAGGTGCCCGACGAGTTGACCCCGCAGCGGGGGCGGTGGCAACGGGTCCGCCCGTTCCTGCCGCTGGTAGCGCTTGTCGTGCTGGCGATCCTGCCGTACTCGACGATCTCCCTGCCGGGGATCTTCGAGGGGCCGGTCAACTCACCCGGCACCCTGCAGATCCTCGCCATCTGCCTGATCTTCGGTGGGCTGGCCGCCGGGTACGACCTGCTCTTCGGCCGGACCGGCATGCTCTCGTTCGGGCACGCGCTCTACTTCGCGGCCGGTGTGTACGGCACCGACGTCCTCGTCACCCGGGCCGGTCTGCCGCTGTGGCAGGCGGCGCTGCTGACCATCACCGGCGGCACCATCCTCGCCGCGCTGCTCGGCGCGGTGGCGCTGCGGACCGTGGGCATCGCGTTCGCCATGGTAACGCTCGCATTCGCCCAGGTCGGGGCGATCCTGGTGGCCCGGGACTTCGGTGGGCTGACCGGTGGCGAGGAGGGTCTTCCGCTGGACGTGTCCGGCCTGCCCGCCGGGCTGGTCGGGGTGACCAACACGGTCAACCTGTACTGGCTGGCGCTCGCGTACCTGACCCTGGTGGTCTTCGTGGTGCACCGCGTCAGCGGGTCGCCGACCGGTCGGGTGCTCGCCGGACTGCGCGACGACGAGCGGCGGATCGGTGTGCTCGGGCTGGACCCGTACCGCTACAAGCTGGTGGCGTTCACCCTGGCCGGCGGGTTGGCCGCGGCCGGCGGGGTGGTCTACGTCCTGATCGTCGGCGGTGCGTCGCCGCACATCACGTCCTCCGAGCTGACCCTGTCACTGCTGGTCATGGTGGTGCTCGGTGGGCCAGGCACCCGGTGGGGACCGGTGCTGGGCGGCGTCCTCTACATGTACCTGGACCACCGGCTCACCGCCTTCGGTACGAGCGACGCGGTCGACAACCTGCCGGCCGTCCTCAGTCACCCGCTGAGTCAGCCCCTGTTCGTCCTCGGCACGGTCTTCATCCTGGCTGTCTACTTCTTCCCCGGAGGCCTGACGAGCCTCGCCCCCGCCTGACCGCCCTGACCAGAGCCCTCCGCCCCCGTCCCTGACCCCACCCACCCCCCACCCCCCGTCCCACCCCACCCACCCCCACCCCACCCCGTCGATCATGAAGTTATTGCCCCGACACGCCGTGCGGGAGGGCGATAACTTCATGATCGACGGGGTTCTGCGACGGGGTTCTGCGACGGGGTTCTGCGACGGGGTTCGGCCTAGGGAGGGTATGCACATGGATTCGCGGCTTGCTGTCGTTAGTGGGGGTGCGACCGGGATCGGGGCGGCGGTTGCTTCCGCGTTCGCGCGGGACGGGTACGACGTTCTTGTCGTCGGGCGGCGCGGGGATGCCCTGGCCACCGCCGCCGAGCGCCTCAGTGTCGACTGTGGACGGCCGGGCGCGGTCACCCCGGTGACCGCGGACCTGACCGATCCGGAGCAGCTCGAGCGGGTCGTGGCGGCGGTCGCCGGCCGGCCGGTCGACGCGGTGGTCAACAACGCCGGGAGCTACCTGGCCGGGGACACCGGGACGCTGGCCGGGACCGCCGCGTACTGGCGGGCCAACCTCGACGCCAACGTCCTCACCGCGGTGCTGTTGACCGAGGCGCTGCGGCCGGCGCTGCGTCGGCCCGGCGGTCGGGTGATCATGGTCAGTTCGATCGCCGCCCAGCGGGGCGGCGCTGACCCGTACGCGGCGGCGAAGGCCGCTCTGCACGGCTGGGCGTACACCCTGGCGGCGCAGCTCGGCCCGGAACAGATCACGGTCAACGTGGTGAGCCCGGGCTACGTCGCCGAGACCGAGTTCTTCGGCGACCGGATGACCCCCGAGGGGTACGCGAAGCGGGTCGCGGAGACGCTCGTCAAGCGTCCCGGACTGCCGGACGAGATCGCCGAGGCAATCCGTTACCTCGCCAGTCCGGCCGCCGGCTACGTGACCGGGCAGGTCCTCGGCGTCAACGGCGGCTCGGTCCTCGGTCGCTGACCACGCCAGCGTCCGCAGACGACGACGAGGCGGCGGCCCCCCGTGTGGCCGCCGCCCTTTGTGTCGTGGGTCAGCCGTTCAGCAGGTCGTACGCCATTGCCGGGGCCTTCGTGGTGGCGGCGCCGGTCGGCACGGTGATCTTCGGCGCGCTGCCGTAGTCGGCGTACCTGACGACGTAGTCGTACGCCTTCGCCTTTCCGGCTGCCGGCATCTTCAGCGTCAGCGACGCCAGGTGCTTGTCCGCACCGACCACGGCCGTGAACGGCACCTTCTTGCCGGCCTCGCCGAGGGCCGCCGCCTCGCCGTCCTCCAGCGCCTTCGCCGCCTCTCCGGCGCTCACGTCGATGAACCCGACGTATTGACCAGGGCTCTTCTGCTCGACCGAGGTGGCCGCCTGGATCAGCGGACCGGCGTTGCCCTGGTCCACGCCGTCGTACGTCGGGATGCTCGTGGCATCGGTCAGCTTCGCGCGGTCCAGCTTCATCCACTTGTCGGGGAACTTCGGAAGCCCGGGACGGCCGCTGAACTTCGCCTTCACCCAGTTCTGGTCCTCGATCACCAGGAACGACATCTTCACCACGACGCCCTCGTCGGGCGGCATGACCATGTTGAGTTCGAACGCCTTCGCCGCCGGGTCGATCCGGCCGTCGATCGTGCTCGACGCGTCCTTGCCGCTGAACCGGAACGCCCCCTCCGTGCCGTCCGGGACGGCGTCGAGGAGCGCCTCCTTCGGACTGACGCTCGGGCTGGCGGACGGGCTGCTCTGCGGTGCCGCGGGGGGCTCGCTCTTCGGCCCGCAACCCGCGAGCAGGGTGGTCGCGGCCAGCACGGCGGCGGCCGTACCAACCGTCCGTCGGATGGTGCCGGCGGTGCCCGTTGCCTGTGTCATCGCATTTCTCTTTCTCGCTGCGTGGCTTGTGCGGAGGAGGATGCTGCCGGCCGGCACGGCGGTTCGGCTGCCGATATGCTGCCGTCCGGCTGCCGGGCACTGCCGTCCGGCTGTCCCGGGGGTGTCAGGAGCGGAAACTCGCATGTCAGGCCAACTGCGTTTCGAGATTCTCGGTCCTCAGCGGGCCTGGTACGCCGACCAAGAGATCGACCTCGGTCCCGGTAAGCAGCGGGCGGTGCTCGCCGTGCTCCTGCTCGCTGCCGGCCGTCCGGTGTCCACCGGGCAGATCGTCGACGCGGTCTGGCCCGAGGAGCCGCCCGCGAACGGTCCCAACGTGGTGCAGAAATACGTGGCCGGGCTGCGCCGGGTGCTGGAACCGGACCGGTCCCCACGGACGCCCGGACAGGTGCTCAGCCTGACCGACGCCGGTTACCTGCTGCGGGTGGATCCCGAGGCGGTGGACGCGGTCCGTTTCGAGCGGGGTGTGCAGGCCGCCCGCCAGCGACACGCGTCCGGGCTTGCGGAGCAGGCGCTGGGCGAACTGGCGACCGCCCTGTACCTCTGGCACGGGGAGCCGTTCACCGGCTTCACCGGCCCGATCTTCGAGGCGGCCCGGCAGCGGTTGGTGGAGTTGCGGGCCGTGGCGTTGGAGACCCGGGCCGAGTTGAGGCTGGACCTCGGACGGCACCGCGAGACGGTCGGTGAGCTGGTGGAGCTGGTGGCCGAGTTTCCCGTCCGGGAACGGCTGCGACACCAGCTCATGCTCGCGCTCTACCGCAGCGGGCGGCAGGCCGAGGCGCTCGCCGCCTACCGGGAGTTCGGCGAGCTGCTCCGCGAGGAGTACGGCATCGAGCCGGGCGGGGCGTTGCAGGAACTGCACCGGCGCATCCTGCGTTCCGACCCGACGCTCGTGATGGCGGAACCCACCGAACCGGAGGCGCCGCCACCGGTGGCGGCCACGGTGCGCGAACCGGCGACGCCGATGGTCGCACCCGCGGGTCTCATCCCCACCCAACCGGCGCCGGCCGTCGTCTCAGCGCCTCCGCCGCTGCTTCCGCCGCCTCCGGCCACTGCCACGAAGCCCGCGCGGCGGGAGGCGCCGTACTGGGCGAGCAGGACCGTCACGATCCTCGGTACGCTGCTCGTCCTGCTCTCGTTCGGCTGCCTGACCTGGCTGGTGATCCTGGCGTACGCGGTCTGGCGGCGGAGTTGGCGCCTCGCTGTCGCAGGCGTCGGCTACCTGGTGCTGGTCGTCGTCGAGGTGACCATGCTCGACATGGAGAATCCGGACGCCGAGGTGCCCGGCCCGGAGGCGGTGACATTCCTCGGTCTGGCCGTCATCACCTGGCTCGCCGGTGCGGTGCATGTGGTCCTGCTCAGCCGTGGGCTCTGGGAGGCGATCACCGCACGGCCGGACAGCGCCCGGGGTCGCGCGAAGGAGGAGCGGCGCATCCGGCGCGAGCACGCCCGCTACCTGCTCTACCACTACCCGGCGGCCCGGACCGAGCTGGGACTTGGCCGGCCCGACCTGGCCCGCAGCTTCGACGACGGTGGTCTGGTCGACGTCAACGCGGTTCCCGAGCAGGTGCTCACCACCCTGCCCGGCCTGACACCCGAGCAGGGCCGGCAGATCGTCGTGGACCGCTGGCTGCGCGGCCCGTACGCCTCGATGGAGGAGCTCGCGGCGCGCTGCCTGCTGCCTCCGAGCGGGACCGAGCCCCTTCGGGACCTGTTGCTCTTTCTTCCGCCGGCGTCCCAGTCCGACGAGGCACGAAGGCAGGGATCGTGACGGGAACCTCGCGCGCGGCCGGGGGTTCTGACGTACGGCGCTGGTAGAAATGCCGGATGGGCGACGAACGGGCGGCGGTACGGGAGCGGGCCGAGGCGGTGCTGCGCCGGCTGGCCGGTGAGCACGCCCGGCTGCGCGAGGACCAGTGGCGGGCCATCGAGGCGTTGGTCGTCGACCGGCGACGGGTGCTGTGCGTGCAGCGGACCGGTTGGGGCAAGTCGGCGGTCTACTTCGTGGCCACCGCGCTGCTGCGTGACCGCGAGCAGACCGGCGGGGGCGACGGCGGCGGGCACGGCCCGACAGTCATCGTGTCGCCGCTGCTGGCCCTCATGCGCAACCAGGTCGAGGCGGCGGCCCGCGCCGGCATTCGTGCGCGCACGATCAACTCGGCGAACCTCGACGAGTGGGACGAGATCACCGCCGAGATCCAGGCCGGCGCGGTGGACGTCCTGTTGATCAGCCCGGAGCGCCTCAACAACCCCGACTTCCGCGACGGCGTGCTGCCGAAGCTGGCCGCGACGACCGGTCTGCTGGTGGTCGACGAGGCGCACTGCGTCTCGGACTGGGGGCACGACTTCCGGCCGGACTACCGGCGGCTGCGGACGTTCCTCGCCGAGTTGCCCGAGCGCACGCCCGTGCTCGCCACCACCGCCACCGCCAACGCCCGGGTCACCCAGGACGTCGCCGAGCAGTTGGGCGACGCGCTCGTCCTGCGCGGGACGTTGGACCGCGAGTCGCTGCGGCTCGGCGTCCTCGACCTGCCCAGCCCCGCGCACCGACTGGCGTGGCTCGCCGACCACCTGGACGAGCTGCCCGGCTCCGGCATCGTCTACACGCTGACCGTCGCGGCAGCCGGGGAGGCCACCGAGTTCCTGCGCTCCCGGGGCTACCCGGTCGCGTCGTACACCGGCCAGGCCGACGACGCCGACCGGCGGGCCGCCGAGCAGGACCTGCTCGACAACAAGATCAAGGCGCTGGTGGCGACCAGCGCGCTCGGCATGGGCTTCGACAAGCCCGACCTGGGCTTCGTCGTCCACCTCGGCGCGCCGCCGTCACCGATCGCGTACTACCAACAGGTCGGCCGTGCCGGCCGCGCCGTCGAGCACGCCGAGGTGCTGCTGCTGCCCGGCGCGGAGGACGCCGCCAT
Source organism: Micromonospora sp. NPDC049102 (assembly GCF_043197485.1). Lineage (NCBI taxonomy): Bacteria > Bacillati > Actinomycetota > Actinomycetes > Micromonosporales > Micromonosporaceae > Micromonospora > Micromonospora sp. NPDC049102. The sequence continues at coordinate 532,761 of NZ_JBICTE010000001.1, read as the reverse complement.
CTGGCGCTACTTCGCCTCGCTGGCGTTCCCACCGGAACAGCAGGTCCGGGCCGTGCTGGCCGCCCTGCACACCGACCGACCGCTCTCCACCCAGGCCCTCGAACCCCTCGTCGACCTGCGCCGGGCCCGCCTGGAGCTGATGCTCAAGGTCCTCGACGTGGACGGCGCGGTCCGCCGGGTGCGCGGTGGCTGGCTCGCCACCGGCGAGCCCTGGGTCTACGACGAGGCCCGGTTGCGCCGCGTCGCCGAGGCACGCACCGTCGAGCAACAGGCCATGCGGGAGTACGCGTCGACGGGCGACTGCCGGATGCGATATCTACGGGAACGCCTCGACGACACCGGGGCGGCCGACTGCGGTCGGTGCGACAGGTGTGCCGGCCCACTGTTCGACGCGGACGTCTCGACGGCCGCGCTCACCGCCGCGCAGACCTTCCTGGGCCGCCCCGGCGTGGAGATCGCGCCCAAGAAGCTCTGGCCGACCGGGTTGGACGCGGTGGGCGTACCCCTCAAGGGCCGGATCGCCCCGACGGACCAGGCGCTGCCCGGCCGCGCGGTCGGCCGCCTGTCCGACCTGGGGTGGGGTGGCCGGTTGCGGGATCTGGTCGGCCCGGAGGCGCCCGACGCCCCGGTGCCGGACGACGTGGCCGGCGCGGTGGTGGAGGTGCTGAAGGCCTGGGCGCACGGCGACAACCCGTGGCCCCGCCGCCCGGTGGCGGTGGTCGCGGTCTCCTCCCGCCGTCGCCCCCGGCTGGTCGGTTCGTTGGCCGAGCGGATCGCCGCCGTGGGCCGGCTGCCGCTGCTCGGCGCGGTCGCCGCGACCGGCCCGGTTGGCCCCGGCGGGCCGCGCGGCAACAGCGCACAGCGGGTACGCGCGCTGCACGACGCCTTCGTCGTGCCGTCCGAGCTGGCCGCCGCGCTGGCCGCGCTGGACGGTCCGGTGCTGCTCGTCGACGATCTGGTCGACTCGGGTTGGACGATGACGATGGTGGCCCGTGAACTGCGGCGGGCCGGTGCGCCCGACGTGCTTCCGTTCGCCCTCGCCGTGGCCGGCTGAGCCGCACCTGTCATCGCCGGGCAGCCGGCGACGGCTGCGGCGGAAAGTTCCCGGGGCGGGCAGAGTGCGACGGCCGCCACGCTGTCCCGGCGTCGACCGGAACCGGCCGGGCGCGGCGGTACGGTGGCGGGATGACCGATCAGCAGCTCGTCACCCGCGCGTACGCCGTCACGGGCATGGCCTGCGCACACTGCGTGAGTGCGGTCACCGGCGAGCTGTCGACGCTGCCCGGTGTGCGGCAGGTCCAGGTCGACCTCGCCACCGGCACCGCCACGGTGACCAGCGACGCGCCGCTGCCCGACGAGTCGGTGCGGGCGGCGGTCGACGAGGCCGGCTACGAGCTGGACGCCGGCGGTGCCTGACCAGGCTGGCGCGACCGGAAGCGCCGTCGCGCCGGGCGCGGCCGTGTCAGGCGGGAGCGTCGACGCGTCGGGCGCGGGCGCGGCCATGCCGGCCGGGAGCGCCGTCGCGTCAAGCAGGGTGGGCGCGGCCGTGCCCGAGCTGGATGCCGTCGCGTCGGACCAGGCGGCCGTCCCGGACCAGGCCGAGGTCCCGGACCGTGGTGTCGCCGGTGGGCCGGACCGGAGCACGGTCCGGTTGGCGCTGGTGGTGGGCGGGCTGGTGCTCGCCGTCCTGCTCGGCTTCGGCCTCGGTCGCCTGAACGGCGGCACCAACGTCGGCGGCGGCACCACCGGCGGTACGGCGCTGACCCCCGACCACACACATCCGGCGGGCACGGCGGCCCACGACCACGGGTCCGTCGCGGGCACCGACCAGGGTGCGGCCACCGAGCCCGGCGGTCTGTCCGTCAGCTCCAGCGGGTACACGCTCGTGCCGCTGGCCACCGAGTTCCCGGCCGGCCGCCCCGGGCAGCTCCGCTTCCAGGTACGCGACGCGCAACGTCGGCCGGTCACCCGCTTCGCCGTCGTACACGACAAGCCGATGCACGTCATCGTGGTCCGTCGGGACCTGACCGGCTACCAGCACCTGCATCCGACGATGGCGCCGGACGGCACCTGGTCGGTACCCGTGACACTGGCGCAGCCCGGTGTCTGGCGGGCGTATGCGGACTTCACGGCGGTCGCTGACAGCGGTGGCCAGAGCGCCGTGACCCTCGGCGTGGACCTGGTCGTGCCGGGTACGTACCAGCCGCGTCCGCTGCCCGCGCCGGCGACCTCGACGACGGTCCACGGGTTCACGGTCGGCTACCAGGGCAGTCCCCAGGCAGGGGTGACGGTGCCGCTGACCTTCCGGATCGACGGACCGACCGGTGGCGCGGTGCTGGAGCGCTACCTGGGCGCGTACGGGCACCTGGTGACGCTGCGCGAGGGCGACCTCGGCTACCTGCACGTGCACCCCGAGCCGGAGTTGGTCGACGGTCAGGTCAAGTTCTGGTTGACGATCCCCAGCCCCGGCAGCTACCGCCTCTACCTGGACTTCCAGGTGGCCGCCAACGTCCACACCGCCGAACTGACCCTGACCATCCCGTAAGCCCCAACCGCGTTGATCATGAAGTTGTTGCCGCTCGCGTCGGCGTGTCGCGGCAATAACTTCATGATCAACGCAGTGGGGGTGGGGTGGGGTGGGGGTGGGGGTGGGGGGGTGGGGGGTTAGCCGGCTTGGCGGGTGGGGCGGCGGGCGAGGTAGCGGAGGAGATCGCGGATGTGGTGCTTCTCCTCGGCGGGCACGGCGGGGTCGGCCAGGCGGTCCAGGATGGCGCGGACGTCGGCGTCGACCGGGCCGTCGTCACTGCGCCGTCGGGGCGTCGGACCCGCGTCGGGCAGCCCGAGCGCCCGGAACGCGGCCGCCACCGGCAGGTCCAGCGCGGCGCAGAAGCCGCGTACCTTGGCCAGTTCCGGATAGTCCTGCCAGTCACCGGCGAGCCAACGGAACACGGTGGAGCGGCCCACGCCCGTGTGTGCGGCGAGATCGGTCACGGTCCACCCGCGCTCTTCGCGGGCGTCGTCGATGGCCCGCCGGACGAAGCGGGCGAACGCCATCTGCGGTGTTACGTCTGCGGAACCCATTCCGGTATGTCTTTCCCTCCCGGCCGAGCACTGGGAAGATGCGCCTTCGAGCGTAGTACGCCGAGGATCGGAAACCACTGACTGACCGCACAAACTGTCCCACGGATGAGACTCCACCTCGGGCAGTATTCGGACCGGTGCCGAGCGATCATCATCGTTCTTCCACTAAGCTCGGTGCCCGTCCCGGCACGGCGCACGCGCGCCTGCCGCGTTCGCCCGGACCACCGCCGAGGAGCACCATGGCCGAATCGCGCCGTCCGCAGCCGTACCAGCCTGGTGCGGTGAGCCTCTTCTTCGTCGTCAAGGCCGGCGTCTTCGCCGCCGGGTTCTGGATCTGGCTGCTGGTCCTGGTGCTCCGCACGGATGCGGCGACCGGCGCCCAGGTGCTGGCCGCCACCGGCGCGATCACCACCACGCTGGTCGCCGTGGTCCTGGGTGCGCGGATGGCGTTGCAGCACAACGCCGCCGTCCGGCACGCCGAGACGAAGAAGCTGCTCGTCGACATCTCCTGGAACGCGTTCACGGCTGCCGGTAACGCCGAGAGCTCGGGCAAGGTGGTGCCCTTCCCGAGCAGCCCGATCGACGACGACCGCGCGACGCGGCACACCGGGGACCGGGTGTCGGTCTTCGACCGTTCCGGCAGCCGGGACCGGGGCGGCAACACCGACCGCCGGCGCTAGCCGCTACGACCGGCCGGCGGGCAGCCCGCCAGCGCTACGACCGGCCGGCGTGCTGCTCGTCGGAGGCCAGCAGGACCTCCAGCCGGGGCGTGACCTGCCACTGGTCGACGAGCTCGCGGTAGTCCGCCTGCCGTGGGTCGACGGCGTCGGTGCGGCGGGCGCGGATCAGCAGGTTGCGGGGCGTGTGCTGGGAGTCGACGAACTCCACCACCTCGGTCCGGTACCCGTGCGCCCGCAGCAACCCGGCGCGCAACGCGTCGGTGAGCACGTCGGCGAAGCGCTCCCGCAGGATGCCCTGCCGCGTCAACAGCTCGTACGGTGCCGGGGTGGGCGCGGCGCGTAGCTGCTTGGCGAGGTCGTGGTGACAGCACGGTGCCGCGAGCACCCAGCGGGCCTGCCAGCGCACCGCGCGCGCCAGCGCCTCGTCGGTGGCGGTGTCGCAGGCGTGCAGCGCCAGTACCAGGTCCGGCGAGGGGTCGACGACGGCCTCGGCGATCGTGCCGGCGACGAAGCTGACCTTGTCGGCCCAGCCCAGTCGCTGCGCCAGTTCGGTGTTGCGGCGGCGCTGGTCCTCGCGGACGTCCACGCCGACCAGCTCGACATCGAGCCCCCGGCTCGCCAGGTAACGGTAGGCGGCGAAGGTCAGGTAGGCGTTGCCGCAGCCCAGGTCGACCACCCGTAGCGGGCCGGTCAGATCGTCGGGCAGGGTCGCCGCCAGGGCGCGCAGGAACGCGTCGACCTGCCGCCGTTTGGCCGCCGAGCCACCGATCTCGGCGAAGATCGGGTCGCCGGGATCGAGCAGGTACTCCTTGGCCCGGTCGTTTCCACCGGGCTTCGCCGCCGGTCGCGCCGTCGCCGCCCGGTGCACCTGCGCCTCGCCGGACTTGGTCACCCGTAGCTGGAGGGTCTCGTCGGTCGTCTCCACGTGCCAGTTGCCGAAGGGCTCGGCCAGCAGTTCGTCGACCGCCGCGTCGGCCTCGGGACCGGGAGCGACATTGCGGGTGTACGGGCGTACGCCGTCGGAGGTGGTGACCTGAAGTCGGGGCCCGGCCTTCAGCGTCACCGGCCGCAGCTCGGCCCGCTCGACTGTGGGGCGACGGCCGCGGCGGCGTCCGGCGGCGACCGCCCGGGTCAGCGCGGGGTCGCGCAGTAGCGCTCGAACCTCGGTCAGGGCAGCGTCCAGTGGTTGCGGCATCGTTCCATCTTCGGCAGGTGGGGTGGGAAGAAGGCGACATCCCCCGTACCGCGCTCGGGCGGTGCGGGGGATGTCGGATGGATCTCGTTGCGTCAGTCCGCGGTCGCCTCGGCCGGCGTACCCGCGTCGGAACCGCCACCACCACGACGGCGGCGGCGGCGGCGCGGCTTCGACACCTCGCCCTCGGTCGCGTCGGCGGCCTCGGCCGGCGCTGCGTCGGCGGTGATCACAGCGGTCGGCTCACCCGTCACCGTCTCGCCGGCCCGGCGGCGACGCCGGCGGCGCGGGGTGCCGGTGGCCTCGTCGCCGGCGGTGTCCGCGGGCGCCTCGGCGGCCGGCGTGCCGGCGTCGCTGCGGTCCCGGCGACCGTCGCCCCGACCACGGCGCTCGCCCCTGCCCTCGCCACGACTCTCACCGCGTCGGGAGCCCCGGCCACCGCCGTCACCGCGGCGGGAGCGCGTCGTGCCGCCCAGGTCTTCCTCGATCTCGGCGGACAACCCGGCGCGCGTCCGCTCGGCGGTGGGCAGCGTGCCGCTGACCTCGGTCGAGATGTGCAGGTCGGTGTAGAGGTGCGGAGAGGTGTGGTACGTCTCCGGCGGCTCGGGCATCTCCAGACCGAGGGTCTTGTCGATGATCCGCCAGCGCGGCATGTCGTCCCAGTCGACGAAGGTCACCGCGACGCCGGTCGCCCCGGCCCGACCGGTACGACCGATGCGGTGGGTGTAGGTGTCCTGGTCTTCCGGGCAGTCGTAGTTGATGACGTGGGTGACGCCGGTGACGTCCAGCCCTCGGGCCGCGACGTCGGTGGCGACCAGGATGTCGATCTTGCCGGCGCGGAAGGCCCGCAGGGCCCGCTCCCGGGCGCCCTGGCCGAGGTCACCGTGCACCGCGGCGACCGCGAACCCGCGGAAGTCGAGATCCTCGGCGACCCGGTCGGCGGCCCGCTTGGTGCGGGTGAAGATCATGGTCAGCCCACGCCCCTCGGCCTGGAGGATGCGCGCCACCACCTCGACCTTGTTCATCGAGTGGGTGCGGTAGACCAGCTGCTGGGTCTGCGGCGACGGTCCGGTCTCGGCGGTGTGGCCGGCGTGGATCGTCATCGGCTGGCGCAGGAAACGCCGGGACAGGGTGACGATCGGGTCCGGCATGGTCGCCGAGAAGAGCATCGTCTGCCGGTCCTCCGGCAGCATCGCCAGGATCTTCTCGACGTCGTCGAGGAAGCCCAGGTCGAGCATCCGGTCGGCCTCGTCGAGGACGAGGGCGTGCACCCGGTCGAGGCGCAGGTGCTTCTGCTTCTGGAGGTCCATCAGTCGGCCCGGGGTGCCGACCAGGATCTCGACGCCCTTGCGCAGCGCGTCGATCTGCGGCTCGTACGCCACGCCGCCGTAGATCGGCAGCACGCGGACGCCGCGCGTCCGGCCGGCGGCGGCCAGGTCCTTGGCGACCTGGATGCCCAGCTCACGGGTGGGGACGACGACCAGCGCCTGGGGGACGCCGTCGCTGCCCTCGCCCGGCGCGAAGACCCGGTCCAGCAGCGGTACGCCGAAGCCGAGGGTCTTGCCGGTGCCGGTGGGCGCCTGGCCGATGAGGTCGACGCCGCGCAGCGCGATCGGGATCGCGTACTCCTGGATGGCGAACGCGCGGGTGATGCCGGCCGAGGCCAGGGCCTCGACGGTCTCGGCGCGGGCGCCGAGTTCGGCGAACGTGGGGGCCTCCGGTCGAACCGGGGCGGTGGGGGCCAGTTCCTGGCCGTCCAGCAAATCTTGAGTCAACTCGCTCATGTGGATGTGGGGGTGCCCTCTCGTGGGTGCGCCCCGTCATGTCCTCAGGGCGCGGTCGGTATGACGCGGGCCACACGGTCGGGGGCAGACTGCCGAGCCGGACCGGGCCGCACGCGCACCGCAGGCTGAACGTCGATCAGATCGGCGCCCGCGGCAACTGCTCTATGCTACCCGAACAGGCAAGCGCACGTCCCGATTCCCGGTCGGCCAGCCGCCACGCGGGGCAAGTGAATGTGAGCTGCCTCACATATCGTCGCGGAGTTTTCACGCGGCACACCGCAGGAATGGCGGCTCTCGGGCCGAACAACTGCGCGCCCACCCCTGGGGCGCGCTCCGCGGTGCCGGCCCGCGGCAGGTGGCCGGACGCCGACCTGCCGCGACGGCCGGACCGGTCAGCGGACGGTGAAACCGACCGCTCGGGGGGACGCCTCGGCGATCTCGACGTAGGCGACCTTCTCGACCGGAACGATGACCCGCCGGCCCTTCTCGTCGGTCAGGGAGAGCGTGCCGCCGTTGCCGGCGAAGGCGTCGGTCACGATCTGCTCGATCTCGGCCGGCGACTGCGCGCTGTCCAGAACCAGCTCGCGCGGCGCGTACTGCACGCCGATCTTGACCTCCACTGTGCCTCCTCAACTGGGCGATAACCGCCCTGCGAAGGCTATCCGATCACGGGGTTGGCGGTCAGGCTGACTCACCTTGCAGCGGGAAGCTCGCGATGCCCCGCCACGACAGCGCCGCGACCAGCGCCTCGGCCTCGGCCTTCGGCACCTGCCGGCCGCCGGCGAGCCAGAACTGCGCGGCCGTCTCCGCCGCGCCGACCAGCCCGGAAGCGAGCAGTTCGGCGTGCGACCGGCTCACGCCGGTGTCGGAAATGATGGTGTCGGTGATCGCCGCGATGCAGCCCTGCTCGACCCGCTCGACCCGCTGCCGTACCGCCGGGTCGTTGCGCAGGTCCGACTCGAAGACGAGGCGGAACGCCTCGCTCTCGTGATCGACGAAGTCGAAGTACGCGCGCACCGACGCGCCGACCCGCTCCTTGTTGTCACTGGTGCCGCGCATCGCCTCGCGCACCTGAGCGACGATGGCGTCACAGTGCGTGTCCAGCAGGGCCAGATAGAGGTCCATCTTGCCGGGGAAGTGTTGGTAGAGCACCGGCTTGGAGACCCCGGCCCGCTCGGCGATGTCGTCCATCGCCGCAGCGTGGTAGCCCTGCGCGACGAACACCTCCTGCGCCGCCGCGAGCAGCTGCTTACGACGCGCGGAGCGGGGCAGGCGCGTGGGCCTGCCTGCGGTCTGTGCGCCGTTCCCCACAGCGGTCATGGGCTCCTCCGAGTTCTCCGTACGAGCCGGCATTTTCCCCCCAGACGGGGCGGCCCCCGACCGCGTCGTGGAATTGGCCCGCCGCTGTAACTTATCGCCACTCTCCCCACACGGTAGCCTCAGCGAGGGCGACCAAGGAGCGCGCGGTGAGTGAAACAGGGCAACCCGGAGCCGCCACCCCGGGAGAGCACGGTGACGGAGCGGGTCAGCACGACGATCCGGGCCGTTCCGGCGGCGGGTGGGCGCCCTCGACGGGCGGGTGGTCCCCGTCCGGCGAGCGCGAAACGGCCGGGGAGCAGGCGCCACGATGGCAGTCCGACCCCGCGTCCGGCTGGCGCACCACCTCCACGAGGCACGGTGACCTGCCGGCCCCGCTACCCGGAGTGAACGGGGACTCCGAGCGGCAGGCCAGAGTCAACGGCAACCACACCAACGGCGTCCACCATGCCGAGGTCGACGGCGACGGCGAGGTCGACGGGGTCCACCACGCCGACGCCGAGGTGCTCGGCGTCGGGCCGTCGTCCGGTCGCCAGACGCCGGTGAGCGCGCCGCCGGGGCGGACCGTCGAAGACCGGCCCGACCTGGGTGCCGGCCGCCTCGCGGTGCCCGCCCAGCGCCCCGCGCCGCCGACGGAGCAGGGGTCGGGGGAGGCCGACACCGGCCGGGCCCGGCACCTGACCGCCGACCCCGCCGCACCGCACGGCGCCCGCTGGTCAGAGCCCGGTGTGCCCGGCACGGCACCCATCCAGGTGCCGCCCGTCGGCGCGGCCGCCTCGGGCTTCGAGGTGCCACCCGGTCTCCGCGCGCCCACCGGCGACCGGTCGACCGTCGACGACCCGCCGGCCGTGTCGCGCGCCCGACCGGAAGACCTCGCGCCGGAGGGCTCGGCCGAGTCGGGGCGCGGCGACGACCCCGAGCCGGAGCGCCCCGTCGGGGACGGGCGCCGCGCTGGCGAATCCTCCTCCATCGAGCCGGACTGGTCCGGGCCCAGCTGGAACCGCCCGAGCTGGGGCAGCGGGTGGGCGCCACCCTGGTCCCGCCAGGACGGCGAGCCGGCCGACCGGCCGACGCGGGACGAGTCCGCGCCGGGTTGGGTAGCCGAGCCGAGCGTGCCGTACGAGGCGGTGCGTGCCGAGCCGACCCGCCCGTACGAGCCGTTGGCCGCCGAGCCGAGCCGCCCGTACGACGCCGAGCCACCGCGCCCGTACGACGTCGCCCCCGACGCCGAAGCGGCTTCCGGTCGCGACCGGTCCACGCGCCCGTCCTGGGCCGGCGAGCGTCCGGTCCCGACCCCGATCAGCGTGCCGCCGGCAGCCTCCCGGCCCGAGCCGCCCGAGCGGCCCTCCTGGGCCGGCGGGTCGACCTGGGCCGGCGGGTCGACGTCCGAGCCGGCCGCTGCGCCTTCGGCGGACCGCCCGTCGTGGGCCGCGCCGGTCTCGACAAGCGTGCCGACCGACCCGTCACTCCGCACGGGTGGCGCGGACCCCGCCCCGACCAGCGGCCCACCCGTGCCGCCGCGTGCCGAGCCGCCGGCTCCCGAGCGTCCGTCCTGGGCCGGTGGTTCCGTGCCGACCAGTGGTCCGCCTGCTGTCGAGCGTCCGTCCTGGGCCGGTCCGGCATCGGCCCTCCCGCCGCCGCGCCCCTCCTGGGCCGGCGAGTCGGCCCCCGCGCCGACCAGCTTCCCGGCGTCGCGCCCGTCCTGGGCCGGCGATCCGGCCTCCGCTGGCACGCCTGCGAGTCCGCGTCCGTCCTGGGCCGACCCGGTCGATCCGTCAGCGCCGGCCGACCCACCGCCCGCGCCCGCCGGCCCACCGGCGACGGTGGCGGACGCGCCGCCGCAGGTCACGCCGCCGCCGGCGGTGCCGGTGCGTCCGGCGGCCGAGCGGCCCTCCTGGGCCGGGGGCTCGCCATCGCCCGTGGTGAACGCGGCAACCGAGCGAACCGACTGGTCCGAGGGGCGCATCCCGGCAGCCGCTCCGTCCGATCGTCCGTCCTGGCCGGCCACCCGACCGGCGAGCCCCGCCCGCGCGAGCGACACCGGAGATTCGACCGGCCCGGTCCGACCAACCGGGCCGTTCCGGCTCCGGCCGGCTACCCCCGAGCCGCCCGACCCTTCGACCGTCGGTCCGGCCCGCACCGCCCCGACGGCAGCCGGCCCCTCCGCCGCCGGCACCCCACCGCAGTCGGCCGGTCCGGCCTCCGCCACCGGCGGTCCCGGCCGCCCCGACCGACCGTCACCCGCGTCCGCCTCTCCCTATGCGGCTCGTCGATCCGCACCCGACCCGGCGTCGCCGGCCGAGTCCGCCGCCAGCGGTCGACGGCCCGACACGCCGGCGGTGCTGCCGCAGCGCGTCCCCGCGGAACCGGACGTGCCCGTTGTGCCGGAGCCGCCAGCCGTGGAGCCACCCGCCGAAACTCCCGAGCTCGCTCGCATCGCCACCCACCTGCGCCGTGACGACGAGCCTGCTCCGTTGCGGGAGCGTCCCGAGGGATTCGACGTCAACGCCATCCTGGACGCCGTCCGGGAGGTGGCCGGCGTCCGCGACGCGGCGCTGCGTCGTACCCCGGCGGGTGCGCACAGCCTGCGACTGGACCTGGCCGACGGCGCGGACCCGGCCGAGGTGAGTCGACAGGTCGCCCGGCTGCTCCAGGAACGGATGGGCCTCGCCGCCGCCCCGCAGAACGTGCCCGGCCTGCCCACCACTCCGGCCCCGCCACCGGTCCGTCGCCGCGCCGGCGAGCCCCGACCCGCCGAGCCCCGACCGGCTGGCGCGAAATCCGCCAACGCGCGATCCGCCGAGGCCCGGCCCGCCGAACCGCGCAACACCGGCGCGGACTCGCGCGCCGCCGAGGCACCCACGATCGGCCGGTCGAGTGGGGGCTCGGCGGCGGCCGCACCGGCGGGCACCGAGCGGTGGACCGGCTCGGAGGTCGCGCGTCCCCGGCGTACGACCGCGCCGCACCGGGGCCGTGCCACGGTCGAGGAGCCCGGTTCGGTCTCAGGCGTACCCGCTGGTGGAGCCACCGGCAGCCCGGCGACGGTCGGTACGTCGTACTCCGGTGGTCAGGTGACCACGACGGAGTCGGCGCCCTCCCGACCTCTGGACACCGGCGGCGCGCCGGGGCCGCGCGTGGTCATCGACCACGTGCAGGTCAGCACCTTCGGTCTGGACGCCAACGTGGAGGTACGGCTGCTGGCCGGCGACGACAACGCCGCCGGGTACGCGACCGGGCCGGCGGTGGACGGTTACGTGCTGCGTCTGTGCGCGGTGGCCGCGGCCGCCGCCGTCGACGAGTTGCTGCGCGGGGGCGAGAACGCCGAGCGTGGTCGCTGCTTCGTGGAGCACGCGGCGGTGGTGCCGTTCGGCAACTGTGAGGTGGCGACCGTGGTGGTGCTCCTGGTCTGTGACGGCTGGGTCGAGCAGCTCGCCGGCTCGGCCCTGGTGGCCGGCGATCCGCGGCAGGCGGTGGTCCGGGCCACGCTGGCGGCGGTCAACCGTCGGTTGGAGGCGCTGCTGTCCTGAGTGGTGCGAGGCAGACTGGGGGGCATGAAGCGCGCCACCCTCTGGCCGGACCATCTCCTTCGCGATGCCGGTGTGCCGCCGCCGTGGCCGGGCCGGAAGGTCAACCTCGACGGCACTGTCACGTACGTGCGGGACACCCCGGGGACGACCGTGGACGCCGAGCCGGCGCTGTTCGTGCACGGGCTCGGTGGTTCGTCACAGAACTGGACCGACCTGGCCGGACTGCTCGCCGACCGGTTGGACGGCCAGGCCATCGACCTGCCCGGGTTCGGTCGCAGCGAGCCGGGCCGGCGGTACACGATTCCGGCCTTCACGGACCTGGTCATCAGGTGGATCGAGCACTCCGGTCGGGGACCGGTCCACCTGCTCGGCAACTCGCTGGGCGGCGCGGTCTCGGTCCAGGTGGCGGCGCTGCGCCCGGACCTGGTCCGCACCCTCACCCTGATCTCCCCGGCGCTGCCGTTCCTGGACTTCCGGCGGTCGTTGCAGGGCAGGATGCTGCCGGTCCTGGCCATTCCGGGGGGTGAGCGACTGGTCGCCCGGCGGCTCACCCAGCTTGCTCCGGAGGTGATGGCCGAGCAGGTGCTCGAGGCGTGCGTCGCCGATCTGAGCCGCATCTGTGCGCAGCGGCGGGAGGAGGCGTTGGAGGAGATCCGGGTGCGGTACGAGGCGGAGCACTACGCGGCCGCGTACGTCCGGACGTTCCGGGGCCTGGTCTCCAGCTTCCTGCGGGCGTACCTGCCGGGGGCGGGTTCGCTGTGGCGACTCGCCAGCGCGGTCCGCGCGCCGACGCTGGTGGTCGGAGGTCGGCAGGACCGGCTGGTCGACGTCCGGGTCGCGCCGCAGACCGCCCGGGTCATCCCGGACAGCCGCCTGCTCATGCTCGACGGTGTCGGCCACGTGGCACAGCTGGAGGTTCCCCGGCTGGTCGCCCGTGCGGTGCTCGGCCTGCTCACCGAAAAGGGGGAGACCGTTCGGCTGTCCGATCTGGCAGGCTGACCGGGATGTTCAGGTCTGCTCGCCGCCACCGACGCTTCGCACTGATCGCCCAACTGGTGGCGGTGGGGCTGGCGGTCGGCGCGGCGGTGACCGTGATCGCCGAGGGTAAGGGCGAGCCGCCCGGCCGGTTGGCCGCCGAGGAGACCGGTCCGCCGCCGCTGTTGGCGGGCCTGCCGCCGTCGGCGGCCGCGTCGCCGAGCGCCACGGTGGCGGCGTCGCCGAGCCCGTCGCCGGTGCTGCGGATGCCCGGTCCGGTCCCGAGCGCGGGGACGGGCCGGTTCAGCCACGACGACCGCTCCGGCCCGGTCCTGGGCCGTGCTGGCGAGCTGCGTCGCTACCGGGTGGCTGTCGAGTCGGGCAGCAACGAGGACGCTGCCGCTTTCGCCCAGTTTGTCCAGGTGGCGCTCACCGGACCGGGTAGCTGGATCGACAGCGGCCGACTGCGGTTGCAACAGGTGCCGGGGGACGCTCCCCGCGACTTCACCGTCTATCTGGCGACCGCCCGTACGGCGGGCCGGATGTGCGCCGAGGGTGGCGTGGACATCCGGGTCGACGGGCGGCCGTACACCTCCTGCCGGGCGCCGGGTCAGGTGATCATCAACCTGGACCGGTGGCGGTTGTCGGTGCCGCACTACGTCTCGGCGCGCGTGCCGCTGTCCGTCTACCGGACGTACGTGGTCAACCACGAGGTCGGTCACCAGTTGGGGCACCACCACGAGCGCTGCCCGGGGGCGGGGCGGCCGGCGCCGGTGATGATGCAGCAGACGCTCTTCCTCAACGGGTGCCGGGTCAACCCGTGGCCGTACGTCGACGGCCGGCGTTACGCGGGGCCGGCGCTCTGAGGCAGCCGGAAAGACGTATTGCGACGATAAAAGGCAAAGGCGGAGAATTGCCCGAATAATCTGGCAGGCTGGACGTCATGACGCCGTCGTCCCCTTACGGCCCGCCCGAGTCGTCCGACCCGCCCGAGGGATCGGCGTACGAGGGCACGCGTCCCACGCTCGTGCGGATGCGCCGTCGCCGCCGCCGGAGTGTCCTGCTCGGCGTGCTCGTCGTCGCCGCGGCCGTCGGCGTGACAGTGGCACGCGGTGCCGAACCGCCGGCCGACGCGCCCCCCACCCCCACCCAGGGCGGCATGGGCGTGGGCGGTGGGGAGGCCCACCCGGCGCCCAGCGGTTACCCGTCGGTCGGCGCGGGGCGGTTCACCGCCGCCGACTCCGGTACCGCCGTGCACGGCGAGGACGGGCCGTTGCGGCGATACCGCGTCGTGGTCGAGCGCGACAGCGGGCAGGACGCCGACGCGTTCGCCCAGCGGGTGGACGAGGTGCTGGCCGACCCGCGGAGCTGGATCGCCTCGGGCGAACTGCGGGTGCAACGGGTGGCCGACGTCCGGGCCGCCGACTTCACCATCTACCTCGCCACCCCGGTCACGTCGGAGCGGATGTGCGCCGAGGGTGGGCTGACCACCGAGCGCTACACCTCCTGCCGGCTGCCCGGCCGGGTCGTCATCAACCTGGCCCGCTGGCAGGAGGCGGTGCCCGACTACGGCGCGTCGCTGGAGACGTACCGCACCTACGTCATCAACCACGAGGTCGGCCACGAGTTCGGCCACGAGCACGAGGCGTGCCCCGGCCCGGGGGAACTCGCCCCGGTGATGCAGCAGCAGACGTACGGGTTGCGCGGCTGTGTGGCCAACGCCTGGCCCTATCTCGATGGCCGTCGTTACGCGGGCGACGTCGTCCCCTGAGATATTCCCGCTCCCGCATCGCGGACCACGTGTCCTCCCTCATGGCCGAGCGGGGCCCCGGCGAGCAACAATGGCGCGGTTCACACCGCCGATCCCGGGGAGTCCACCGTGTCGTTGCCCCCGCTCGTCGAGCCCGCCGCCGAGCTGACAGTTGACGAGATCCGCCGCTACTCGCGCCACCTGATCATCCCGGACGTCGGGGTGGCCGGTCAGAAGCGGCTGAAGAACGCCCGGGTGCTCTGTGTCGGCGCCGGTGGCCTCGGCTCGCCGGCCCTGTTGTACCTGGCCGCTGCCGGGGTCGGCACGCTCGGCATCATCGACTTCGACACCGTCGACGAGTCCAACCTCCAGCGCCAGGTCATCCACGGCGTGTCCGATGTCGGCCGCTCGAAGGCCGAGTCCGCCGCCGCGTCGATCCGCGAGATCAACCCGCTGGTCAACGTGGAGATCCACAACACCGCGTTGGACCGGGAGAACGTCCGCGAGATCTTCGCCCAGTACGACCTGATCGTCGACGGCACCGACAACTTCGCCACCCGCTACATGGTCAACGACGCGGCGGTGCTCCTCGGCAAGCCGTACGTCTGGGGTTCGATCTACCGCTTCGACGGTCAGGCGTCGGTGTTCTGGGCCGAGCACGGCCCCTGCTACCGGTGCCTCTACCCGGAGCCGCCGCCGCCCGGCATGGTTCCCTCCTGCGCCGAGGGTGGCGTGCTCGGCGTGCTCTGCGCGTCGATCGGGTCGATCCAGGTGAACGAGGCGATCAAGCTGCTCACCGGCATCGGCGAGCCCCTGGTCGGCCGGCTGATGGTCTACGACGCCCTGGAGATGGAGTACCGCAAGATCAAGGTCCGGAAGGACCCGAACTGCGTGCTCTGCGGCGAGAACCCGACCGTCACCGACCTGCTCGAGGACTACGAGGACTTCTGCGGCGCGGTCTCGGTCGAGGCCCAGGAGGCGACGCTCGACTCGACAATCACCGCCCTGGAGCTCAAGGAGTGGCAGGACGCCGGCAAGGACATCTTCCTCGTCGACGTGCGGGAGCCGGCCGAGTACGAGATCGTGCGGATCCCCGGCGCCACCCTGATCCCCAAGGGCGACGTCATCTCCGGCGAGGCTCTCGCGAAGCTGCCGCAGGACCGGCAGATCGTGCTGCACTGCAAGTCCGGTGTCCGCTCCGCCGAGGCGCTTGCCGCGCTCAAGGCGGCCGGATTCAAGGACGCCGTCCACGTGCAGGGCGGCGTGCTCTCCTGGATCAAGCAGATCGACCCGTCGCTGCCCGCGTACTGATCGGCGGAGCCGGGGCGACCCCGTCGTCCCGGCTCCGGCCCGTCCCGTCAATCGACGCAAACGGCTCCGACCAGGCCGGCCCGCAGAGCGACGCAGCCATTTCCGGCTGGCCGATTCCCCGAAGCGGGATCGCGTCTGCGCAGGTAGCGTCTCCGCCGTGGTCGACTTGGAAGCGGCGATCGGGTTCGTCGTGGCGCACGGGGATGCGGTGGAACGCGCCCGTCTCTCCTGGCTGCGCAACGGCACCCCAGCACCGCCCGAGTTGTTGGACGCGGCCGAGGTCAGCCAGTCGCCCGACGGTGGCTGGCCGGCGACCTGGGGCGGTGAGGTCGCCTCGGTCGACGCCACCTGCTTCCGGCTCGTCGAGCTGGACGACCTCGGCGCGCTGGGTCGTCCCGCCGCCCGCCGGGCACTGGACTGGTTGGCGTCCCGGCAACAGGCCGACGGCGGCTGGGACGAGGACCTCTCGCTGGCCGGCTCGGCGCCCGAGTGGGCCCGACCCGGCGACCCCGAGGCCAAACTCTTCCTCACCGCCAACGCCGGCTTCTGGCTCACCGTCGCCGGTCTGGACGCCCGCGCCTCGGGTCCGCTCGATCACCGGGTCGGTGGGGCGTACGCCGGTGTGGTGCAGGCCGCGGCCCAGTCGATCGTCGCGCGGCTGCGCCCGGACGGGAGCTGGCCGTCGTTCCTCGCCGCCGGCTGGCTGAGCGCGGCCGTACTGCACCGTCAGGACATGTTCCAGGAGTCGGCGCGGATCCAGGTGGTCCTCGCCGAACGGATGGCCACGATGTCGGCGGGGGACGTGGCGTGGCTGGCGGCCACGCTGCGCCGGGTTGGCATCGACTCGCACGACTGGGTCATGACGCGTGCCCTGCGGCGGCTCGCCGAGACACAGCGCAGCGACGGTGGGTGGGAGAGCGACGACGGCCACCAGTTCGACGTGCACTCCACGCTGTCCGCGATCAGGGCCTGCCGCCCGGGCGATCAGCGCACGTGACCGTCGCCGGTGACGACGTACTTGGTGCTGGTCAACTCGGGCAGGCCCATCGGGCCGCGGGCGTGCAGCTTCTGCGTCGAGATGCCGATCTCCGCGCCGAAGCCGAACTCGCCCCCGTCGGTGAACCGGGTCGACGCGTTCACCATCACCGCCGCCGCGTCCACCCGGGCGACGAACTTCCGGGCCGCCGTCGTCGAGTCGGTGATGATCGCCTCGGTGTGTCCGGTGCCGAAGCGACGGATGTGCGCGACCGCCGCGTCCAGCGAGTCGACCACCGCCACCGAGATGTCGGCGGACAGGTACTCCGTCGCGTAGTCCTCCTCGCTGGCCGGAACCACGGCGGCGGAGTGGGCGGCCACCTCGGGGGAGCCGTGCACGGTCACCCCGGCCTCGGCGAGTGCGGCCAGCATCGGCGGCAGGAACGCGTCGGCGACGTCGGCGTGCACCAGCAGCGACTCGGCGGTGTTGCAGGTGGACAGCCGTTGGGTCTTGGCGTTCAACGTCACCGCGACGGCCTTGGCCAGGTCGGCGGCGGCGTCGACGTAGACGTGGCAGTTGCCCACCCCGGTCTCGATCACCGGCACGGTCGACTCCTCGACCACGGTGCGGATCAGCGACGCGCCACCGCGCGGGATGAGCACGTCGACGAGTCCTCGGGCGCGCATCAGCTCCTTGACCGAGTCGCGGGAGCTGGCGTCGAGCAGTTGCACCGCGTCGGCCGGCAGACCGCTCTCGGCGATCGCGTCGCGCAGGACCGCTACCAGCGCGGCGTTGGAGTGCGCGGCCGACGACGACCCGCGCAGCAGCGCCGCGTTACCGGACTTGAGGCAGATCCCGGCGGCGTCCACCGTCACGTTGGGCCGCGCCTCGTAGATGATGCCGACCACCCCGAACGGCACCCGGATCTGGCGCAGTTCCAGCCCGTTGGGCAGCGTGGACCCGCGGACCACCTCGCCGACCGGGTCGGGCAGCGCGGCCATCTCGCGCAGCGCGCCGGCGATGCCGGCCACTCGGCCCTCGTCGAGGGCGAGCCGGTCCAGCACGGCCGCGCTCAGCCCGGCTTCGCGCCCGGCCGCCAGGTCCGCCTCGTTCGCGGCAAGGACCTCCGGGGTACGCGCCACCAGCGCGTCCGCCATCGCGACCAGCGCGGCGTCCTTGGTGGTACGCGTGGCCACGGCCAGTTCGGCGGCGGCGTCCCGCGCCCGCTCCGCTTGCTCCACGACACTCATGCCGGCACAACTCCTCATCCTCGGGAAGGGCTCACAGCAGCACGAGATCGTCGCGGTGGACGACCTCCCGTTCGTACGCCGGGCCGAGCGCCGCGGCGAGTTCGGAGGTGGAACGGCCGAGTAGTCCCGGCAACTCCACCGCGTCGTAGTTGACCAGGCCACGGGCTACCGGAGCACCGGCGGTGTCGACCAGGTCCACCGGGTCGCCGGCGGTGAAGGTGCCGTCCACGGCGGTGATGCCGGCCGGCAGCAGCGACTTACGCCGCCCGACGACGGCGGCCACCGCGCCCGGGTCCAGGTGTAGGCGCCCTCGGGGCGAGGTGGCGTGGGCCAGCCAGAACAGCCGAGCGGTCGGCCGTTGCCGCTGCGGGTGGAACAGCGTGCCGACCGGTTCGCCGGTCAGCGCCGGCGCGGCCAGGTCGGCGGAGGTGAGCACCACGGGGATGCCGAAGCCGGTGGCGATCCGGGCCGCCTCGACCTTCGTCACCATGCCGCCGGTGCCGACGCCGGACCGGCCGGTGCCGCCGATGGTGATGCCGGTCAGGTCCTGCTCGCTGCGGACCTCCGCGATCCGCACCGACGTGGAACGGGCCGGGTCGCCGGTCCAGAGCGCGTCCACGTCGGAGAGGAGCACCAGCAGGTCGGCGTGCACCAGGGCGGCCACCAGGGCGGCCAGCCGGTCGTTGTCGCCGAACCGGATCTCCTCGGTGGCGACCGTGTCGTTCTCGTTGACGATCGGCACCGCCCGCAGATCGAGCAGTTTGCGCAGGGTGCGGTACGCGTTGCGGTAGTGCGCCCGCCGGGTCACGTCGTCGACGGTGAGCAGCACCTGCCCGACGGTGCGGCCGTGCCGGGCGAAGCTTGCCGCGTACCTGCCGATCAGGAGGCCCTGGCCGACGCTGGCGGCGGCCTGCTGGGTGGCCAGGTCGCGCGGACGTCGGGTCAGGCCGAGCGGCGCGAGGCCGGCGGCGATCGCGCCGGAGGAGACCAGGACGACCTCGCGGCCCTCGGCACCGAGCCGGCCCAGGGTGTCGACGAGCGCGTCGACCCGCTCGTCGGCCAGACCGCCGGTGGCGGTGGTCAACGAGGAAGACCCGATCTTGACGACGATCCGCCGAGCGGCCGTGACTGCGTCGCGCACCCGCCCATTCTGCGTGCTCACGCCCGCGCGGCCCGGTGGCGTTCCCATATGGTGGCCGATTGTGACTCCTGACGAGTACGTCGAGGCCGTGCTGGACCTGGTGGAGCGGATTCCGGAGGCTCGGGTGATGTCGTACGGGGCGATCGCCGACGCGCTGGCCGAACGCTCGGGTCGTTCCTCGGCGCGACTGGTGGGCAGCATCATGGCCCGGCACGGTGGTTCGGTGCCCTGGCATCGGGTGGTGACCGCGGGTGGCCGGTTGCCACCGGGGCACGAGCGCGAGGCGCGGGCCCGGCTGCGGGCCGAGGGTGCACCGTTGCGCGGCGAGGGAGTCGACATCACGGCGGCGGGTTGGTCGCCCGAGGAGGGGATGTGACCCCCGATATAACGTGAGTAACATTCGGCCCCATGAACCAGCCGCCGGGTGCTGCCGGCCTGCCCGCCACCGGTCGGCTGCCCCGCCCGGTGCACGTCGGATACGCGTTCGGCTCGCTGGCCACCGGCGCGTTCGGCACCGTGCCCGGCCTGCTGCTCCTGCCGTACCTGACCGACACGCTCGGCGTGGCCGCCGGGGTGGCCGCCCTGCTGGTGCTGCTGCCCAAGGCGTGGGACGTGCTGGTGAACCCGGTCGCCGGACGAATCTCCGACCGCACCCGGTCGCGTTGGGGCGCACGCCGCCCGTACCTCCTCGTCGCTGGTCTCGCGCTCGCCGTGCTCTTCGCGGCCATCTTCGCGGCGCCGTTCGACAACGGACCGGCCGCCGCGACGTACGTGGCGCTCGCCTTCCTGGCCACGGCCACCGCATTCGCCTTCTTCCAGGTGCCGTACATGGCGATGCCCGCCGAAATGACCGACGACTACACCGAACGTACGCGGCTGATGACCTGGCGGATCGCCGCGCTGGCGCTGGCCATCCTGATCTCCGGCGCGGTCGCCCCGCTGGTGGTAAAGGCCGGCGGCGACGGTGTGCCCGGGCACCGCTGGATGGGTCTGTTCGTGGCGACGCTCATCGCCGTCGGCGCGCTGGGCGCGTTCCTCGGCACCCGGTCCGCACCCGCTGGTGTGACCGGTGCCAGCGAGCCGACGCTGCGTGCCCAGCTCGCGGTGGCCGCCGCCAACCGGCCGTTCCGGGCACTGCTGATCTGCTTCGTGGTGCAGTCCGCGGGGGTGGCGACCATCCTCGCCGGGGTCAACTACTTCGCCGGGCAGATCCTGCGCGACGACCGCAACGGGCCGACGCTGCTCTTCGCCTGCTTCGTCGGGCCGGCGCTGCTGGTGATGCCGCTGTGGGCCCGTGCGGGCGCGCGACTGGGCAAGCGGGCCGCACTCGTGATCGCCGGGTTGATCCTCGCCGCCGGGGCGCTCGCCCTGGTCGCCGCCCCGGCACTGCCCCCGGTCGTCGTCTACCTGGTGGTCGCGGTGCTGGGCGTCGGGTACGCCGGGCAGCAGGTGTTCGCGCTGGCGATGCTGCCCGACTGCATCGCGGACGAGGCGGCGCGTACCGGCCGTCGGCAGGCGGGTGTCTTCACCGGCCTGTGGACCGCCGGGGAGACCTTCGGCCTGGCTCTCGGCCCCGGCATCTACGGCCTCGTGCTGCAGATCTCCGGCTACGTCTCCTCCGACACGGGCACGGCCGCCGCCCAGTCCGACACGGCGAGGCTCGGCGTGCTGCTCGGCTTCACCCTGATCCCGGCCCTCCTGATAGCTCCCCCCATCCTCCTGCTCCGCCAGTACACCCTCGCCGCCCCCACCCTCGGGGTCGGTCATGGAGTTGTGGTGGGGGACGAAAGCCGTTGACCGTTACGAGAAGGGCACCATGACTCCATGATCGACGAGAACACGCTCGGGGCGGGCGCGTTGTCCCGCGACGGGGTCAGCGCGGAACAGGCGCTGGACGAGGTCCGGCGGCTGCGTGGGGGCGACCGGCCCACCCACGGCGGGCGGCTGTTCGCCTATGTCTACGACCCGGCGGTGCCGGGGCTCGACGACCTCACCGCCGCCGCGCACTCCGAGAGCGCCCACGTCAACGGGCTCGACCCGACCGCGTTCCCCTCCCTGCTGGCCATGGAGAACGCGCTCGTCGGCGCGGCCGGCCGAGTGCTCGGCGGTGGCCCGGGCACGATCGCGCCGGACGTCGTCGGCAGCGTCACCAGCGGCGGCACCGAGTCACTGATCCTCGCCGTCAAGGCGGCCCGGGACGCCCACCCGGAGATCGGCGCGCCCCGGATCGTGGTGCCGTCGACGGCGCACGCCGCGTTCGCCAAGGCGGCGCACTACCTGCGGGTGGCACTGGACGTGGTGCCGGTCTCGCCGGACACGCTGCGTCCCGAGCCCGCCGCGATGGCCGCCGCGATCGGGCCGGACACCGTACTCGTCGCCTGCTCCGCGCCCTCGTACGCGCACGGCGTGGTGGACCCGGTCGCCGAGATCGCCGCCGTGGCCGCCGAGGCCGGGGTGCGCTGCCACGTCGACGCCTGCTTCGGCGGCTGGACCCTGCCGTACCTGCGTCGCCTCGGCGCGCCGGTGCCGGCGTTCGACTTCACGGTCCCCGGTGTCACCTCGATCTCGGTCGACCTGCACAAGTACGCGTACGCGCCGAAGGGCGTGTCGGTGCTGCTGCACCGCGACGCGGCGGGACGCGCGCCGCAGTACTTCGCGTACGCCGACTGGCCCGGCTACACGATGATCAACCCGGTGATCGCGTCCACCCGATCGGGCGGCCCGATCGCCGCCGCGTACGCCACCCTGCGACACCTCGGTGACGCCGGCTACCTGCGGTTGGCCGCCACCACCCGGGAGGCGGTCACCGGTCTGGCCGACGCGGTCCGCGCCGTCGACGGGCTACGGCTGATGGTCGAGCCGGAGTCCACGGTGGTCTGCTTCACCGCCACCGAGGGTGGCCCCGACCTGTTCGTCCTGGTCGACGAGCTGACCGCGCGTGGCTGGCACACCCAGCCCCAGCTGTCGTACGCCGATCTGCCGGCCAGCGTGCACCTCACGGTGACCGCCTCGGTCGCGCCCCGGGTGGCCGAGTTCGGCCCGGATCTGGTCGCCGCCGTGGCGGCGGCCCGGGCGACCGGCCCGGTGCGGTTGCCCGCCGAGTTGGCGTCCCTGGTCGGCGCCCTCACCCCCGAGGCCCTGACGCCGGAGGTGGTGGCCGGCCTGGCCGCCGGGCTGGGCCTGGGTGGTGGCGGCGCCGGTCCGCTGCCGGATCGGATGGCTGTCGTGAACACGCTGCTCGACGCCTCCCCGCCGGCGATGCGCGAACGGTTGCTTGTCGAGTTCGTCGGTCTCCTGCAACGCCCGAGTTGGGAATCGGCCGGGTGAACGGCGGTGCCCCACCCGGAATCGGGGCGGGGCACCGGGCGCGCGGCTCACCGGTAGGTGATGACCACCGTGTTGTCCGGGTCGTAGACCTCCTCCACGAAGTCGAAGCTCGCGTTCATCGGGCGGGCGTCCACGTCGGCCTTCCCGGTGCCGGCCGTGGCGCCCGCGGCGACCCGGAAGCCCAGGGTGAGCCGGACCTCTTTACCGGCCCCGAGCTGGTTCAGGTCGCAGGACAACGGCTGCCCGGTCTGCTCCGGGTCGTTGCGGCAGGCCGCCCAGCCGTCACCATCCGGGCGGACCGCCGCCGGCAGGCCGATCCGTAGATCCACGTAGGCGGCGGGTCCGTGACCTCCGTTGCGGATGCGCACGGTGATCGTGCCGGTCCGGGAGCCGTCCGGGGCGTCGGCCAGCACCAGGTTCGAGGCGGTGACGACGAGGTTGACGTCGTGCTGGTTCGGTCCGAAGCTCGTCGGCCCGGAGACCTGCGCGAAGGACCCGCCCGTGAAGCGGTAGCCCCGCCACTGTCGCTGTGACCATTCACCGGGCCAGCCACCACCGGGCGCGATGTCGCCGACCTGCACCCGCACGGTGCCGTCGTCCACCACGTCGAGGGCGAACAGCCACTGCGGCTTGTCGATGCTCGTCGCGACCACCCGACCCAGCGTGACGATCCTGCCCTGCTGGTCGCGGTCGAAGGCGACCACCTGCATGGGTCCGCCGGAGCCGAGCACGCACTGCACCAGCCCCACCGCCTCCACCGCGCCGTCTCCGTCGACGTCCCCCTGGTCGAACGCCAGCAGCCAGTTGACGCCCTCGCGGTCGTCACCGCTGAGCCGGATGCCCGACGTGGGGCACCCGGGCCCTGCTCGCCACGCGGGCAGGGTCACCGACGCGTCGAGCAGTTGGGCTCGGCTGATCTTCCCGCTCGGCGGGGTGGCCGTCGGGCTGCCGGTCGTGACGGACGGGCTGGGGGCCGGGCTCGCCGAGCCGCTCGGGGCGGACGACGCGGAGATGGTGGGTGTGGGGTCGACCGGGCCGGGCTCGCGATCCGGGCCGCCGCTCATCGCCGCGTATCCCAGGGTGGCCCCGCCGAACAGCGCGAGCACCGTCGCGGTGGTGGTCGCCAGCCGGCGACGGCCGCGTCCCCGCGCCGTCCGCCGCACGGCGGCGGGTCCGGGCACCTCGACCTCCGCCAGCACGGTACGGCGGTAGTGGGCGAACTCCTCGGCGAGGCCGAGGGTCTCCTGCTCAGACATCTCGCACCTCCTCGGTGGTGTCACGCAGGTGCGTCGCGAGGGCCGCCCGGCCCCGGTGCAGCCACGACTTGACGGTCCCCTCGGCGACCCGTTCCTGGGCGGCGATCTCGGCGACCGTCAGGTCGGCCAGGTAGTGCAGCACGACGGCCCGTCGCTGCTTCGGCGGCAACTTCGCCAACGCGGTGTCCAGGGCCACCCGGTCCGGGCTCGGCTCGGCGACGTGTGTCTCGCGCTGCCGCAGCAGCCAGGCCTGCGCGGTCCGCAGCCGCCGCCAGCGGTTGTGGCCGAGGTTCCAGGCGACCCGGCGCACCCAGGCCAGTGGATCGTCGTACCGGGCTAGCCGGGCCCAGTTGGCGTACGCCCGGCAGAACGCCTCCTGAACCAGGTCCTGCGCCTGCCCACGGTCGCCGGTGTACGCCGTGAGCTGCACGACCAGCGAGCGGAAGTGGGCGTGGTAGAAGTCGTCGAAGACGAGTTCGGCAGGCGCGGGGACGGGGCTT
The DNA here is from genome assembly GCF_043197485.1 of Micromonospora sp. NPDC049102. Taxonomy (NCBI): domain Bacteria; kingdom Bacillati; phylum Actinomycetota; class Actinomycetes; order Micromonosporales; family Micromonosporaceae; genus Micromonospora; species Micromonospora sp. NPDC049102. The sequence continues at coordinate 508,694 of NZ_JBICTE010000001.1, read as the reverse complement.
CCCGGGTCGGGGGGCGGACCGCCCACCCGTACTTCTCTTGTCACAAGCACTCGTCCTCCCCGTGGTGGCCGCAGGCGGCGTGTTCGCCAGCACCGGTCACACACTCGGCTGCGCCCGCCGGTTGCGGTGGGAACCGGTGCGGTTGCCTGTCCGGTCCGTGACAACCGGCTGTGATTCACTGTGGGGTGAGGAGAGGGGACGTCCGTGCAGCTACCGGCAGTGCTCGGTGAGCCGATCCGCTTCGTGCTGAACTGGGGGCGCCGCTACTCGCTCTGGGTGTTCAACTTCGGCCTGGCCTGCTGCGCGATCGAGTTCATCGCCACCAGCATGGGCCGGCACGACTTCATCCGGCTCGGCGTGATCCCGTTCGCCCACGGCCCCCGACAGGCCGACCTCATGGTGGTCTCCGGCACGGTGACCGACAAGATGGCCCCGGCCATCAAGCGGCTCTACGACCAGATGCCCGAGCCGAAGTACGTCATCTCGTTCGGCGCGTGTTCCAACTGCGGTGGCCCCTACTGGGACTCGTACTCGGTGACCAAGGGTGTCGACCAGCTCATCCCGGTCGACGTCTACGTGCCCGGCTGTCCGCCCCGCCCGGAGGCGCTGCTGCACGGCATCCTGCGCCTACAGGAGAAGATCGCGGCCGAGCAGTCCGGGATCGGCGGTGTGCCGCAGCGGGACCTGCTGGCCGCGCCGCTGGATGCCGCGCCCATCGAGGCCGCCGCCCCGCGCTCGGTCGACTCGCTCACCGCCCCACCGGTACGCCCGCCCGCCGCCACCTGACGGCGGCCGGGCCGCCGCCCGGACGAGTCCGAAGCGGCGGCCGGGAGCAACCGGTCAGCCGTTGGTGTCGACAGCCAGCGTGGTCCGCACGACGTTGTCGCTAGGGTCGATGTCGGGAGTCTCCGGGTACCAGCTGGTCGTCAACTCGATGTCGACCAGCTTGGTGGCGTCGGCCGGATCTGTCGGCGGGCTGATGACCACTGCGAAGCTGTACTCCTCGCCCGGCATCAACCGGAGCTCAGGCAGCGGCACCAGGGCGCCATCGCTACCCACCGGGCCGCTGCCCGGGTCGGTGTGCCAGAACACCGAGCCGGCCGGCAGGGAGTTGGCCTGCACCCAGAAGCTGTTGTGCGGCGCGTCGCCGCCGTAGCGGATCGTCACCGGTACCCGGAGGTTGCCGTCACCTCCGGGGAACTCGGTCACCGGGCCGTTCAGCCTGACGCCGTGACCCAGGCAGCATGATCGGTGGATGGCCGGTTCGCCACCCCGTTGTGGACCCACCGCACTAGCCTGCGCATCATGAGCAACTCCGTGGATCAGCGGTCCGCCCACATCATCGACGTGCTCAGCGCGGAGTTCGGCGCGTCGATGGCGGTCGACCCGGCGGCCTTCCGCCGCAAGTTCCGCAAGATGGCCGCGTCGCCGTTCGCCTTCTACCGGGGCAGCGCCGCGCTGTTCTACGCCGACCAGCGGGGTGACTTCGCCGACGACCGCTTCCTCGACGAGCGGACCGGCCGGGTGTGGATCCACGGTGACCTGCACGCCGAGAACTTCGGCACGTACATGAACGCCTCCGGGCAACTGGTGTTCAACGTGAACGACTTCGACGAGGCGTACGTCGGGCCGTTCACCTGGGATCTGCGGCGGTTCGTGGCCAGCGTGGCGCTGCTCGGCTACAGCAAGGCCCTCTCCGACACGGTGATCGGCGAGCTGGTCACCGGCTTCGCCCGCGCCTACCTGACCGAGCTGCGGGCGATCGCCGCCGGCGGGGACGACGCCATCGGGTCGATCACCCTGGACAACGCCGACGGGGTGCTGCGTCGGGTACTCCAGCAGGCCCGCCTCAACACGCGGGTCGACCTGCTCGCCGCGCAGACCACCGTCGACAACTACGAGCGGCGGTTCTCCGTCACCGACGGCGTCTTCGAGGTCGACGCCGCGACCCGGGACAAGGTGCTCGCCGCCTTCGAGGAGTACCTGGGCACCCTGCCCGCCGCCACGGCCCGGCTGCGGCCGGGAGCTGCCCGGATCAAGGACGTGGTGCTGCGTAAGGGGGTGGGCATCGGCTCGGCTGGGCTGCCGTCGTACAACCTGCTGCTGGAGGGGCACACCCAGGCGTTGGAGAACGACGTCGTGATCTACATGAAGCAGGCGCAGGTGCCGGCGGTGGCCCGCTACAGCACCGACGAGTCGGTGGCCGGCTACTTCCGGCACCAGGGCCACCGGACCGCCGAGTCGCAGCGGGCGTTGCAGGCGCACGCCGATCCGTGGCTGGGCTTCACCGAGCTGGACGGGGCGGGCCAACTGGTCGCCGAGGTCTCCCCGTACGCCGCCGACCTGGACTGGTCCGACGTCAACGAGCCGGACGAGCTGACCGGGGTGCTGGCCGATCTGGGCCGGGCGGTGGCCCGGATGCACTCGGTCGCCGACGACGAGTCCAGCCACGACCTCGTGGACTACTCCACCGAGGAGGCGATCGTCGCGGCCGTGGACGCCGACGAGCCGGGGTTCGTCACCCACCTGGTGGACTTCGCGCACGTGTACGGGGTGCGCGCCCGGCAGGATCACCAGCTCTTCGTGGACCTGTTCCGCAACGGCCGGCTGCCGGGGATCTAGCTAGGAGGCGAACTCCAGCACCACCTTGATGTCGTCCGGCCCGGCCGTGTACGCGTCGGCGTACCTGTTCACCGGCACGCGCCGGGTGATCAGGGAGGAGAGCCAGACCTGGTCGGCGCGGGAGAGTGCCTGGGCCGCCGTGTCCCAGTGCCGGCGGTTGGCGTTCACCGAGCCGAACACCACGTTGTTCTCCAGCACCAGCGCACGGTTCAGGGCCCCCGCGTCGAAGTCGATGCTCCGACCGCCGCTGGACACCCCGGCGAGGCAGACGATCCCGTTCGGCGCCGCCTTGCACATGACGTCGAGGACGACGCTGGGCGCGCCGGTGCACTCGATCACCACGTCCGGTTCGAAGGGCAGGTCGTTGACCGGAACCGCGTGGTATGTCGCGCCCAACCCGGCGACCAGCTCCGGCTTCGGCCCGTCGGTGGCCCGGTCCAGCACGTGGACGGTGAGCCCGCGCTGGCTGCCGAGCAGCGCGGCCAGCAGCCCGATCGGCCCGGCCCCGGTCACCAGGACGGTCTGCGGCTGCCACTCGGCGCGGTGCCCGATCCGTTCGATGTGGTCCCACGCCTTGGCCACCACACTCGTCGGTTCCAGGAGCACGCCGACCTGGGCCAGCACCGGGTCGAGCCGGATCGCGAACTCAGGCTCGATCCGCCAGCGGTCCCGGGCGAAGCCGGGGAGCGCCTTGATGCCGTGCTCGGTGTACTGCCCGTTGCGGCACATGTCCCACTCGCCGACGGCGCAGTTGGGGCAGGGCACCGGGTCGGGATGCCGGACGATACCGGCCACCAGGTCGCCGGCCTGCAGCGTGCCGGTCGGATCCTCCAGCACCCGGCCCAACGACTCGTGCCCGATCACCAGGCGGTCCGCGCCCGGCGGCGCCTCGCCGTAGTCGCCGGAGATGATCTCTTGATCGGTGCCGCAGATGCCCACGGCCAGTGCCTGGACCAGGACCGCGCCCTCGTCGGGCGCCGGCTCGGGCTGGTCCTCGGCGAGGCTCAGCGAGTTGGCGACCCCAGGTTTCACCGTCACAGCGCGCACGCCCTCATCTTTCCCCGTCGACGGGACCACCGCTGGTGAAGCGGGCAGATCACCGGGGCTCGGTCGAGGACCGCGGGCCGGGTCGGTGACCCTAGGATCAGCGGCATGACGTCAGAAGAGGTCGGCGCTCGGCTGGTCGCGTTGCTCGCGCCGGTCGAGGCGACCGCGTCGGTCTCCGGCGGGCAGCGGTTCGCCCGGGCCACCGTCGACGTACCCCCGGCGAGTTGGTCGGCCGCCGTCCGCGTCGCCCGCGACGACACCGAGCTGGCCTGCGACTTCTTCGACTGGCTCTCGGCCGTCGACGAGTTGACCGAGGGCTTCGACGTGGTCGCGCACCTCTGGTCGACCCGGCTGCGGCACGGCGTGCTGCTGCGCACCCGGGTACCGCGCGACGCGCCCTCGGTCGCCTCGGTGGTGGACATCTACCCGGGTGCCGCCTGGCACGAGCGGGAGACCCACGAGATGTTCGGCATCGGCTTCGACGGGCACGGGGAGCTGCGGCCGTTGCTGTTGCCGCCGGAGTTCGAGGGCAATCCGCTGCGCAAGGAGTTCGTGCTGGCCTCCCGGGTGGCGAAGCCCTGGCCGGGCGCGAAGGAACCGGGCGAGTCGGAGGCCGGCGGTGGCCGTCGACCGATCCGCCCGCCGGGCGTGCCCGCTCCGGGTGAGTGGGGAACGACGCCGACCCCGGCCGGCGCGGGTGGTGTGGGAGAGGGGCCGCGTGGCGGTACCCCGGCCCGACCGGCCGGCGAGCGACCCGCGCGGCCTGCGCCGGGGGCCCGTCCGGCGCGTACTCCCCGGGTTGCCGGCGGCGAGCCGGTCGCGGACCCGGCGGCGCGCGACGACAGCGACGACGACGGGGGTACGCGCTGATGCCGCTCTGGGTGGAGCTGGTGGTCCGGATCGGCGGCGTGGTGGTCGCGTTCCTCACCCTGCCGCTGCTGGTCGGCCAGGCCGAGCACAAGGTGATGGCGCACATGCAGGGCCGGCTCGGCCCGATGTACGCGGGCGGTTTCCACGGCTGGGCGCAGCTCGTGGCGGACGGCGTGAAGTTCGTGCAGAAGGAGGACATCACCCCGCGTGAGGCGGACCGGGCGGTGTTCCGACTGGCCCCCGCGGTGGCGTTGCTGCCCTACCTGCTGGTGCTGCTGGTGATCCCGCTCGGCCCGAACGACCTGGTCGGGCAACCGTTGGACATCGGCCTGTTCTTCGTGCTGGCCGTCGTCGGCATCGGCGTGGTGGCGGTGCTGATGTCGGCGTGGGCGTCGGCCAACAAGTACAGCCTGCTCGGCGGGCTGCGCGGGGCCGCCCAACTACTCGGCTACGAGCTGCCACTGGTGCTGGCCGCCGCGTCGGTGGCGATGGCGGCCGGCACACTGAGCCTGTCCGGCATCGTCGCCGCGTGGCAGCCCTGGTGGCTGCTCTGGCAGGCACCCGCGATGATCATCTTCTTCGTCGCGGGGCTGGCCGAGATCCGCCGGCCGCCGTTCGACATGCCGGTGGCCGACTCGGAGCTGGTGTTCGGTTACATGACCGAGTACACGGGCCTGCGGTTCGCGTTCTTCCTGCTCGCCGAGTACGTCGGCATCGTGGTGATCGCCGCGCTGACCACGGTGCTGTTCCTCGGCGGCTGGCAGGGCCCGTTCGCCGACGACCAGCTCGGTTGGCTCTGGACACTGCTCAAGATCTTCGCGGTGGCATTCGTGATCATCTGGCTCCGGGTGTCCTACCCCCGCCTGCGCGAGGATCAGCTCCAACGCCTCTGCTGGCTGGTCCTGGTCCCCGCCTCCCTGGCCCAACTGGTCCTGACCGCAGCCGTCCGCGTAGCCCTCTAACAGCCCCAAGCGCAACCCCCGCCCCCAGCCCCCGCCCCCAGCCCTGACCCCCGCCCAGCCTTGCCCACCGATCATGAAGTTTCAGCGGAGCGGGGTGTGTTGGGGGTCTACCGGCTCGGCGGGGGGTGGGGGTGGGGTGCCGTTGCCGAAGGGGCGGCCGCCCAGGGCCTCCCGGTCGTGTGGCGTGAGCCAGTTGGACAGGTCGGGGCCGAGCGGCACGATGCCCGTCGGGTTGATGTCGCGGTGCACCTCGTAGTAGTGCCGCTTGATGTGGTCGAAGTCGACGGTGTCGCCGAAACCGGGGGTCTGGAACAGGTCCCGGGCGTACGCCCACAGCACCGGCATCTCGCTCAGCTTCTGCCGGTTGCACTTGAAGTGCCCGTGGTAGACGGGATCGAAGCGGACCAACGTCGTGAACAGCCGCACGTCGGCCTCGGTGATGGTGTCGCCGACCAGGTACCGCTGGTCGGTCAGCCGCTCGGTCAACCAGTCCAGCCGGTCGAACAGCCGGTGGTACGCCTTGTCGTACGACTCCTGGTTGCCCGCGAACCCGCACCGGTACACGCCGTTGTTGACGTCCCGGAACACCACCGCGTTGACCTCGTCGATCTGCTCGCGCAGGTGCTCGGGGTAGAGCTGCGGTGCGCCCTCGCGGTGGTACGGGGTCCACTCGGTGGACAGGTCCAGGCTCATCTGCGCGTAGTCGTTGGTCACCACCTGCCCGGTCGGCACGTCCACGAGCGCCGGGACCGTGATGCCGCGCTCGTAACCGGGGAAGCGCTTGAAGTAGGCCTCCTGGATGCGCTCGATGCCGAGCACCGGGTCGTGCCCGTCCGGGTCGAGGTCGAAGGTCCAGCTCCGGGCGTCGTGGGTCGGGCCGGCCACCGCCATCGAGATGGCGTCCTCCAGGCCGAGCAGCCGCCGGACGATGATCAGGCGGTTGGCCCACGGGCAGGCCCGGCTGACCGCCAGTCGGTACCGGCCGGGCTCCACCGGGTACCCGTCCCGCCCGTCCGCGGTGATCCGTGTGGCGATGTACCGCTGATCCCGGGTGAACTCGCCGCCCGGCTCGACGTACTTCCCGCCTGTCTCCGCCACGTCGTTCGCCCTCCGCTCCGGTTGCCCTCACCGCCATCCTTGCCGAAATCCGGAACTCCGGCTCGGTGCGGGCCAACCTCGGCCGCTCCCGGTGCTGGTCCGGAGGCGGGTCCTTCTTGGCTACCCTGCCGTCATGACGGATGTGGAGACGGCGGCCCGGCGTTTCATCGCCGACGTGTGGAACGCCCGCCGGGAGGAGTCGGCGTACGAGTTGATCGCCGGTGAGTGCCCCGGGCTGGGCGGGACGGGGCCGGATGCGATGCTGGCCTGGCACCGCGAGCGTCGGGCGGCCTTCCCGGACCTCCGCTACAAGATCGTCGACGTGGTCGCCGCGGCTGAGCGGGTGGCAGTGCACTGGCGGGCGGCCGGCACCCACGCCGGGCAGTTCGGGCCGGTGCCGCCGACCGGTCAGGTGGTCAGCTACTCCGGGGCGACGTTCCTGCGCTTCGACACCGACGGTCGGATCGTCGAGGTGTGGAGCTGCAACGAGCTGCTCCAGCTCCTTCAGCAGCTCGGCGTCGAGATGGTGCCGCCCGCAGGCGGTCTCACCGGGTCCGCGGCGTGATCCGGCTGATCGGCAGGTTGATCGGGAACGGCTCGCCGGTGTCGACGAACTTGGTCCACCGCCCGGTCTCGGTGTAGACCTCGTTCACCGCGTCGATCCGGTAGGTCACGACCTCCAGGTCGCCGTCCAGGGTCTCGATCCGCCAGTAGTAGGGGATGCCGGCTTGGGCGTACAGCGCCGGCTTGAGTACCCGGTCGATCGAACGGGTACTCGGCGAGACGATCTCGATGGCGACGACGACCTCGTGCGGCTGGTACCTCGACGGCTCGCGAGCTGCCGCAGCGGCCGTGGTGATCAGCACGTCGGGGATGAAGGAGCGGGTGCGGTTGATCCGTACCTCGACCGCCTGGGTCACGTCGTAGCCGTCGGGGCAGCCCTCGTCGAGCGCGGCCATCAGCCGGCCGGCGATGCTCTGGTGGGTACGGGTGGGGGAGGGGGACATCAGCAGCACTCCATCGAGCAGTTCCCGGCGACGGCCATCCTCGGGCTGCGCGTCCAGATCGTCAGTCGTCCACTCGCTCTCGGGCGGGTGGTCGTTCTGCAGCGCGGCGGTCATGGCGGGTCCTTCCGGGTGCGGTCGTTCTCCCCGCGACCACGGTACCGCCTCGGACCTGTGGGTGGTGGTCGCGCGCGCCGGGGCCACAGGGCAGGATGGTCCACATGACCGATTCCAGCGAGCGCGGCGATCCGGCCGCCGGCGCCAGCGAGCGCGGCCTGCCCGGCGCCGGTCTGGTGAAGGGGCTGGCGGTCACCCTCAAGACGATGACCAGCCGCTCGACCACGCAGCAGTACCCGGACGTCGCCCCCGAGCTGCCGCCGCGCTCGCGCGGAGTGATCGCGCTGTCCGAGGAGAACTGCACGGTCTGCATGCTCTGCGCCCGCGAGTGCCCGGACTGGTGCATCTACATCGACTCGCACAAGGAGGAGGTGGCGGTTCCGGGCGCCGCCCGTCCCCGCCAGCGCAACGTGCTCGACCGGTTCGACATCGACTTCTCGCTCTGCATGTACTGCGGCATCTGCATCGAGGTCTGCCCCTTCGACGCGCTCTACTGGTCGCCGGAGTTCGAGTACGCCGAGTACGACATCAAGGACCTGCTGCACGACAAGGACCACCTCGGCCAGTGGATGGCGACGGTTCCGCCGCCGCCCGCGCACGATCCCAACGGTGAGCCGGCCAAGGAGGAGACCGCCGCCGCGCGCAAGGCCGCGCGGTCGGTTCCACCGGCGGTACGCCCCGCCGACGAGGGCCCGGCGTCGTGACCGTCCGAGCCGCGGGGGCGGCCCGGTGACCGGCGCGGATCTGCTGCTGCTCGCGCTGGGCGCGGTGGCGGTCGGCGCCGGTGTGCTGGTGGTGACCACGAAGCACCTGGTCCGGGCCGGGCTCTACCTGGTGGTCTGCCTGGGCGCGCTGGCCGGCGACTACCTGGTGCTCGGCGCCGAGCTGGTCGCCTGGGTGCAGGTGCTGATCTACGTGGGCGCGGTGGTGGTGCTGCTGCTGTTCGCGGTGATGCTGACGCGGGCTCCGATCGGGGCGTCCGACGACCTGGACCGGCCCGGCTGGCCCGCCGCACTGATCGGCGGCGGTGCCGGGCTGGGGCTGAGCGTGCTGCTGGTCGACGCGTACCGGTGGAGCACCGTCGTGCTGCCCGACGCGGGTACGGCGGAGCGGCTGGGGGAGCAGATCTTCACCTCCTGGGTGCTGCCGTTCGAGGTGCTCTCCGTCCTGTTGCTGTCCGCTCTGGTCGGCGCGGTGGTGCTGTCCCGACCGGACATCGGTCGGCGCGCCGACGACGTGCACGTGCAGACGCCGGCGGAGAACGTGGCTCCCGGGGGGCGTCGGTGAGGCCGGTCATCCCGTACGTCACCGCCGCGCTGCTGTTCGGTCTCGGCGTGTACGGCGTGCTGCGGCGACGTAACGCCGTGCTGGTGCTGATGTCGGTCGAGCTGATGCTCAACGCGGTGAACCTCGTCCTGGTCACCGCGGACACCACGGCCCGCGCGGTGCTGCCGCACTCCGGGCAGGTGTTCGCGCTGTTCGTCATCGTGCTGGCCGCTGCGGAGATCGGGGTGGGGTTGGCGATCGTCCTCCAGCTCTACCGCCTGCGGTCGACCGTGGCGGTGGACGACGTGCCGTTGACCGAGCCGGCCGGGGCCGTCAAGCAGGACGCGGAGGCGAGCCGGTGACCGGGCTGCTCGGGGCGGCGCTGCCGGCCGTACCGCTGCTCGCCGGTCTGCTCGGTCTGCTGCTGCCGCCGGCCCCACGCCATGCCGGCGGTTATCGGGCCCGCGCGACCGCCGTGGCGATCGGCGTGTCCGGTGCGGCCGGGGCGCTGGCGCTGGCCGTGGCCCTGCTGTTGACTGTCGACGGTCCGACCGAGACGTCGACGACCTGGGTGGACATCGGCGGGTTGGCGGTGACCCTCGGCGTACGACTGGACGGCGCAGCCGCGCTGGTCGCCGTCGCGGTCACCGCGGTGGCCCTGGCCGTGCAGGTCTACTCGATCGGCTACCTGCGGCGTGGCCCGCACGACGATGTCGACGTCGACCACCGCTATCCGCCGTACGCCGCCCAGATCAGTCTCTTCACCGGCGCGATGCTGCTGGTGGTGGTCGCCGGTGACCTGATCATGCTGCTGGTCGGGTGGGAGGTGATGGGCCTCTGTTCGTACCTGCTCATCGCCCACGACCGCCGGCTCGCGGGCGCGCCGGCCGCCGCCATGAAGGCGTTCCTGGTGACGCGGGTCGGTGACGTCGGCTTCCTGCTCGGCATCGCGCTGCTCGGCGTGTCGACGGGCAGCTTCCGCATCGCCGACGTGCTCGCACACGACCACTCCGGCGCGACGCTGACCGCCGCCGGCCTGCTGCTGCTCGCCGGGGTGGCCGGCAAGAGCGCCCAGTTCCCGTTGCACACGTGGCTGCCGGACGCCATGGCCGGCCCGACGCCGATCTCCGCGCTGATCCACGCCGCGACGATGGTCGCCGCCGGCGTGTACGCGGTGACCCGGCTGTACCCGCTGTTCACCGCCGCGCCGGTGACGTTGACGGTGCTCGGCGTCCTCGCCGCGATCACGCTGCTGCTCGGGGCGCTCGCCGCCACCGCCCAGGACGACATCAAGCGGGTGCTGGCCTGGTCGACCGTCTCCCAACTGGGCTACATGACCGGCGCGCTGGCCGTCGGCTCGCCGTCGGCGGCGCTGTTCCACCTGCTCACCCACGCCGCGTTCAAGGCGCTGCTGTTCCTCGCCGCCGGTGCGGTGATCCACTCGGTGGGGACCACGCTGATGTCGGAGATGGGTGGTCTGCGCCGGAGCATGCCTGTGACGTTCTGGTGCACGATGATCGGCCTCGGCGCTCTGGCCGGGGTGCCGCCGCTGGCCGGCTTCTGGAGCAAGGACGGCGTGCTGACGGTCGCCGAGTCGGCCGCGATGGAGGGCACCGGCCCCGCGCCGTCGTGGGTGGGCTGGCTGGTGTGGCTGGCCGGGCTGCTCGGTGTGGCGATAACCGCCTGGTACGCGGGTCGACTGCTGCTGCGGGCCTTCTTCGGCGAGCCCCGACTGCCGCTGGTGCACCCGCACGACCCACCGGCGGTACTGCGCTGGCCCGTGTTGCTGCTCGCCGTGCCGGCCGCGCTGCTGGGCCTGGCCGGGTTCGTCGGAGCGTTCGCCGATCGGCTGCGGTTCGCCACCGTGCCCGTCGCGGGCGCGGAGGACGGCCTGGTCCACGTCGGGCCGGGGCTGCTGCTGCCGCTGGCGCTGCTGGTGGTCGGCGCGGGGCTGGTGTGGGCGCGCTGGCGTCGGGACACGGCCGCCGATCCGGCGGCCACGCTGGGCCCGCTGCGGCCGGTCTTCGCCCGCGCGTTCCGGCTCGACGACGTCCAGCACACCCTTGTCGTACGCCCCGTCCGTGCGCTGGCTCGCCTGGCGCGCACCGGTGACGAGGTGGTGGTGGACGGGGCCGTCGAGGGCAGCGGCCGGGTCGCCACGGGCCTGGGCGCCGGACTGGCCGCGCTGCACCGGGCGGCGCTGCCCCGGGCCGCCGCCGGTGTGCTGGCCGGCGCGTTGCTGATCGGCCTGGCCGCCGCCGTGCTGGGGGTGGTCCAGTGAGTGCGAGGAGTGAGCCGGGTTTGCGAGCCCCGCAGTCGCGAACAGAGGCGGTCCGATGACGTTGGGGCAGGTTCTGCTCGTCGCCGTGCTGGTGGTGCCGGCGCTCGGCGCGGTCGCGGTGGCGGCGACACCCCGGGACCGGGCGGCGCGGGTCGTCGGCACGGTCGCGGCGGCGCTGACCCTGCTGGCGGCCGTGGCACTGGTGTCCGGTGGGCGGGGGTGGTTCGCCTGGTCGGCCGGTACGCCTGCGGTGCGCCCCTGGCACCAGGTGGACCTGCCCTGGGTGCCCGGTCTGGATCTGCGGTTCCACCTCGGCGTCGACGGCATCTCCTGGCCGCTGGTGGTGCTGACCGCGCTGCTCACGCTGCTCTGCTGCGCGTACTCGCTGTGGCGGGTGCCCGACGGCGGCAGCGGCCGGGCGCTGGTGGCGCTGCTGCTGCTCGTCGAGGTGGGCATCCTCGGCACGTTCCTCGCCCTGGACCTGGTGCTGTTCTTCCTCTTCTTCGAGGTCGTCCTGCTGCCGATGTACACGATCATCGCCGGCTGGGGCGGTGCCGACCGGCGTCGGGCCGGCCGCAAGTTCGTGCTCTACACGCTCGTCGGTTCGGTGCTGCTGCTGGTCGGCGTGTACGTCGTGGTCGCCGCCGCGGGCACCGCCGACGTGGTGGCGCTGACCGGTGGGGCAGGGCTGTCCCGGGGCACCCAGTTGGCCGCGTTCACGCTGTTCGCGCTCGCGTTCGCGGTGAAGAGTCCACTCTGGCCGTTGCACTCGTGGCTGCCCGACGCGCACACGCAGGCCCCGACGGTGGGCAGCGTGGTGCTGGCGGGTGTGCTGCTCAAGATGGGCACGTACGGGCTGATCCGGGTGGCGGTGGGGGTGGCGCCGGAGGGTGCCCGCTGGGCCGCGCCGGTGCTCGGTGTGCTGGCGGTCGCGGCGATCCTGGTCGGCTCGCTGGTCTGCCTGGCCCAGACCGAGGTGAAACGGCTGATCGCGTACTCCAGCGTGGGGCACATGGGCTTCGTCCTGCTGGGCGTCGCCACGTTGACCGCCACCGGCATTCAGGCTGCCCTGATCGGCAACGTCGCGCACGGTGTGATCACCGGCCTGCTGTTCTTCCTGGCCGGTGCGGTGAAGGACCGCACCGGTACGGGTGCTCTCGCCGATCTGTCCGGCCTGCGGGAGACCGCGCCCCGGCTGGCCGGCCTGCTGGCGTTCGCGGCCATCGCGTCGTTGGGCCTGCCCGGGCTGGCCGGCTTCTGGGGGGAGGCGTTCGCGGTGGTCGCGGCGATCCAGGTGGGCGGCCCGCTGTGGCTGACCCTCGGGGTGCTGGCGGCGATCGGCGGCGCGCTCACGGCCGCGTACTTCCTGCGGTTGCTGCGTCAGGTCACCCACGGCCGGCCGAGCCCTCCGGTGAGCGGCGTCGGCGCGGGACTGGCCGGCGCGGAGTTGACCGCGTGGTCGCCGCTGGTGCTGCTCGCGCTGGCCATCGGCCTGGTTCCGGCGCTGGTCCTGGGCGTTGCCGAGGCACCCGTCGACGCCCTCATCGAGGTGATCCACAGGTGAGCACGAGGAAAGCGCCGCGTCCGGGACCGAGGGTGGTCCGATGAGCGTCGTGCAGAGCGTGGACAGCGTGGCGTTGCTGCCGGCGTACCTGGCCGCCGGCACCGCCGTACTCGTGCTGGTCGTCGACCTCGTGCTGGCGCGGCCCCGCGCCACTGTCGCGGTGGCCGCGCTCGGGGCGCTCGGTACCGCCGTCTGCTCGGCGCTGGTCGGTGCGGGCGGGGAGCGGCGGACGTTCTGCGTCGCCGGCGACTGCTCGTGGGTCTTCGGCGGCCGGGCGGCCCTGGTCGGCACGGTGGTGGCGCTGCTCACCCTGGGCGTGCTCGGGTTGTCGGTGCCGGCGCTGCGGGCCGGCCGGTCACCGGTGGGGGAGTACGCCTTCCTGCTCGCCTGTTCGATGACCGGCGGCGTGGTGCTCGGCGCGGCCGGCGACCTGATCACCCTGATCGTGGCGTTGGAGACGCTGACCCTCCCGCTGTACGTGCTGGTGGGCCTGCGCCGGGGCAGCCTGGCCAGCGCCGAGGCGGCGGTGACGTTCTTCGTGGTCAGCGTGGTGGCCACCACGCTGACGCTGCTCGGCGCGGCGCTGCTGTACGCGGTGACCGGCGGCCTGCACCTCGACCGGGTCGGCGCGCTGCTGGCCGAGCGCCCGGAGCTGCGCGACCTGCCACTGACCACCGCCGCCGTGGCGCTGCTGCTGCTCGGACTGGCCTTCAAGGTGGCGGCGGTGCCGTTCCACGCCTGGGCGCCGGCCACCTACGACGGCGCTCCGCTGCCGGTCGCCGCGTACCTGTCGACGGCGTCCAAGCTGGGCGGCCTGGTGGCGTTGCTGGCCGTGGTGCAGCGGGCGTTGCCGGCGGACCAGACCGGGCCGGTGCTCGCCCTACTGGCGGTGCTCACGATGACCGTCGGCAACCTGGTGGCACTGCGTCAGCGGCGTACCGTCCGGCTGCTCGCCTGGTCCTCGGTCGCGCAGGCCGGTTACATCCTCGCCCCGCTGGGTGCGCTGGCGCTGGCCGCCGGCCGTACGGGCGAGGCGCGGTCGGCCGCGTACGCCGCAGCGGTGGCGTACGCCGTGTTCTTCGTGGTGCTGGAGTTGGCGGCGTTCGCCGGGGTGACCGCGCTGCGCCCGGTGGGGGCGGACGGCGGGACGCTTGACGACCTGCGCGGCGCGGCCCGCCGACACCCGTGGCGGGGTGCCGCCCTCGGCCTCGCGCTGGTGGGCCTGGCGGGTCTGCCGCCGGGCCTGGCCGGGTTGTTCGCGAAGGTGACGGTGGTCCGGTCGCTGCTGGACGGCGGCGCGGCCTGGTTGGCGCTGGTGGTGGCGCTGAACGCGGTGATCGGGCTCGCCTACTACCTGCGGGTGACCGCCGGCCTCTGGGCGGCGACGCCCACGCCGACGTCGACGCCCTCGGCGGGCGCGGACGGTGTGGTGGCCGTACCCCTGGTGGGTGTGGTGGCGGTGGTGCTGGCGGTGGCCACCGTGGCCGCCGTGGTGCTCGGGGTCGCCCCGCAGCTCGTGCTGGATCTCGCCGCCCGCTGACGCGGGTCTCAGTCAACTCTCAGCGTTCCGACGGATGGTTGACGGGTATCGGGTTGTTGTACCGGTCAGCGGATCGAGGCGATCCGCGCACCGAAGGAGAGATCGTGCACCACAACCGTCTGAAGACCGCCGCGCTGCTCGGCCTGCTCACCGCGCTGATCCTCGCGGTGGGCTACGGGTTCGGTGGCAGTGGCGGCCTGGTCATCGCCGTCCTCATCTCGCTGGTCATGAACGGCGTTTCCTACTTCTACTCGGACAAGATCGCGCTGCGCTCGATGCGGGCGCAACCGGTCACCGAGGCACAGTTCCCCGAGCTGTACCGCATGGTGCGCGAGCTGGCCACCGAGGCTCGACAGCCGATGCCGCGCCTGTACGTCAGCCCGACCGCGCAGCCCAACGCGTTCGCCACCGGGCGTAACCCGCAGCACGCCGCGGTCTGCGTGACCCAGGGCATCACCGAGGTCCTGGACTACCGGGAGCTTCGTGGTGTGATCGGGCACGAGCTGTCCCACGTCTACAACCGGGACATCCTGATCTCCAGCGTCGCGGCCGGTCTCGCCGGCATCATCACGTTCCTGGCGAACATCGCCTGGTTCATCCCCCTGGGCGGTGGGGACGACGAGGACTCGCCGAACCCGGCCGTGCTGCTGCTGACCCTTATCCTCGGCCCGATCGCGGCCACCGTGATCCAGTTGGCGATCAGCCGGAGCCGCGAGTTCCAGGCGGACCAGTCGGGTGCGGAGCTGAGCCGGGACCCGCTGGCGCTGGCCAGCGCCCTGCGCAAGATCGACGCGGTGGCCCGGCGACGCCCGCTGCCGGCTCAGGGCACGCTCACCAGCAGCGCCCACCTGATGATCGCCAACCCGTTCGCCGGTGGCGCGGTGGCCGCCCTCTTCTCCACCCACCCCAAGATGGAGGACCGGGTCGCCCGCCTGGAGCGGATGGCCGCCAATTCGGGGCCGGTGCAGTTCCAGCGCTGACCCGTCGAATCCCGTACTCCACCCGCGTCCGCGACGGACGCGGGTGGAGTCGTCTCCGGGTCAATCCGGTACGGACGGCCGATCCGGTCGGGTCAGCAGCACGACGACGAGCAGGACGACACCGGCCGTGAGGTACGACGCGGCGGGCGAGAGCACGGCGGCCACACCACCCAACAGGAAGATGCCGATTCCCGAGGTCACGATGTTGGCCGCGACGATCGTCGCCTCGACCTGCCCCATCCGCTCGGGAGGGGCCAACCGGGCGAACGTGGCCTGCGCACCGATCAGCCACCCACCACCCGCGCCGATCAACGCGTTGCCCACCGTCAGCGCCCACAGCGGCGCGTCGACGGCGACCAGCACACCGGTCAGCAGCAACGCTCCGGACAGCGCGGCGGCCACGACCACCTGGCCGGCCAGCCGACCCAGCCAGCGGGATCGGCCCACCCACAGGACGAAGACCGCCCCTCCCAGCGCCGACGCCGCCAGCAGGGTGGGACGCCAGGCCCCACGGGCGAGGTCCGGTGCGAGGGTCTCGGGCAGCGCGCCGGACAGCACCGTGGCCAGCGTGAGCACAGCGACGCCCCGCAGCACGGGGTGACCGGCGATGATCCGGACACCCGCGGTCGCCGGCGGACGAGGTCCGCGTACGCGGTGGGGTCGCTTCGGCAGCCCGGCCAGGACGACCGCGGCGACCAGGAACGAGGCGAGGTCGATAAGCAGCGCCACCCGGGAGCCGAGCGCCACGGTCAGGCTGGCTCCCGCGAGCAGGCCGACCACCTGACCCGCCTGGTTGGCGAAGGCGCTGAGGCCGAACAGTGGCAGCCGCAGCGGAGAGTCCACCGCCTCGGCGACGACAGCGACGTTGACACTCGCGTAGGCGGCGCGTACCGCCCCGAGCAGACCGGCCGCCACGATCGCCGGCACCGGCTCGGGGACCGCCGCGGGCACGGCGATCAGCGCGGCGCCGACCACCGACAGCCAGACCAGGAGGGTACGGCGGGCCGGCACGTCCAACCAGCCGCTGAAGACGGTGGCGACCAGCAGGGCCGGCAGGGTACGCGCGGCGTAGACCGCGGCCGGGCCGAGGACGGAGTTCGTCTGGTCGTACGCGAGCAGCAGCAGAGCGGCCAGGCCCACGAAGTCACCCAGCTCCGAGATGCCGCGGGCGATGACCAGTCGGGAGGCGACCGGATGTCGGAACAGTGCCCGGTAGCCGGGCGAAGGGGTGAGCTGTTCTTCAGTGTCGCGCATCAGGTCGTCTGGTCGGCTTCCACTACCCCGATTGGCTGGTAGGAGGCGTTGTCCCGGGACCGGCGGGCCTGCTCCCGGCGGTAGCTGCTGCGGATCTCCGGGTCCTGGCGGCGGCGGCGCAGCGCCACGAAGTCCGACCAGACGTCCTGCGGCCACGCCGGCAGCCCCTCCCCGGTGGCCAGTTCGGCGTCGCGGAAAGCCTCCAACGTCGACCGGTGCACCGGCTGCAGGCACATGAGGGGAATGTTCCGGTAGAAGCGCACCACCTGCCCGACCTCGGTGAGTCGCAGGATGGTGGGCAGGAGCGAGGTGTACCAGTCGGTCTCCACCACGCCCTCGTAGAGCTGGAGGCCACGCTGGGCAGGCCAGTTCGGCACGCCTCGGGCGATGAGGCACCAGCCCGGGGACGTACGCGCCACCACGCCGCTGACCAGCTCGACCGTGTTGGCGGCGCGCGGGTCGGCATCCAGGAACGGGATGCTCGCGCCGTACCGGTCGAAGATGTCCAGGTCGCCGTGGAACTGCTCCGGCGCCGCCTGCAACTGGCCGGCCGCGTCCGGCAGCTTGCCGTCGTAACCGCCGGCGAGCGAACGCCATCCTGTCGGCTCGTTCTCCTCCAGCAGGGTCCACTCGGTGTCCTGACCGTCCCAGCGGAGCGCGAAGTCGGCCGGCGGGTAGACGTACCAGCCGAATCCCGAGCCGGCGGCGACCGGCGGGCACTGTTGGACGGCCCGGGCCGGCAGGGAGCCGCGCAGGCTGGGCGAGGCCGCTTCACTGGGTTTGGCATCGCCGTACAGCGAATAGATCTCGACTCGCAGAGGTGCGGTGGTAGTCCCGGACATCGGACCTCCTGCCTCATCGTGCGGTGCCGGCGTATGGACCCAATTCGATCAGCAACCTACCCCCTTTGTGACTGCTCGGTCAGTCCCACCCACTGCGCTCCTGTGAGCGGATCGACCATCCATGGCCTGACCTCGGGAGTTAGGGTCGACAAGGCTTCTACCCGTTACCTGTCCCGGCGGAGGTGTATCCCGTGGCCGCACTGCGCCAGTACCTGGGTGTCTGGCGGATTCCCGGTGCGCCGATCCTGCTGGTCACCGGCATCATCGGGCGGCTCGGGATCGGCATGACGCCGCTGGCGCTGCTGCTGGTGGTCGAGCAGGTGACCGGCCGGTACGCGCTGGCCGCCGTCGCCGGCGGCATCTACGCCGTCGCCGGTGCCGCACTCAGCCCGGTGGCCGGTCGGATCGCCGACCGGGTCGGCCCGAGCCCCGTGTTGCTCGTCACCGCCGTGGCCCACCCGCTCGCGCTCATCGGGCTGCTGCTGGCCAGCCGCTCGGGTGACGACGCCCTCGCCGCCATCTACCTGACGGCCGGCGTCGCCGGTGCGACGTACCCGCCGCTGACCGCCGCCATCCGCGGCGCCTGGAACGAGCTGACCAGCCCCGCCTCCGGCCGGTACGCCCTACGCAACACCGCCCTTGCCGCGGAGACCTCACTGTTCGAGATCGTGTTCGTGCTCGGCCCGCTGCTCGTGGCCGGCTTCGTGCTGGTCGCCGACGCGGCCGCCGCGCTGATCGGGGCAGCGGTCGTCACCCTGGTCGGCACCGCCGCCGTCGCCCTCGGCCGGGTGATGCGCGGCTGGCGTCCACACCCGAGCGAACACCACGCCCGCGGACTCGGCCCACTGCGCGTCGGCGGCTTCCCGGCCCTGCTGGTCTGCGTGGCCGGGCTGGGCATCGCGTTCGGCGCCGCCGGCGTCATCGTCCCCGCGTACGCGAGCAACGCCACCACCAACGACCCGGAGAGCCTCGCCGGGCTGCTCCTGGCCGTCTGGGGGATCGGCAGCGCGATCGGCGGCTTCTGGTTCGGTGTCCGCCGGCCGTCGCCGAACATGACCCGCCAGTTCGCCCTGCTGCTCGCCGCGCTGGCCGGCACCTTCGTGGTGTTCGCGGTGATGCCCACGCCGCTGGCGCTCGGCGTCGCCCTGGTCGTCGGCGGGGCCACCATCGCGCCGGCGTTGACCCTGGAGAACACCCTGGTCGGGCGGATCGCCCCGACGGGCATGCTGAACGAGGCGTACACCTGGGTCGTAACGGTCGCCGTGGCGGCGAGCGCCGCCGGCGGCGCGGTGGCCGGCCTGATCGTGGACCACGCCGGCGGGGTGCCGTGGGCCTTCGTCTTCGCCGGGGCGGCGGTGGCCGTCGGAGCCGCGGTCGCCGCGCTGCCCGCCGGGCCCATCGCCCGCGCGGAGAACCAGGCGGTACGCGCCGACGAGCCCGTTCCGGTCTGACCTTCTCCCGCGTTTTCCGGGGACTGTCGGTGTGGTGCACCAGACTGGTCGTCGACGAGAGGGGAACCATGGCAAAGCTGCTCTACTCGGCGACCGCGTCACTCGACGGCTACATCGCCGGCCCCGGCGGTGACATGTCCTGGCTGACCGAACACATCACGGGCGACAACCCGACCGCGGACCGTGTCCTGGCCAACGTCGGCGCGATCCTCGCCGGCAATCGCACCTTCGGCGGCGACGACCCGAACCGTGGCACCGACAGCGAAGGCGCCTTCGGCGGCCGGTACCACGGGCCGGTGGTGGTCCTCACCCACCGTCCACCCGACGACCCGCCCGAAGGCGTCACCTTCGCCGACGACCTGCACCGCGCCGTCGCACAGGCCAAGGAAGCCGCCGGCGACAGGTACGTCAACGTGCTCGGCGCGGACATCGCCAAGCAGTGCCTGCGAGCCGGCCTGCTCGACGAAATCCTGATCTTTTTCGCGCCGGTGCTGCTCGGCGACGGCGTACGCATCCTCGACGACCCGGGCGGCGCCCGCGTCCGACTGACGCCGATCCCGGGGGAGACCGCTCACTGGTACCGGGTCGACCGCTGACGGTCGACGACCCCGCGCTTACCGGTAGTTCGTGAACTGGAGGGCGACGCCGAAGTCCTCGCCCTTGAGCAGGGAGATGACCGCCTGGAGGTCGTCCCGCTTCTTGCCGGTGACGCGCAGCTGGTCACCCTGGATCTGCGCCTGCACGCCCTTCGGGCCCTCGTCGCGGATCTTCTTGCTGATCGCCTTGGCCTTGTCCGTCTCGATGCCCTGGATCACCTTGCAGTCGATCTTGAACACCTTGCCGGACGGGCGCGCCTCACCCGCGTCCAGCGACTTCAACGAGATGTTGCGCTTGACCAGCTTCTCCTTGAAGACGTCCAGCGCGGCGAGCACCCGCTCCTCGGTCTCCGCCTGAAGGCCGATCGCCTCCTCGCCCGACCAGGAGATCTCCGCGCCCGTGCCGCGGAAGTCGAACCGCGTCGCGAGCTCCTTCTCCGCCTGCCGGAGGGCGTTGTCGACCTCCTGGCGGTCGACCTTGCTCACGATGTCGAAAGACGGGTTCGCTGGCATGCTTCTGCTCCTGCTGTCCGGCGGTCTGGGACGTGCAGTCGGCCGCCGACCAGCGGCACGACCCCCTGACCGTACCCGGTTGCACCGGTCCCGGGGCGAGCCGCTATCCTTGCTTCCGCCGCCGCGTTGCGACGCGGTGGGGTGCCCTGGCGGGTTGCCCGAGCGGCCAATGGGAGCGGACTGTAAATCCGTCGCGAAAGCTACAGAGGTTCGAATCCTCTACCCGCCACCAGGTGCAGAAAGA
Source organism: Micromonospora sp. NPDC049102 (assembly GCF_043197485.1). Taxonomy (NCBI): domain Bacteria; kingdom Bacillati; phylum Actinomycetota; class Actinomycetes; order Micromonosporales; family Micromonosporaceae; genus Micromonospora; species Micromonospora sp. NPDC049102. The sequence goes on along the minus strand of NZ_JBICTE010000001.1, from coordinate 488,443 downwards.
GGCCCCTGACCAGCGTGAACGCCGGTCAGGGGCCTCTTTCTGTGAGTCTCACTCAGTCCTGCTTTAGCCCGCTCGATCTCGCTGGCTGTGTCACATGCGTGTCACCGAGATCAAGTCGATTCCGTCTCCCCTCGTCCCGCTGCTAGAGGAACAGCCGCACGAGTCCGGTCACAGCTCCGATGACCATGGCGAGACTGGTGAGGACTCCCGGCAACGCCTTCATCCAGTAGTTCGGATGGTTGCAACGCGTCTGGGCGCGGCGAGAACGCGCATTGCTTCCGTTTGCCGGCCTTGCTAGCTTCGGCACATGGTCTCCTTGCTCCGAATTCCTCAGCGGGCGTTCTGAAGCAGAGAGCCGCAGCGGCATCCGGGGTCCAGCCGGGTGCCGCTTTTTTGTGCCTAGATGGGCGACTCTCCGCTCGCTGCCTCTATTGCAGCGCGTCCGTAACGGCGTCGCAAGTACGGAGAGTCATAAAAACACGCATGGTATTGCACGGAGCGTAACCAAAGGTCGTCCAGTTTGACCGGATAATTATCGTCAAACCCTCTTGACTGCTCCTGCTGCGGTGCTAAACGCTTCGCAGCACCGCAGCAGGGTAACCGGCCGGTATGGCGCAACTCTGCGTGACGCGCCGATCCTGAAATGTGACCTCCAACACTTTTACTGCTCCCCTTTGAGGGCGGATTCGATCCGCATTCGTGCGGCTTCTTCCTGCCCGTAAACGCATTTGGCGTAGACCCGCATGAGGACGTGGACGCTGTGCCCGGCCCACTCGGCGACCTGGGTAGCCGGCACCCCCGCGTTGAGCCAGAGCGACACGGCGGCGTGCCGCAGGTCGTACGGTCGCCGGGCCAGCGGGGAGCGTTGTTGTGCAGGGGTGAGCACCTTTGCCCTCGCGTCGCGCCACGCCTTCCCGTAGGTGTTATTCGGGATCGGCTGACCGGCGGTGGGGACGTACCGCCCGCCGGGGCCGCGTCGGGTCACGAACAGCTTGCCGTTCGATCCCGGCGGGTACTCCTTGATGTGGTGATCGAGCAACCGCGCCAGCGGGGGCGCAACTGGCACGTCCCGCGTCGCTGCCTTTGCCCGATGCTTGAGCCCTCGTTCCTCGGCTGTGTCGTCTCCATCGCCCCAATCCCGTCCCACGGCCACCGTCGAGCCGGTCAGGTGCAGTACGCCCCACCCGTCAGGCTGAGCGGGTCGCTCGTACTCGTCTTCGCGCAGGTGGAGCACTTCCTCGGGCCGCAGCGCGGCGTAGTACATGCACCCGAAGAACGCTTCCAGTTCGGGCACGCTGCGTCCTACCTCGGCGAGCAGTGCCCGAGCCTGATCGGGATTGACCACCGCTCCCCGGTCGACTTCATCGGCCATTTTCGGCGCGGTCCAGCTCACCAGGGTCATCGGATGCGCGTCGAGTAGCCGCAGCTCAACGGCGTATTTGAGAGCGCCGGAGAAGACAGCCCGCTTACGGGCGATCGTGCTGGGCGACGCGGGAGCACCGTCCATCCGCAGGGCAAGCGTGTCGAGCGCCTTCCGCACCAAGGCAGCGTCGGCGAGCGCCGTCAGGTCGACGGTGTTGGCCTTGAGCCAGCGCACGGCGGCGGCCAGATGGGCGGGCGGCTCGCCAGCGTCTCGGCGAGCCCTGTTGAACACCCAGCCATAGAGCGCTGCACGGATCGCCTTCTCGCTCGGCACGCCCCGGTCGGTCGCCAGCAGCGCCGGAGTGACGGTGGCCAGCGTCTCGGCGATGCCCTTGCGGTGCTTCGCCGACGCGCGCGGCCACTTCATGTCGACGTAGGCCACCGCGTGCTCGTACCACGACCGGGCGTTGAGCGCGCGCGCCATCGGCTCGGGAAGGCCGCTGGCCTCATCGAACGCCACGCCTTCCCGCTGGGACACCACGAGCTTCGACCGGAAGCTCTCGGCGAGCGCGCGGGTGGCGAACGTGTCGCGGAACGGCCTGCCGGCGACCTTCCAGCGCACGCCGTAGGAAAAGCCCTTGGTGAGCTGCCGTTTCTGGATGCTGTAGACCCGTACGTCGTAGGTGCTCATGCTGCCTCTTCGTGGTCGTTGAGCCAGTTGTCAAGGTCGCGGCGGCGGACGTACAGGCTGCCGTTTGGGTACTTGATGGTTCGGGGGGCGCGGCCGGTGGCCTTCCAGCGGAAGAAGGTCGAGCGGGGTACGCGTAGTTCGTCCAGGACTTCGGCGAGGGTGAGTAGGTTCCCGGTCGGGGTGCGGCGGGCGGTGGTCATGGTCGGGTGTCCTCCCTTGGGGTGGCGTGGAGGTAGATGCGCTGGAACAGCGGGGATCGGCGGTCGGGGTAGGGCCGGCTGACCTGCTGGATGTGCAGCACTTGGGCGATGGCGGCGAGCGCTGCGGCTGTTTCAGCGGGTGTGCCGTGCAGCCTGATTCGCACGGTGAGCGCCTTCCGGTCGGCACGGGTCGCGTGTGGAGGGTTGGTTAGGCATCGCGGCAGAAGGGCGTAGAGCGGCCCGCTGAGAGCGTCGTAGAGCCAAGATTCGGAGCGTCCTGGTGTAAGGCGTAGGGCCTAGTGCTCTCAGGCGCTCTCAGCGGGCCGTTTCGGGGGTGCCGGCGGCCGGGTCGGCCGTCCGGCGCTGCCGGGAGGGGTCGGGAGGCGTTGACACGTTGACAATCGGCGGCCGGGCGAGCGTTTCCGCAGGTGAGGGCGGGTGTGGTGGTGTCAACGGGGGGCGTTGACAGGCGTTGACACCCGTTGACACCGGTTGGGCCGGCGGCGGGTTGTCAACGCCTGTCAACGGCTGTCAACGGGGGGCGTTGACACCTTCGGACGTGGCCTGAGCTGCGGAAACGTCGCCGGTTGGGGCTGGTGTCAACGTGTCAACGCTTCTGGGGTCCTCCGCAACGGCGCGGGGGTGCAACTCGTACCGGCCGTCCGGCCCGTTGCGGACCCAGCCCAGGGCGGCCAGTTCGGCGAGCACCGCCGACACCTCGTCCGACTTCGGCAGCCGGCGGGACACCTTGCGGTGTAGTTCCCGGCGGGTGAACGTGGTCATGCCCTTGGTGGTGAGCACGCCGAGCACGTACCGGGCGTTCTCCATCGCGGTGTCGCTGCCGATCGTGGTCAGCGCCGTTCGGTAGTGCGCCGCGAAGAACTCGGCCAGCCTCACCGCGTCGGTCATCCGGTCGGCGTCGATGGGGCGTCGCCACGCGTCGGCGGGGTGGTGGGCGACGTGCAGCAACCCGGCTAGGCGCAGCGTCGCGCCGGAGAGTTTGTTGCCCCACTCGCGCATGTCGTGCAGCGTTCCGCCGGGGCGTAGCTGCGCTTCCACCTCCTGTGCGGCGGCGAGGCGCACCCGTCCGGCCTCGGGGGTGAGGGTGACGACGGCGGGGTCTTCCCACTCGGCGAGGGTGGCGGCCAGGTCGTGCACCCGGTGCCGGTAGCCGGCCGTCACCTGCTCGGGCACCGGCTCGGTATCGACCAACCGATACCCGGCCAGCGACCGGGGCAGGGCGAACAGGAACCGGGCCGGCAGGCCACGCCCGGCGAGGTCGGCGTTCCCGCCGAACTTGCGCAGCACCGAGGGTTGCGCCATCACGCACACGGTCAGCGCCGGTTTGTCGACCGAGGCACCCTCGCGGGTCTGCCGTTCGTTGCTCATTGGCTGTCCCGCGTGGCCTTTGAGGTAGGGGTCAAGGTTCGGTGCGCCGGAGTAGCGGCCGGCGAGGGTGTCGAAGATGCCTCCCTCATCGCTGATGATCGCCATGCGTCCGCCGTTGGCGGCCATCAACCCGATGAGCGCCTCGGGGGTGGCGTCGTCCACGATCAGGCGGGGCAGGCCGGGAACGGTGATCGCCTCGGCCGCGATAGCGGCGGCTACCGCCTCGGCGGCGGCCTCATCGCGCTTGCCCGGGTCGCTGGCCTTGGCCGCTGCGGCTTTGGCCTGTTCGGCGTGCCGGTCGGCGATGTCCCGCAACGCCGCAGCCTCGGCGATTCGAGGCCGCATCGCCTCGCCGAGGGTCGATTGGGCGGCGAACAGCGGCGCGGTCATGGCCCGGTGGACGGGTGACTTGCGTTCGCCGGGGCCGGCGATGACGGCGGCGAACACGTTGACCGGCTCGCGCCACCCGCCGACCGGCTCGACTTCCAGGCGGCCACCCGCGCACGCGGAGAGCACGGCGACGGCGAGGGTGCCGGCCATCGCCGGATCGGTCTGCGTGAAGCGGGCGACGCCGGTCACCATGTCGCCGAGCCAGCGGGGGAACACGTCGACCGGGAACGGCGGCGGCGCGGTGGTCGGCCCGTTCAGGGGCACTGGAACATCCCACAGCGGGCCGCCCGTGGCCGGCTCGCCGGTGGCGTCGGGTGCGTCGGTGACGAGGTGCAGTCGGGCGGCGCTCATGCGGCCACCTGCCGGGGCCGGCGGGCACCGGCGGTGAGGCCGGATCGGACGGTGCGGTACGCCTCGGCGGTGCGCAGCCCGGCCGTCACCCCCGCCTGTTCCAGCACGCTGTGTGCGTCGTCCTCGGCGAGCGCGCCGCCCGCCACGAGTTGCCCGAGCGCCACGGCGGCGATGTAGAGGCAGCGGTTACGCTCTCCGGCCGGCGCGGTGGTCACTCGGTCGACTTCACGGGTGATCGCGGCCCGGACGTACGCGCCGCTGCGGTCGGTGGGCAGGGACACCACCACCGGGCGTTGCGGCGGAAGCGGCGCCGGTGCCAGACGGGTGGCGAGCCACCCGGGCAGCGGCGCGGGGTCGGTATCCAGGTCGACGTGGTACGGCCGACCCGCCACCGTCGACCCGGCGGCCACGACGTAGCCGCCGTGAGCGCGGGTGTCGACCAGCGGCCCGAGCGTCCCGGCGGTGTTGCGCAGGTCCGGCCCGTCGTCCGGGTGCCGGTAGTAGAGGTGCGTGCCGCCGCGCCCGGTGGTGACGGTGTACGTCGGTTCGATGACCGTGGCGTGTGTGGCGGCCAGGTGGGCGAGGGTGTCGAGGCCGGTCGGCCCGGTGGCGTTGTCCTTCGGGGTGTCGAGGTCGACCACCACGAGACGGGAAGGGCCGCAGGCCAGGCCGATCCCGTACGGGCGGTGCGTCCACGCGCGGCGGATGCGGTCCGCGTCGGTGGTGGCGCGCGGTTCCCATCCGAGGTGGTGCCCGGCGGCACGGCAGCGCGGGTCGCGGCCGGTGCAGTCGTCGGCGGTGTGGTCGGGGAACGCGGGCCGCTTGTCGTCGGGACGCAGCGGGAAGACGTACCAGCCGCGCCCGGCGTGGGCGAGCGCGGCGGTGAGTAGGTCGGTGGTCGGCACGGGGTGCCTCCCTTCCTTGCTGGTGAACGGGTGCAGTGGAATCGACGCAGGCTCGGGCCGCCCGGCCAGCGCGGCCGGGGTGTGGGCGGGGCAGCGCAGCCCTTGCAGGTACGGGCGCAGATGGTCCGGGTTGTGGCAGTAGCGGCCGGCGGGGCCGATCCAGTGGCCGCACCGCCCGCCGCTCACCGCCCGGCCCGCCCGGGTCGCGGCTGTGCGGTGAGCGCGGCCCGGGTCACCGCGTGCCGCAGGTCGCCGAGCAGGCCGACCAACTGCCGGCGGGCGGCCAGGTCGGACGACGCGAGCGCGACCCTGACGCGCACCTCGGCGTGCTCGCGCCCCGAGGCGGTGCGTACGCGTACGAGTACGGCGCGGGAGAGGCCGGCGACGTCGACCACGATTTCGTCGGAGCGGTGCTCGCCGAGGCCGCAGCGGTGGTCTTGGCCGCACCAGTCGGTGTGTCCGTCGCGGGGTCGGCGGTTCATCGGTTGCCCCGGCGGTGTTCGTCTTGAATGCGGTTGAAGACGTGCACGGCGAGGCGAATGCGGCGGCCGGTGGCGTCGCAGCGGGGGCACGGCGAGGTGCGGCGGCCGGTGATGGTGCGCAGTCGGCCGGTGCCGTTGCAGCGTCGGCAGGGTCCGAACGGGTCGGCCGCGCACCGGATGAGGTAACCGAGCGTGAGCACGGTCAGGATGAGGCAGGGGGCGCTAGCGATCATGGCAAGGGAGTCCACAAGTGCCTCCACGGGGGGTTTTCGGGTGTAGAGCAGCTAGGCCGCTAGATCGCTAGCGTCCTGATGGGGTTTGGGATTAAGGGCTAGCGGTGCCGCTAGGTCTAGCGGATCGAGGCGCTAGACCTAGCGGCCCGCGTTGGGCTAGCCGGCCTTCCGCTTGCGGTCACGCTCGGTTACGGCGGTGGTGATGTCGTCGCGATGGATGCCCTTGCGGTTGGCACCCTTGCCGGTGCTCGGGTCGGTGCCCCACACCTGCCGGCCGACGGGCACCCGGTAGGGCTTGAGCGCGGCGGCCAACTGGCCCGGCTCCCACCCGTCGTAGAGGTCGGGTCGCAGCTCGGCCAGCCGCGCGACGACCGTCTCGGACCACACCTTCGGCTCGGTCGGCGGGACCACGGCGAGGATGTCGTCGAGCAGGGTGTCCGCCGTGCCGGCGGCCACCTCGGGTGCCTGCCCGATCGCGTGGCCGGTGAGGGTGCCGGCGGCCTGCCGGAGCGCGTGAGCGCGAGTGATGACCCGCTCCACGTGTTCGGTCTTGGCGAAGTTCGTCCGCACCGTCACGGCCTCTTCCACCGCGCCGGAGTCGTCCGCGCCGAGCAGGATGCCCACACCCTTGTGAGCGCGCTGGAACCGCGACGAGTCGTAGCCGGCCGGGTACGACCCGGCACCCAACACCGCCTCGGATGACTGCCAGGTCATGGTCTTGAGCGCGAAGCGGGTACCGATGTTGTCGCGCAGGTCCGTCGGCACGGCCTTGCCGTCCGGCTTCTGGGTGGCGAGCAGGATGATGATCCCGACCGACGGGCCGACCTTGCACAGCTCGGTCAGCAACTCCACGATCTCTTTGCCGTACTCCGCGTGCCCGCTGTAGCGCTGGAACTCATCGATCGCGACCAGCACCGGCCACAGCTTGAGCGACCGCTTGTCGGCGATCTGGCGGGTCACCTTCGACTCGGGGCACAGGTCCGGCGGCAGGGTGGCCATGGTGTCGTAGCGGCGGTTCATGTCGGCCACCAGCGCCTGCAGGTCTTCCACCAAGGCGAGCACCACGTCATCACGCACACCGAACCCGGCGCGGTGGGCGATGCGCTCGAACGCCCGCCAGTCCTGACCACCCTTGCCGTCGTAGATGTGCAGCTCCACCGACGCGTCCAGCGCGGCGGCCAGCACCGGCAGGCGCGCGGCGAACGTCTTACCCATGCGCGGGATCGCGCCGACCAGCAGCGACGTGAACATCAGCAGCAGCGGCACGGCCCGCCCGCGCTGGTCCTGACCGAACGGGAACGCCGTGAAGATGTCCACGATGCCCTTGTCGATCAGCGGCCACAGCCCCGACGGCGTGGCGTAGGGGTCCTCATCGGCGACCCACAACGACAGCCGCCGCGCCGATCCGGTGGTGCCACGCACCCGCTCCGGCCACACCTGCACCTCATCCAGGTCCAGGCCGGCGGCCAGCTCGGTACGCCGCTTCACGGCCTTGTCAGCGGTGATGCCGAACGGCAGGTCAACCACCGCCCGCCAGCCCGGACCGTCGCGCATGATGGGCATCGGGAACGTGATCAGGTCATCGGGCTTGCAGAGCCCAGCGGCCAGGAACGCCCGAGTCACCACGTCGGCCGACAGCCGCCGCGCCCGAGGCGTCACCGCCGCCACGTCGAGCAGCGGCTTGTCCTTCGGCGACCCGGCCAGCCCGAACACCGCCACGGCGGCGGCCAGCATCAGCCACCGCTGCCACGACCCGGCCAGCACCGCCAGCACCGCCACCGTCGGCAGGCCGAGCAGCAGCACCGCCGACACGACCAGCGAGCGCCACCGCACCCGCGCGTCACGTTGGCGCGACAGCTTCAAGTACAGCTCGGCGTTCTCCTGCCGTACGGCGGCGAGGCGGACCGGAATGCCTTCGGCGTCCGATGCCCACCGCAGCGTCGCGCCGAGCAGCCGGGCCACACCGAACGGTGCCCGCCAGGTCAACCGCCCGGCGTACTTCGGCGCGCGGGTCAGGTGGTACGCGGACACGTGCGCGGTGTGCGACAGCGCCCACCGGCCCGCCGTGAGCAGTTCGGAACGCGACCGCAGCCACGCCGGCACGATCGGCCGGCGCATCGCCGAACGGCCCGCCAACACCGCCGCGAAACCCGACGGCTCGGAAACCGCGGGCGGGTCCACCAGCGGCGGCGTGTCGTCGTCCAGGTCGTCGGACTCGTCATCCAGGTCCACCGCGAACGTCCGCGCATCCGGCTTCCGCCGCCGCGCCGCGTCCAGGTCGACCACCTCGGCGTCCGGGCCGGCGGTCGGGTCGGTCAGGTCGTTTTCGGCGGCCTGCCAGTCGAAACGGTCATCATCTCGGGGGGACGTCATGATGGTGTTTCCTCCATCTGATCCGTGAGGGTCGGGGGTGAGGGCCGGCGGCGCGGCCAGGTTGTCGAGGCCGTGAGGCCGCGCCGCCGGGCAGGATCACCGGCTGACGGTGGTGCCGCAGTCGCCGCAGGTCGCGGTGACGCCGGAGCTGGTGACGGTGACGTTGCGCCAGTTGGTGCGGTTGCCGCAGGCAGGGCAGGTCAGGGCGGTCACGGGGATGTCCTTTCCGGCGGCCAGAGGGTCCGGCGGCCACCGCACGTCACCGGACGGTGGGCCGGTGACGGCGGAAGCGGTCAGAGCGTCTGGCCGGTGAGGGCTTGCCACGCGGCGGCGGCGACCGGCGGCACGTCGGCCCGCGCGGCGGCGGTGGTGAGCGTGTCGAGTGGTAGCCAGACCGCGCCGTCGACTTCGGCCGGTTGGGTGGTGATCGGGGCGGTGCTGTCGGCCGTGGCGATGTACAGCAGGTCGATGTGGTGGTGTGCCGGTTCGCCCTTGTGCGGCTTCGGCGGCGCGACGAACTCGGCGACCATGAACGGCACCGGATGCACCCGGCGGGCACCGGGCACGTCGTAGCCGCCCGGCGTCCACACGGTGGCGACCACGCCGGTTTCCTCGTGGATTTCCCGGATCGCGGCCTCATCGCCGGTCTCGTCGGGGTCGACGTGCCCGCCGGGGAACTGCCGGAGTCCGGATGCCTTGTGGTCGATCAGCAGCACCCGCCGGGTAGCCGGGTCGATGACGACGGCGGAAGCGGTGAAGTGCCGGCTGTGCGCGTGCACGGTGGGGACGGTTGGACGTACGGACATGGGGCGCTCCCTTCCGGTCAGCGGGTGTGGGGCGGGCAGTCGTCGCAGGTGGTAGGCGCGGGGGCGTTGCCCCAGACCGTGGCGTAGTGCTTGCCACACGGAAGCAGCACGGTGTAGGAGTGCGCGGAGGCCGCGCGGCGGGGGATCATGGGTGTTCTCTCCCTGATGTCATCTGGCGGATGGGCAGAGGACCGGCGGCACGGCACAGGTTGCGAGCCAGGGGCCGTGCCGCCGGGCGGCGCTAGTCGTGCGTGCGAACGAGGTGCGCGAGGGCGGCACCCATGCCGAGCACCGCGACCGGCAGGCACGCGACGGCGGTGGTGATCCACCACGGGGCCGAGGTGACTCCGGCGGCCTCCAGCAGGTGGTAGGCGACCTGGCCGAGCGCGCCGATGGCGAGGGAACCGAGGGCGGACCATTTGGCGAACGTCCGCGCCCGGTCCGGCACCCGACCCGACAGCCACACGTAGAGGGCGTACGCGCCGTAGGTCTCCACGCCGATCGGGAGCGTGATCGCGCTGTTGATGGAGAAGCTGTCCCAGATCCCCGGGAGCGGGTGCACGATGCCGAACCCGGTGAGTCCGCCGAGGCCAACCCACCCGGACCAGATCGCGACGAACGCCGGCAGGGCCAGCAACACCACCGGCCACACCACCGCCGACCGGGCCGGCGCGGGCGGTGCAGGCGTGTCCGGGCGACTGACCGGCGCGACCTGCTCGACCGGCTCGGGCGGCGTGATCTCCGGCGCGGGCGTCGGGTCCGGTACGACCGGCGGCGCGGGCTCGGGTGCGGCCGGCGCGGGTGCCGGGTCCGGGGTGGCCGGCTCGGTGGTGTCGGCCGGCGGCGCGGCGGGCGTGGTCTTGAGCAGCGTCAGTAGTTCGGCAGCCTTCGGCGCTCCGATGCGGAACTCCCGCATGAGCCGGTTGCGCGACGGGAACACCTCCCCGTCCGGCAGGTCCAGCGTGCGGGCGGCGGGCAACAGATCCTCGATCGGTTGCGGGTAGCGGGTGCCGTTGATGGTGGGGGCGGTCATGCTGCGTCCTCCTGGGGGAAGGCGCACGCGAGGCATTCGCCCAGCGAGCGCGGGATGAAGTAGGGCCGCACTTGGCGGCAGGTCGGGCAGGTGCGGCGGGCCGTGAGTGCCTTGCCGATCGCGGCGCGCTGTGCGGGGGTGGCGGTGCGTTTCGGCGCGGCCAGGTCGACCCGGTAGAGGTAGGCGGCGCGGGTGCCGCCGACGCCGCGCCAAAGGATCTGAGCGGCGACGGGTTGACCGGCGGGGCGTAGGCCAGCGGCGGTCAGTTGGCGGCGGGTGGCGTAGCCGGGCGGGGCACCCTTCCACCAGTAGGTGGGGATGCCGTACCGCGCTCCGTCCGGGTCGTGGAAGGCGGCGCGGATGCGGGCCATCAGGCCGCGCGGCGCGGGTCGGTACGGGCGGTCAGGTCGGCGGCGCGGGTGACGCGGGCCTCGGCCCGGCGCAACCGCCGCCAGTCCAGCGCGGTCGGGCCGCCGTGGTCCTCGGCGTAAATCAGCGTGATTTCCGCGTCGAGCAGGTCCAGTTCGGCCGCGATCAGCGGCCACTCCGACTCGATGCCGGCCAGGTCGGCGGCGGTCGGCTCGGCGGTGGCGGCGGCAAGGTGCGTACGCACGGGGAAACCTCCGGTGTGTCGATGAAGTGGGGAAAGCCCCGGGGTGCGACCAGATCGGCCGCACCCCGGGCGAACAGGAATCAGGGGCAGAAGCAACCGCGCGCCAGATCCGGCCCGCTCGCCCCGCTCGCCCGGGATCTACCGGGGTCGGCCACCGTGTGGCTCAAGGCGGGGATGCCGCAGACGGATCTACGCGGCGCTTCTGCTGTTCAGTTCTCAATGAACGACCACACGACCGGCCCGTGAGCGCGCAGCGCAGTGCGCCACCTTCTCCGACTTCCGTTCGGCTTGTCGTACCTGGCTAGCCAGGTGCAACGCGACGAACGTAAGCCGGCTTGGCTAGTCAGGTCAAGAGGGCGCGGCGAACTTTCCCAACTTGGCTAGTCAGCGCTACCGTGAGCGGGTGAGTGAGAACCTTGACTTCCTCGGCGAGCTGGACCCCGACGACCCCAAACAGGCCTCGCAGCAGATCGCGAACAAGCTGCGGGCGGCCATCCTCACGCGCCGGCTCGCGCCCGGCGACAAACTGCCGTCGCAGCCCGACCTTGCCGCCCGCTACGGCGTGGCGCGGGAGACGGTCAAGCGAGCCTTGGACCTGCTCCGAGCAGAGCGGCTGATCGTGTCCCGGCAGGGCAGCGGGGCGTTTGTCCGCGCGCAGACGCAGCGGGCCGTCGAGCTGCGGCCACACATCGAAGCCTCGTTCGAGAGGCCGCACGTCACCATCGACTTCGCTGGGTTCTCCGGCGAGACGCTGCGAGACGCGCTCGCCGAGGCGCTCGACAAGGTGCGGGTTGGCAGGCTCGCGCCGGAGACGATCGCGGTGCGGGTCCTGATCTCCGACATGACGGCGCCCATGGCGCTGCCGGCTCGGGCCGAGACTCAGGCCGACGATCCGGCGGTGCGAGAGCGTGCCGAGCGCATCACGCGCCGGGCGGCTGACGGGATCATCGACCAGGTAGCCGAGCTGGGCGACCTCGGCCTGATCCGCTCAACCACGGTAGAGGTGCGGATGCACCGAGCATCGCCCCTGTTCAAGCTCTACATCCTGAACGGGGAAGAGGTCTTCTACGGCTTCTATCCGGTGGTCGAGCGCACCGTCTCGATCAAGGGTGAGCCCATGGCGATCTACGACCTCATGGGCAAGGACGTGCCGTTGTTCCACTACGCCGTGACCGACGACGACACGTCTCACGGCACGCAGTTCGTGGAGGCGTCCCGCCAGTGGTTCGACTCGGTGTGGTCGACCATCGCCTACCGGTACGACGGATGAGCGCCGACCTACGCCACCTGCTCGGCGAGATCGGCGCGGTGCTGCTCGACTTCGACGGGCCGGTGTGCAGCATCTTCGCCGGGTATCCCGCGCCGCAGGTCGCGGCCGAACTGGTGGACGTACTTCGGCGGCGCGGGGTCGACGTGCCACCGGACCTCGCCAGCGAGCCGGACCCGCTCGAAGTGCTGCGCCGCATAGGCGCGGCCGGCGACCACGGCGTCACGCGGGCGGTGGAGGATGCGCTTTGCGAGGCTGAGCGCCGGGCCGTCGAGACTGCGGCACCGACGCCGTACGGCCGGGAGGTCATCGTGGCGGCCCGGCAGGTCGGGATGCCGGTGGCGGCGGTGAGTAACAACTCGGCCGGCGCGGTGACGGCCTACCTCACGGCGCACCGGCTCGCCGAGCACGTGTCACCGGTCATCGGCCGGGCGTACGCCGATCCGGCCCGCATGAAGCCCAACCCCGAACCGATCCTGCAAGCCGCCCGCACTCTCGAAATACCGCCGCGCCTCTGCGTGCTTGTTGGCGACTCTCTCTCGGACATTGAGGGTGCTCAAGCCGCCGGGATTAGGGTAATCGGATACGCGAATCGTGTGCCGAAGATCGCAGCGTTCCAGCTTGCTGGCGCTGACGCAGTCATCACGAGCATGGGCGATCTAGCCCACGCTCTGCTGCCGCCAGAGTTGTAGCGCTCGCGGCACCTCGGAATGCTGAGGTGCCGCGATACTCATGCCTGCATGAGGCGCCTATCGACGGCCTTTGCGTCGCCTATTACCAATCCCCTTGAACTTCGATGTCGGATTCGGCTTGACCTTGGGGGGTACCGGAACTTTCTTGAGGGCAGCAATTTGAGTAGCTGGGCTGCTGTTCATCGTCTCTGACTCGGGAAACATGGTTTGAACCGTGCCAACCCGCTCGGCTAGTTCGGTCGCCGCTCTCCAGCGAAGGAAAAAGGCGAAGTACGGGTCGGAGATATGCAGGGTGGTGAGTTTGGCGTCGTAGTCGACCACAGGCTCGCCATCGATTTGATCTCGCGCGATCTTCGACATCTCGTCGAGGATGCGTGCAATCTCCTGTCCGCGAGGGGCTTCCTCTCCTGCGATATCTCGCATGGCAGCACGGAGAGTCTCGTACGTGATGCTTGTCAGCGGACCAGTGCGGCCGATCGCCATCAACACAGCGCCGTAGATGTCCACGACCATGCCGTTCTTGAGACGCCTCGGCTTTCGGTCGGTACGCTGGCGGGGTCCTCTAGCGAGCATGTCGAATGCCGTCTTCGAGGCGGCAGTTGAGCGCTCCTGGAAAAAGGAATCCCACAGTGGCTCTTGTAGGAGCTTCGGACTCTCCTGACGCTCTCTAACGTCACTCTGCTTTACGGCTTGCAGGCAAAAGTCTTGCATGAGGTGGGGGCTGGCAAAACATTCTCTAGCGAGGCGCTCGCCGATAACCCCAGATTCATCAATTACATTAAGGGCGTCGAACCCTTTACTTGCAATGCCGCGCAATTCGTCTTGGGACCAGAAGTCAATCTTCATCTGCTGGACGCGGCCGGTCATCTCTCGCTCGACTCGGATTACGTCGTATGCCCGGTGCGGCACCGCAATTACGATCACGGGCAGCCCATCGAAGACCAAATCCTTGAGGGAGCGAACGATTTCCGTCTGAACCTCTACTGGTATGTAGTGGAAATCGTCGATCACCAGGGGTATCAGCGATTCCCGGAGGGCTCTCCGTGCCGCTACCTCGATTGGTCTGCTTCTGCCAGTTTTGTCGGCTAGGGCCGTAGCCGTCGACTCTTGGCCCGATCTCGACGCCTTGCCGATGGCGGGCACCTGCAGTTCGCCCGTCAGGGTGCGAGTCTCGGTGTCTGTGTACTGGCGACTGCTCTCATAGACTGTCTGTAGACCAAGGTCGTCACCGACGTTGATCCACAGGTCCGCCGCGCTCTTGATGTCGCCGCCGGACACTCTGATGGCGTCAAGATCTCGCAGCACCCTTCGGACCAAGACCGTCTTGCCAGTCTTCGTGGGTCCAGAGATAGACAGGATTCGGTGTCTTTCGTCGAGATAGTCCTGCACCATCTCTTCAAGCCCAAGCTGGGTCCGGGGGTTGTAGGTGATCTCGGGCAGGCCGCCGGCCTTGAAGACCTGACCAGCTGGTAGGCGCGTCGTCACGGTCCGACCATACGTTAGAGGTGTGTAACTTTCTCGATGCCGCGCGGCAAGCCTGACCTTGCGGCGGGAGGAGCATGCCGGGTGGGTCTCGGCCGCCCGCACGTGTCACGGACGTGTCAGGAACTAGTTCATCTTGACTGTTTGCGCAGGTCAAGCGCGTGCGAGTGGCGCACTGTAAATCCGTCGCGAAAGCTACAGAGGTTCGAATCCTCTACCCGCCACCAGGTGCAGACACGGCCCCCGACCAGCAGAGATGCTGATCGGGGGCCGTTGTCGTTCGTCCGGCTTGGTCCGCTCGGTCCACCTAGTGACGACTGGCCGTGGGCACGTCGATGAGGACCTGGCGGTGGTCAAGCCTTGAAGGGCCGGGGCTGGTGCGGCTCCGATCCCGCGCCGCCTCATCGAGCTGCTGTGCTCGTACGCCGAGAACTACGGGGTCGGCTCGGACGGTATGGCGGCCCCACCGATCAGGCGACGCGCCTCGGCGATCACGCTTGCGCCGACATCCTCACGGGTGCTGCCGCTGTCCTCGTGTCCTTCATAGCCGGAGTCAAGGATGTCGTAGGCGATGGCAAGGCCGATGAGTTCCTCCGCCAGGGGAGTGCCGTCCCAGGTGATGAACTGGTACGCCCAGGAGGTGAGGTCGGGGGGCGTGATGGTCTGTGCGAGCAGGCGGCGGGCCATGATCCGGAGGGCTTCCTCCTGGCCCTCTCGGGTGCCCTCGGGGTAGTAGGTCAACGAGAGTTCCGCGAGGGTGTCTGCAAGCCAACGCCGCAGTTCGTCGCTCTCGCCGCCCTTCGTTGGCGAGATGCCTGCGAGGATCCGGAGATTCAGGCCGTCCATGCCTGCCGTGAGGCAGTCACATGCTGCCGCGATCACGTCGGCCGCCGTGCTCGGCCTGACGCTCCACAGGGTGGCGGCGTCCTGGCGGCGGGCGAGGGCATCGTGCACCGGTACATGATCTGCCGGCTGGTCCCCGCTGTCGCCCGCTTATCTGCCTGTGAGGCTGGCCCGGCCCATCCCGCGCTTCGCCGCCCGCCCGGGAGCGGTACGACCGCCGACGGCAGAAGGAGGGCGAATCGGGTCGCGTCCACCTGCTTGTGTCTTTGCGGGAAGAAGGTATGGTGGTCGATGTCTGGGCCGCGTCGGTGCGCTTCCAGACCATCGCATTCGTCACGGAGAGCGATCGGGCAGGATTGGACAGCGGATCCCTCCGATCGCCTGGGTGAATTGTGCCGTAGGTCGCATCAAGCGCTGGGTGAAGCGCTGATGTCGCAGGAAGGGGCCCTGATCTGGCCCGGCTCGTGGAGGCGCAGTGGGCCGAAGGGCGCGACCTCACCAACGCTCGGATGGGTGCGGCCATCACCGCTTTCCTGCGTACCTTGCGTGTGGCACGATCGTGGAACCTCCACCATCCCTGTGACACTTCCCCGACAGGAGCCAACATGTCTGGTCGAAGGCTGGGCCGGTCACTCGGCTCGCTCCTCGTGCTCGCCGCTGTCCTCGGTGGACTGATCGGTGTTGACGCCCTCGCTAGCGGGGGCTACGCCCAGATGACCGACGTCGTGTGGGGCGCGGGTCTGGGCGATGTCGTGTGGGGCGTCGCCGCTTCCCGGTGACTCACGGGGCGTCGCCCGTGAGGGCAGCCCTGGCGGGCGGCGTCTTTCAGAGGGAGCGGTATGGCCGAGCGTGACCAACGGCGTAAGTCCACGGACCACGCTTGGCTCATCACCGGCCCCATGGCGTTGATCGCCATCCTCTCCTGCACCGCGATCAGTGTCATCTCACACCGTCCCTACGGGGACTGGGGACTGGCTTTCCTGATCTTCATCGCGATGACGGGCATCAGCATTCCGGTGCTGAACTTCGTCGTCCGGCGGCAGTCCGTGGGCGTGACGCTCACGGAGATCCCACTCGTGGTGGCGCTGTTCTTCCTGCCGCCGTTGACGGTGGTCCTGATCTACACGCTGGCCTCGTTGATCTGGAGCGCCAGGCAGCGCTTCGCTCCGGCGAAGTTCTGGTTCAACGTCGCGCGTGCTGCGGCGGCCACGTCGCTGGCCGGGCTGCTCCTGTTGCGGCTGCCGCCGCTGCACGACGTTGGTCCGGGGACATGGATCAGTCTCTTCCTCGCGGTCAACACGATCACCCTGGTCAGTCTCGTCTCGGTCGTCGGCGTACACGTGCTCCTCCAGGGCTGGCAGGCCGGCCGCGAGGCGCTGCGGACGACGCCGTCGGTGTTCCTCACCACCTCGATCAACGCATCCGTCGGTCTCCTCGTGCTGATCGCGTTGCGCAAGACCTGGTGGTCGGCGCTGCTGTTGGCGGCCCTGTTCGCGGCGCTCGCCCTGGTCTACCGGTCGTACGCCCAGTTCTTCCGGCAACACCGCACCCTGACCGGGATGTACGACCTGGCTCGGTTGATCACCACGAGCGGCGCCGACGCGGCACTTGCCGACGTCCTGCTCGACCGGGTTCGTGCTCTCATGCAGGCAGAGTCGGCGACGCTGTGGCTGCCCGCCCAGGGGCGGCATCCGGAGGTGCTGTTGACGGCCCGGGTCGACACGCCGGGGCTGCTCGATGTCGCTCCGACGCCGTCGATTCTTCGTGAGCGGACACGGGAGTTGGCGAAGACCCTGTCGATGGGGCGTCTGCTGGGTGACGAGGGGGCGCTGCGTCGCGAGATCAGCGCCAGCGAGATCAAAGACGTGATCGTGGTGCCGTTGCGCTCCGGGCAGGCCGTGATCGGCACCCTGGAGGTGGCGAACCGGCTCAGTGACATCGGGCACTTCGCCCCTGGCGACATTCCCATCTTCGAGACGGTGGCGGCGCACGCGGCGGTGGCGCTGGAGAATTCCCGGCTGGTCGACCGCCTCCGGCACGACGCCTACCACGACACCCTGACGCGGCTGCCCAACCGGCGGCGGGTCACCGGGGCGCTGGACGAGTCGGTGAAGATCGGCGCGCCCGACGAGGTGGTGGCGTTGCTGCTCTTCGACGTCGACGGGTTGCAGCAGGTCAACGAGTCACTCGGCCACGCCGCCGGTGACAAGGTGCTCGTCGAGGTCGCCAACCGTCTGCGGGCCAGCGCACCGTCGTCGGCCCTGGTGGGTCGTGTCGGTGGCGACGAGTTCCTGGTGACCCTGCGCTTGGAGAACGCCGACGCGGCGCTGGAGCTGGCAGAGCAGCTCCGCGACCAGATCCGCGACGAGATGGTCTTCGACGCGCTCACCCTCGACGTCAACACGGCCGTCGGGGTGGCCGTACACCCGGATCATGGCAGCGATGCCGCGACCTTGCTGCTGAGAGTCGACTTGGCGGCGAACGCCGCCAAATCGGTGCCCGGCAGTGTGCAGTTGTTCAACCCGGGCCTGGAATCCCGGTCGCTGCGCCGGCTGGGTCTCGCCGGTGACCTGCGTCAGGCGTTGGACCAGGACGAGCTGGAGGTCTACTTCCAGCCCAAGGTGACCCTGCGGGACCGCCGTCTGGTCGGTGTCGAGTGTCTGGCCCGGTGGGAGCATCCGACGCACGGCACCGTCGCTCCCGAGGACTTCGTGGCGGTGGCCGCGCACACCGGCCAGTTGAGTCGGCTCACCGAGGTGGTGCTCCGCGAGGGTCTGCGGCGCAGCCGGGACTGGGCCGAGGCCAACCAGCCGCTGCCCATCGCGGTCAACCTCGCCGCCCGTACGCTCACCGATCAGCACTTCCCGGACCGGGTGCAGGAGCTGCTGACCGAGTACGGGGTGCCGGCGCAGCGTCTCACCCTGGAGATCACCGAGTCGGGCGTGCTGGACGGCACGGACCGGCCCATCCCGACGCTGCGTCGGCTCCGCGATCTCGGCGTCCGGCTGTCGGTGGACGACTTCGGCACCGGCGACTCCTCGCTGGCCCACCTACGCCGGTTGCCGGTGCACGAGGTGAAGGTGGACCGGTCCTTCGTGCAGGGCATGGCGACCGATCCGGGGGATCTGGCGATCGTGAACGCGGTGGTGACGCTCTCCCAGCAGTTCGGCCTGGCCGTGGTCGCCGAGGGTGTGGAGAGCGAACTGACGTTGGAGCTTCTTCAGGACATCGGATGCGAGATCGGTCAGGGCTTCCTGTTCAGCCGACCGCTGCCGTACGAGCGGCTGGCCGCCTGGTTCGGGGCACAGGTGGACCCGGAGACGATTTCCGGGTCCGGCGGGGAGCTTCCGCGCCTGCGCGTGGTGCCCTGAGCTGGGCATATACGGTCGCCAGGGATCCGATTTCACCTGCCGACCGGTGCCGTGTATTCTACTTCTGCGCGCCCCACGGGGAGATCGCGCAGGCCCCCTTAGCTCAGTCGGCAGAGCGTCTCCATGGTAAGGAGAAGGTCTACGGTTCGATTCCGTAAGGGGGCTCGAGGGTTCAGCTGGACCCACCGCGGCGGTGTAGCTCAGATGGTAGAGCAAGCGGCTCATAATCGCTGTGTCGCCGGTTCAAGTCCGGCCACCGCTACTCTCGTCTTCCGAGCTCGTTCTCGGTGGTCGTTGAGGTGGGCGCCACTGGCGCCCACTTTGCATGTCCGCGCAGTCAGCGTCTAGGCTGACGCGTCGTAGTTGTTTCCGTTAGCGAGGAAGGCACTCCGCCGTGGCGAAGGCTACCGATGTCCGGCCGAAGATCACTTTGGCGTGTGTGGAGTGCAAGGAGCGCAACTACATCACGCGCAAGAACCGCCGGAACGACCCCGACCGCATCGAGCTGAAGAAGTTCTGCCCGCGCGACGGCCGGCACACGGTTCACCGCGAGACCCGCTGACCGCTGGCCGGCACACGCCGGCCACCGTCGAAGCTTTCCCAGCCGCCGATCTGACCGGTACGGCGCGGCATCGCCGCAGCCTACCGACCAGATCGGCGGTTGTGCTTTCCGTGTAGGTTCGCGGCATGTCCTTGGACCCTTCATTCGTCGGCCGGACGTACCCGCCGACCGCCCCCTACCAGGTGGGCCGAGAAAAGATCCGTGAGTTCGCCACGGCCATCGGGGCCACCGACGCCGCTCACCACGACCGGGCCGCGGCGCAGGCCCTGGGCCACCCGGACGTGGTCGCCCCGCCGACCTTCCCGGTGATCGTCACCATGGCCGCGACCCGCCAGATCATCGAGGACCCGGACCTGGGAGTCGACTACAGCCGCCTCGTCCACGGGGACCAGCGCTTCGCGTACACCCGGCCGGTGGTCGCGGGCGACGAGCTGGTGTGCACCAACACCATCGAGGAGGTCACCAACCGGGGCGGGCACGGCCTCCTGACCACCCGTACGGACGTGAGCACCGTCGCCGGGGAGCCGGTGGTCGCCGTCTGGGCCCGGTACGTCATTCGTGGGGAGGCCTGAGATGGAACTGCCAACCAAGACGTTCCGGGTGACCCGAGCGGACCTGATCCGCTACGCCGGCGCCTCGGGCGACTTCAACCCGATCCACTGGAGCGACCGGGTCGCCACGAAGGTGGGTCTGCCCGGGGTCATCGCGCACGGCATGTTCACCATGGCGCTGGTCGGCCGGGCGGTCACCGAGTGGGCCGGCGCGCCCGACGCGGTGGTCGAGTACGGCGTTCGATTCACCCGGCCGGTGGTGGTCCCCGACGACGACCAGGGGACCGAGGTCGAGGTGACCGCGCGGGTCCGCGAGCTGACCGAGGACGGCCTCACCCGGCTCGAGGTGACCGCGACCTGTCTGGGCGACAAGGTGCTGTCACAGGCGCGGGCGACCATCCGCACGACACGCTGAGGCGCCCCCGTTGCCACGCTGAATCGGCTTCGCCACGCGTGGTGGGGAGACCGGTTGGGAAAGTCGGGCGCCTACCCGTACACTGGTCCGCCGTGGGGCAAGTGACCCCTGCTTGGTCGTCTGTGACCGGGTGGGGCGAGTGTTGCCGCACAGGGGTGTAGCTCAATTGGCAGAGCAGCGGTCTCCAAAACCGCAGGCTGCAGGTTCAAGTCCTGTCACCCCTGCGCCTCAGGCCTGACCGTTCCCGTGGGTCGCGCCGCCGACAAGGCGGCGTCCGGCCCGTGGTGGTGGCATCGGCGGGGTGGCTCCGAGGCAATCGGGGCTCCCGGTCGAACCACCGGCCGCGGCCCGTCGCGGGACGGTTGGGTCCGGCAGGCGTGACCAGCGCCGCGTACGCCGCCCGGCGTGCGACCCGAGATTCCGCGACGGAGGGCGAAGTGGCCGACAACAAGCGGCGCGGCGAGGACGCCGGCGACGATCGTCTCGACGACGAGATCGTCGACGACGTAGCCGACGACGACGCCACCGGCGCGGACGAGCCGGTCTCCCGGGGAGGCACCGCGACGCGGGCCCGCGCCCGGGCGGAATCGGCGGACAGCCGGCCGACCACGAGGTCGGAAACCGGTCGGGTGGGCGTGTTCGGCCGCATCGCCCGGTTTTTCCGCGAGGTCGTTGCCGAACTGCGTAAGGTCATCTGGCCGACCCGCAAGGAGTTGCTGACGTACACCGCCGTGGTGGTCACGTTCGTCGCGGTGATGCTGACGATCGTGGGCGTGCTGGACTACGGCTTCGCCAAGGCCGTGTTGTTCGTCTTCGGCAACTCGGACTGACCGGCTGTCTCCAGCCGATAGTGACGGAAGTGAGCGAGCGTGCCTGAGTACGACGAGACCGCCGGAGAAGTGGACGAGCAGTCCACGGTCGCGACGGCGGCTGGTGACGAGTCGGTTGAGGCCGCCAGCGAGCCGGAGTTCCCCACCACCGAGCCTGCGCCGGACGAGGACTACGACCCGGTCGCCGAGCTGCGGCAGAAGCTGCGTTACGCGCCGGGTGACTGGTACGTGGTGCACTCGTACGCCGGTTACGAGAACAAGGTGAAGACCAACCTCGAGACCCGGATCACGAGCCTCGACATGGAGGACTTCATCTACCAGGTCGAGGTGCCGACCCGGGAAGAGGTCGAGGTCAAGAACGGTAAGCGTTCGCAGATCCAGGCCAAGGTCTTCCCCGGTTACATCCTGGTCCGGATGGAGCTGACCGCCGAGTCGTACTCGTGTGTCCGGAACACCCCGGGCGTGACCGGCTTCGTCGGCGCGACCGACCGGGCCGACCGGCCCGCGCCGCTGTCGCTCGACGAGGTGCTGAAGTGGCTGGCGCCGGCCGTCGAGACCGAGCAGAAGAAGGCGAAGCCGGAGATCAAGGTCCTCGACTTCGAGGTCGGTGACTCGGTCACCGTCACCGACGGCGCGTTCGCGTCGCTGCCGGCCACGATCAGTGAGATCAACGCCGACCAGCAGAAGCTCAAGGTGCTGGTGTCGATCTTCGGTCGGGAGACCCCGGTGGAGCTCAACTTCAACCAGGTCGCCAAGATCTGACCGGTCGTCGGCGGCGGGCCCGGCCCGCCGCCGACGTCGCGTGCGCCCTCCCGCTCGACCTCGGCGGACGAGCGGGCTGCGGTCTGCGCTACTCTTGAACGTCGCCGTTGTCGCACCGTGCTGACCGTGCGCGCCCCGAGAGCGGTGACGGCCGCATTTTCCCAGCTCCAAGCCCCAGGAAGTGACATGCCTCCGAAGAAGAAGCTCGTCAAGACGTTCACGCTTCAGCTGCCGGCGGGCCAGGCCACGCCGGCGCCGCCGGTCGGCCCCGCGCTCGGCCAGCACGGCGTGAACATCATGGAGTTCTGCAAGTCCTACAACGCGCAGACCGAGTCCCAGCGGGGCGACATCGTCCCCGCCGAGATCAGCGTGTACGAGGACCGGTCCTTCACCTTCGTGCTGAAGACCCCGCCCGCCGCCCGGCTGCTGATCAAGGCCGCCGGTGTACAGAAGGGCTCCGGCGTCCCGCAGGCGGAGAAGGTCGGCTCGGTCAGCCGTGCCCAGCTGCGTGAGATCGCCGAGAAGAAGATGGCCGACCTCAACGCCAACGACCTGGCCCAGGCCGAGAAGATCATCGCCGGCACCGCCCGGTCGATGGGCATCACCGTCAACGACTGACGTCGGCTTCCCGCCAACGCACCGATCGTGGGAGGGCACGCGCCGAGCGGCCCGCCAGAGACCACAGGAGTAATCAGCAATGCAGCGCAGCAAGAGCTACCGCAAGGCCGCCGACGTCATCGACCGGTCGAAGCTCTACACCCCCGCCGAGGCCGTGAAGCTGGCCAAGGAGACCACCAACGTCAAGTTCGACGCCACGGTCGAGGTCGCCATGCGCCTCGGCGTCGACCCCCGCAAGGCGGACCAGATGGTCCGCGGCGTGGTCAACCTGCCGCACGGCACCGGTAAGACCGCCCGCGTGATCGTCTTCGCCAGCGGCGCGAAGGCCGAAGAGGCCGCCGCGGCGGGTGCGGACGAGGTGGGCACCGACGAGCTGGTCGCCCGCATCCAGGGTGGTTGGCTCGACTTCGACGCGGCGATCGCCACGCCGGACCAGATGGCCAAGATCGGCCGGATCGCGCGGATCCTGGGCCCGCGCGGTCTCATGCCGAACCCGAAGACCGGCACGGTGACCATGGACGTCACCAAGGCGGTGCAGGACATCAAGGGCGGCAAGATCACCTTCCGGGTGGACAAGCACTCCAACCTGCACCTGATCATCGGCAAGGCCTCCTTCTCGGAGACCCAGCTGGTGGACAACTACGCTGCGGTGCTCGACGAGGTCCTGCGGGCCAAGCCGTCCGCGTCCAAGGGCAAGTACCTGCGCAAGGTCATCCTCACCACCACGATGGGTCCGGGCGTTCCGATCGACCCGAACCTGGTGAAGAACATCCGCGAGGACTCGGCCGACGCCTGAGTCGACAGCTCGCTCGTACCGGGGCGCCGCCACGATTGTGGCGGCGCCCCGGCGCGTCCGGGGTGTGGCAAGCTCACCGCATGCGGCTGGAGAACGTCTGGTTGCGGTACCACCGGCGCGGTCCGTGGGTGCTGCGGGGCGTGGACGTGCGGATCGGCCCGGGTGAGGTCGCGGTCGTCCTCGGCCGCAACGGCGTGGGCAAGTCGACCCTGCTCCAGGTGGCCGCCGGGGTGCTGCGGCCGGGCCGGGGCCGGGTGGCCGACCGGCCGGCCCGGGTGGGCTGGGTGCCGGAGCGCTTCCCGGCCGACCAGCCTTTCACCGTGTCCCGCTATCTGACCGGAATGGCCCGCGCGGCCGGGCTCGGGCCGTCGGCGGCCGACGCGGCGGTCACGACCTGGACGCAGCGGCTCGGGCTGGGCGCGTTCAGTTCGGTGCGGCTTGCCGAGCTCTCCAAGGGCACCGCGCAGAAGGTGGGCCTCGCCCAGGCCATGCTGCGGGCACCGGGCCTGCTGGTGCTCGACGAGCCGTGGGAGGGCCTGGACGCCGCGACCCGCGAGCTGGTCCCCGAGCTGATCGACGAGGTGCTCGCCGACGGTGGCACGGTCCTGGTCAGCGACCACCGGGGCGAGACGGTGCGGCTGCCCGCCGCGCGTCGCTGGTCGGTGGCCGCCGGCTCGCTGACCGAGGAGACCGCGCCGACGGACGAGGAGGCCATCGCGGTGGTCGAGGTCGCCGTGCCGGCCGCGCGGGTCGCCGGCACCGTCGCCCGGCTGCGGGCCGAGGGGCATCAGATTCTTCGGGTACGCGCCGACGCCTCCACCGTGGCACCCCAGGCGCAACGGCCCACCCCGTCGACGTCGACGGGGCGACCGGGAGCGGCCGACGCGGTGGTCGAGCCGAGCACGGGGGAGGGCCGGTGAGCGCCCTGGTGCGGATGCGGCTGGCCGGCTTCCTGCGTACCGGGCGAGCGTTGGCACCCCTGCTCGCGGGCCTGGTCGTACTCGGCACGCTCTACGGCGGCGGCCGGTCCCAGCCGGCGGAGGCGTACGGCGTCTCTGCCGTGGTGCTCTTCCCGGTGCTCGCGTGGCAGACCAAGATCCTGTTGGACATCGAGCCGGACGTGCAGCGCCGGCTCGCCCAGGTGACCGTCGGGGTGGCCCGGGAGCGACTGGCCGGCCTCCTGGCGGCCGGTGTGGCGGCGCTGGTCGCGGTGGCCGTCGCGCTGGCCTTCCCGTGGCTGGTGGGCGGGGTCACCGGCCCGGTCGAGCCGGGGGACCGGTCGGTGCTGGTCGGCATCGCGCTGGGGTTGTGGGCGCACCTGCTCGCCGTACCGGCCGCTGTCGCTCTCGGCGCGTTGGCCAGCCGGGCGTCCGTGGGCGGTGCCGCGTACGGCGTCGCGGTGCTGGCGCTCGGCGGTGTCGGCGCGGTGGCGCTCGGCCTGCGCGGCTCGGTCGCGCCCTGGCTGGTACCACCGATCATGGCGACCGCACGGACGACCGCGGGCGACGCCGCCGCGCTGACCCTGCTCGGGCTCACGGTGTGGGCGTTGGCGTGGAGCGCGGCGGTCACCGTCGCCTACCTGTGGCGGCGCCGGGCCCAGGGTTGAGCGGCACCGGTGACGTGATCCGGCTCACCGGGGGCGATTTGGCGCTGGTGGTGCCGGCGCGTAGTCTTCAGGTGTCATCCGTGTTGTTGCGGATGGAGAACCACCCAGAGACCGCTGGTCACCGTGTTTCGGCACGGTCGAAGGTCCCGCGACATCGGGCGACCCGCGTAGGGCGGCAAGCGTAACTCGGCAGTGAGCGTGGTCCGCCGACCATGACGATCCGCCGGCCCTCGCCCCGTGCGCCCTGCGCCGGGGCTTTTCGTTGTCGTGCTGCCTCCGCCCCCGCTTCGGCTTCGGCCGTTCGGGGACCAGCCTCGAGTAACGAGAGAGGAGGGACATGGCGGACAAGCCGATCCGAGCCGACAAGGCCACGGCCGTCGCTGAGCTGACCGAGAGCTTCCGCAGCGCGGGTGCCACCGTGCTGACCGAGTACCGCGGTCTGACGGTTTCCCAGCTCACCCAGCTGCGGCGCTCGCTCGGTGCCGAGACCAGCTACACGGTCGCGAAGAACACGCTGGCGAAGCGTGCCGCGACGGACGCGGGCATCACCGGCCTCGACGAGCTGTTCACCGGTCCTACCGCGCTGACTTTCGTTTCGGGCGACGTCGTCGAGGCGGCGAAGGGGCTTCGTGATTTCGCGAAGGCCAACCCGAAGCTCGTCATCAAGGGCGGTGTCTTCGAGGGCAAGGCCATTTCCGCGGCCGAGGTCACGAAGCTTGCCGACCTGGAGTCCCGCGAGGTGCTGCTGGCCAAGCTGGCCGGCGCGATGAAGGGCAACCTGAGCAAGGCCGCGGCCCTGTTCCAGGCCCCGCTCGCCAAGGCCGCCCGTGCGGCGGCCGCCCTGGCGGACAAGAAGCGCGAGCAGGAGGGCGCCGAGGCGGCCTGAGGCCCTCCCGGCGCACACGTTCTTACTTAACAGATTCAGGAAAGGACGCCAGACATGGCGAAGCTCAGCACCGACGAGCTGCTCGACGCGTTCAAGGAGATGACGCTGATCGAGCTCTCCGAGTTCGTGAAGCAGTTCGAGGACACCTTCGAGGTCACCGCTGCGGCTCCGGTCGCGGTCGCCCAGGGTGGCGGCGGCGGTGCCACCGCTGCTCCGGTCGAGGAGGAGAAGGACGAGTTCGACGTCATCCTCGAGGCTGACGGCGGCAAGAAGATCCAGGTCATCAAGGTCGTGCGTGAGCTGACCGGCCTGGGCCTCAAGGAGGCCAAGGACGCGGTCGAGTCCGCGCCGAAGGCCATCCTGGAGAAGGTCAACAAGGAGACCGCCGAGAAGGCGAAGGCCAAGCTCGAGGGTGAGGGCGCCAAGGTCACCCTCAAGTGACCTGACGTTCCACCTGCGCGTACCCGGCTCGGTGAGCTGGGACACGATCGCGTCGCGGCGGGCGGTGATCCGACACGGGTCACCGCCCGCCGTGTTTCGTGGAACCGGCGACAACCGTCCTGAGCTGGGCACCGATGGTCGTCGACGGACCAGGAGGACGAGCGTCCGGATCGCCCTCAGGTGGGAAAGAACCGACGACCCGGATACCGGCCCTTGACGTGGCACCGGCCTGCCAGGCACGCTGACACCAGCAAGACACCGCGCTTGCGACGGCCACGATGTGGGTAATGGCAGCGACGGCACCATCGGTCGCGGTCACCCGAGCGGCCCAGTGGGGAGTTGCGTTCTGAGCGGCCCGGCAGACCCCGGTTCACGGGGGCCGAGGCGCGTTCCGCAAACGACCTGCGGGGTGGGCTGGACAGCGGTTAGCCTCTCGGCTACACTGCTAGTTTGCGCTGCCTTCCGACTTGACCCCTGCTCGGAAATGTCCGTTTACGGATAATTCTGGTGGGGTCATTGGAGTGCACGCGTACCAGCCGTTCTGCAGCACCGGTCCTCGGAAGGACGCATCTTGGCAGCTTCCCGCCCTGCGAAGACCAGTCGTACGTCGAGCGCATTCGCTCCCCGCCGAGTTTCATTCGGCAGGATCACCGAACACCTCGAGGTCCCCAACCTCCTTGCCATCCAGAACGAGTCCTTCGACTGGCTCGTCGGCAACGAGGCTTGGCAGGGCCGGTCGGCGGACGACCCGCACGCACGCTCGGGTCTCGCGGAGATCCTTGAAGAGATCAGTCCCATTGAGGACTTCTCCGGCACCATGTCACTCTCCTTCTCGGCGCCGCGCTTCGACGAGGTCAAGGCCTCGATCGAGGAGTGCAAGGAGAAGGACCTGACCTACTGCGCTCCGCTCTTCGTGACCGCGGAGTTCACCAACAACACCACTGGCGAGATCAAGAGCCAGACGGTGTTCATGGGTGACTTCCCGATGATGACGCCCAAGGGCACCTTCGTCATCAACGGCACCGAGCGCGTCGTGGTCAGCCAGCTCGTCCGGTCTCCGGGCGTGTACTTCGACAAGCAGCCGGACAAGACCTCCGACCGCGACCTCTCCAGCGTCAAGGTCATCCCGAGTCGGGGTGCCTGGCTGGAGTTCGACATCGACAAGCGCGACACGGTCGGCGTACGTATCGACCGTAAGCGCCGGCAGGCCGTCACGGTCCTGCTCAAGGCCATCGGATGGTCGGCCGAGCGGATCCGTGAGAAGTTCGGCTGGTCCGAGCTGATGATGACCACGCTCGAGAAGGACCACATCGCCGGCGCCGACGAGGCCCTGCTAGACATCTACCGCAAGCTGCGCCCTGGCGAGCCGCCGACGCGCGAGAACGCCCAGACCCTGCTCGACAACCTCTTCTTCAACCCGAAGAGGTACGACGTCGCCAAGGTCGGGCGCTACAAGTTCAACAAGAAGCTCGAAGTCGACGTGCCGATCACCACCGGCACGCTGACCGAGGACGACATCGTCGCCACCGTGGAGTACCTGTGCCGGCTGCACGCCGGTGAGGACGGCTACGAGGCCGACGACATCGACCACTTCGGCAACCGGCGCCTCCGTACCGTGGGCGAGCTGATCCAGAACCAGGTTCGGGTCGGCCTCTCCCGGATGGAGCGTGTCGTCCGCGAGCGGATGACCACGCAGGACGTCGAGGCGATCACGCCGCAGACCCTGATCAACATCCGCCCGGTGGTGGCGGCGATCAAGGAGTTCTTCGGTACGTCCCAGCTGTCCCAGTTCATGGACCAGACCAACCCGCTGGCGGGCCTGACCCACCGGCGTCGGCTGAGCGCGCTCGGCCCGGGTGGTCTGTCCCGGGAGCGGGCCGGCTTCGAGGTCCGCGACGTGCACCCGTCCCACTACGGCCGGATGTGCCCGATCGAGACGCCGGAAGGCCCGAACATCGGCCTGATCGGCGCGCTGTCCACCTTCGCCCGGGTCAACCCGTTCGGCTTCATCGAGACGCCGTACCGGAAGGTCGTCGAGGGTCGGGTCACCGACCAGATCGACTACCTGACCGCGGACGAGGAGGACCGGTTCGTCAAGGCCCAGGCCAACGCGCGCCTGAAGGCGGACGGCACGTTCGCCGAGGAGCGGGTGCTCTGCCGTCGTAAGGGCGGCGAGACCGAGGACGTCGTCCCCGGTGCCGTCGACTACATGGACGTCTCGCCCCGGCAGATGACCTCGGTCGCGACCGCCATGATCCCGTTCCTCGAGCACGACGACGCCAACCGGGCACTGATGGGCGCGAACATGCAGCGCCAGGCGGTGCCGCTGGTCAAGGCCGAGGCACCGCTCGTGGGTACGGGCATGGAGTACCGGGCCGCGGTCGACGCTGGCGACGTGGTGGTCGCCGAGGTCGGCGGTGTGATCGAGGATCTCTGCGCCGACTACGTCACCATCCACCAGGATGACGGCCACCGCCGGACGTACCTGCTGCACAAGTTCCGCCGCTCCAACGCCGGCTCCTGCGTCAACCAGAAGCCGGTCGTCTTCGAGGGCGACCGCGTCGAGGCCGGTCAGGTCATCGCCGACGGTCCGTGCACCGACGAGGGCGAGATGGCACTCGGACGCAACCTGCTGGTGGCGTTCATGTGCTGGGAGGGTCACAACTACGAGGACGCGATCATCCTGTCGCAGCGCCTCGTGCAGCAGGACGTGCTCACCTCGATCCACATCGAGGAGCACGAGGTCGACGCCCGGGACACCAAGCTCGGTCCGGAGGAGATCACCCGCGACATCCCGAACGTCAGCGAGGAAATGCTCGCCGACCTCGACGAGCGCGGCATCATCCGGATCGGTGCCGAGGTCGTCCCCGGCGACATCCTGGTCGGCAAGGTCACGCCCAAGGGTGAGACCGAGCTGACCCCGGAGGAGCGACTGCTCCGCGCGATCTTCGGTGAGAAGGCGCGTGAGGTTCGGGACACCTCGCTGAAGGTGCCGCACGGCGAGACCGGCACGGTCATCGGCGTGCGCACGTTCTCCCGCGAGGACGGCGACGAGTTGCCGCCGGGCGTCAACGAGCTGGTCCGGGTCTACGTCGCCCAGAAGCGCAAGATCCAGGACGGCGACAAGCTCGCCGGCCGGCACGGCAACAAGGGCGTCATCTCCAAGATCCTGCCGGTCGAGGACATGCCGTTCCTCGAGGACGGCACTCCGGTCGACATCGTGCTCAACCCGCTCGGTGTGCCGAGCCGGATGAACATCGGCCAGGTTCTGGAGACCCACCTCGGTTGGGTCGCCAAGACCGGTTGGAAGGTCGAGGGCGACGACGCCGAGTGGAAGCGCCAGCTCCGCTCGATCGACGCGCACGAGTCCGAGGGCGACACCAACGTGGCCACCCCGGTCTTCGACGGTGCCCGCGAGGAGGAGATCTCCGGTCTGCTCGAGTCGACCCTGCCCAACCGGGACGGCAAGCAGCTGATCGGTCGTACCGGTAAGGCGCAGCTGTTCGACGGTCGTTCCGGTGAGCCTCTGCCGGACCCGATCGCGGTCGGTTACGTCTACATCCTGAAGCTCAACCACCTGGTCGACGACAAGATCCACGCTCGGTCGACCGGCCCGTACTCGATGATCACGCAGCAGCCGCTGGGTGGTAAGGCGCAGTTCGGTGGTCAGCGTTTCGGTGAGATGGAGTGCTGGGCGATGCAGGCGTACGGCGCTGCCTACGCCCTGCAGGAGCTGCTCACGATCAAGTCCGACGACGTGCTCGGCCGGGTGAAGGTCTACGAGGCCATCGTCAAGGGCGAGAACATCCCGGAGCCGGGCATCCCGGAGTCGTTCAAGGTGCTGCTCAAGGAGCTGCAGTCGCTGTGCCTCAACGTTGAGGTGCTCTCCAGCGACGGTGTGGCCCTGGAGATGCGCGAGACCGACGACGAGGTGTTCCGGGCCGCGGAGGAGCTGGGCATCGACCTGTCCCGGCGCGAGCCGAGCTCGGTCGAAGAGGTGTAAGTGGTGCGGGTTGGGGGCCCTCCGGCCCCCAACCCCGCCCGTGATCTAGCTGTAAAGACGACGACATAGGGGACATAGTGCTCGACGTCAACTTCTTCGACGAGCTGCGCATTGGTCTCGCCACCGCCGACGACATCCGTCAGTGGTCGCACGGCGAGGTCAAGAAGCCTGAGACCATCAACTACCGCACCCTGAAGCCGGAGAAGGACGGACTCTTCTGCGAGAAGATCTTCGGTCCGCAGCGGGACTGGGAGTGCTACTGCGGTAAGTACAAGCGCGTCCGGTTCAAGGGCATCATCTGCGAGCGCTGCGGCGTCGAGGTGACCCGCTCCAAGGTCCGTCGTGAGCGGATGGGGCACATCGAGCTCGCTGCTCCGGTGACCCACATCTGGTACTTCAAGGGCGTTCCGAGCCGGCTGGGCTACCTGCTGGACCTCGCCCCCAAGGACCTCGAGAAGATCATCTACTTCGCCTCGTACGTCGTGACGAGCGTGGACGCCGAGTCGCGTCACCGCGACCTCTCGACGATCGAGAACGAGATCCTCGCCGAGAAGCGGCAGTCCGAGAACAGCCGCGACTCGGAGATCGAGAAGCGGGCCGCCAAGCTCGAGGCCGACCTGGCCGAGCTGGAGGCCGAGGGTGCCAAGGCGGACGTCCGGCGCAAGGTCAAGGAGGGCGGAGAGCGCGAGATGCGCCAGATCCGCGACCGGGCCCAGCGCGAGATCGACCGCCTGGACGAGGTGCTGGACACCTTCCGCAAGCTGGAGCCGAAGCAGCTGGTCACCGACGAGCTGCTCTACCGCGAGCTGCGCGACCGGTTCGGTGAGTATTTCACCGGCTCGATGGGCGCCGAGGCCATCAAGGCGCTGGTCCAGAACATGGACCTCGACGCCGAGGCCGAGAGCCTGCGCGAGACCATCCGGTCCGGCAAGGGCCAGCGGAAGATCCGGGCGCTCAAGCGGCTCAAGGTCGTCGCGGCGTTCCTGAACACCCGCAACTCACCGCTCGGCATGGTGCTGGACTGCGTTCCGGTCATCCCGCCGGACCTGCGCCCGATGGTGCAGCTCGACGGTGGCCGGTTCGCGACCTCGGACCTCAACGACCTGTACCGCCGCGTGATCAACCGGAACAACCGCCTCAAGCGGCTGATCGACCTCGGCGCGCCCGAGATCATCGTCAACAACGAGAAGCGGATGCTCCAGGAGGCCGTCGACGCGCTGTTCGACAACGGCCGTCGTGGCCGGCCGGTCACCGGTCCGGGTAACCGTCCGCTCAAGTCGCTGTCCGACATGCTCAAGGGCAAGCAGGGCCGGTTCCGCCAGAACCTGCTGGGCAAGCGCGTCGACTACTCCGGCCGTTCGGTCATCGTGGTCGGCCCGAAGCTCAAGCTGCACCAGTGCGGTCTGCCCAAGCAGATGGCGCTGGAGCTGTTCAAGCCGTTCGTGATGAAGCGGCTGGTGGACCTCAACCACGCGCAGAACATCAAGTCCGCCAAGCGGATGGTCGAGCGTCAGCGCCCGGTCGTGTGGGACGTGCTGGAAGAGGTCATCGGCGAGCACCCGGTGCTGCTCAACCGGGCGCCGACCCTGCACCGCCTGGGCATCCAGGCCTTCGAGCCGCAGCTGGTCGAGGGCAAGGCCATCCAGATCCACCCGCTGGTCTGCACCGCGTTCAACGCCGACTTCGACGGTGACCAGATGGCGGTGCACGTGCCGCTGTCCGCCGAGGCGCAGGCCGAGGCGCGGATCCTGATGCTGTCGTCGAACAACATCCTCAAGCCGGCCGACGGCAAGCCGGTCACCATGCCCACCCAGGACATGGTCATCGGTCTGTACTACCTCACCCACCTCACCCCCGGTGAGAAGGGCGAGGGCCGGGTGTTCAGCTCGGACGCCGAGGCGCAGATGGCCTTCGACAACGGTGAGCTGGGCCTGCAGGCGCCGGTGAAGATCCGCCTGCGCGACGTGGTCGGCGTCGACAACGGCTCTGGCGCCGAGGCGTGGACCGCCCCGGAGGGCTGGGTCGAGGGTGACCCGCTGACCGTGGAGACCACCCTGGGTCGGGTGCTGTTCAACGAGACGCTGCCGCAGGGCTACCGCTTCGTGAACTACGAGATCCGCAAGGGTCAGCTCTCCGCGATCGTCAACGACCTCGCCGAGCGTTTCCCCAAGGTGGCGCTGGCCGCCACCCTGGACGGGCTCAAGGAGGCCGGTTTCCACTGGGCCACCTGGTCCGGCGTGACGATCGGCATGGAGGACGTCATCGCTCCGCCGCGCAAGGCGGAGATCCTGGCGAAGTACGAGAAGGAAGCCGACCGGATCGACAAGCAGTACCAGCGTGGTCTGATGACCGCCGAGGAGCGTCGCGGCGAGCTCATCGAGATCTGGACCAAGGCGACCAACGAGGTCGCCAAGGAGATGGACACCGCGCTGCCGCAGGAGAACCCCCTGTGGGTAATGATCAACTCGGGTGCTCGCGGTAACCTGCTCCAGCTCCGGCAGATCGCGGCGATCCGTGGTCTGGTGGCCAACCCGAAGGGCGAGATCATCCCGCGGCCGATCAAGGCCAGCTACCGGGAGGGTCTGTCCGTGCTGGAATACTTCATCTCCACGCACGGTGCCCGTAAGGGTCTCGCCGACACCGCGCTGCGGACCGCCGACTCGGGTTACCTGACCCGTCGTCTGGTGGACGTCTCCCAGGACGTGATCATCCGCGAGGAGGACTGCGGCACCGACCGGGCGATCCCGATGCAGATCGGCGAGAAGCTCGACGGCAAGCTCGTCGTCCACACCCACGCCGAGACCAGCGTGCACGCCCGGACCCTGGCCGACGACATCAAGGGGCCGGACGGCACCGTGGTGGCCGAGCGCGGCCAGGACGTCAACTCCATCGGGGTCGACAAGATCGTCGCCGCTGGTGTGGAGACGGTCCGGGTGCGCAGCGTGCTCACCTGCGAGTCGAAGCTGGGCGTCTGCGCGGCCTGCTACGGCCGTTCGCTGCCGACCGGCAAGTCGGTCGACATCGGTGAGGCCGTCGGCATCATCGCCGCCCAGTCCATCGGTGAGCCGGGTACGCAGCTGACGATGCGTACCTTCCACACCGGTGGTGTCGCGGGTGAGGACATCACCCAGGGTCTGCCGCGTGTGCAGGAAATCTTCGAGGCCCGGGTCCCGAAGGGTAAGGCGCCCATCGCCGACACCCCCGGTCGGATCCGCATCGAGGACGGCGAGCGCTCGCGGAAGATCATCGTGGTGCCGGACGACGGCAGCGAAGAGATCGT
This sequence comes from Micromonospora sp. NPDC049102, assembly GCF_043197485.1. Classification (NCBI taxonomy): domain Bacteria; kingdom Bacillati; phylum Actinomycetota; class Actinomycetes; order Micromonosporales; family Micromonosporaceae; genus Micromonospora; species Micromonospora sp. NPDC049102. The sequence goes on along the minus strand of NZ_JBICTE010000001.1, from coordinate 455,210 downwards.
CTACGACAAGATCTCGAAGCGCGTCAAGCTCCGGACCCACGACGGCGGCCACGTCGCGGTCGGCGAGAAGCTGACCGAGGGCACCATCGACCCGCACGAGCTTCTGCGGATCATGGGTCCGCGGGCGGTCCAGGTCCACCTGACCAGTGAGGTCCAGGAGGTCTACCGCTCGCAGGGTGTGCTCATCCATGACAAGCACATCGAGATCATCATCCGCCAGATGCTCAAGCGGGTGACGGTCATCGACTCCGGCTCGACCGAGTTCCTGCCGGGCGTGCTGGTCGACCGGGCGCTGTTCGAGTCGGAGAACCGCCGACTCGTGTCGGAGGGTGGCGAGCCCGCCGCCGGCCGTCCGGTGCTGATGGGTATCACCAAGGCCTCGCTGGCCACCGACTCCTGGCTCTCCGCGGCCTCCTTCCAGGAGACCACGCGGGTGCTGACCGACGCTGCGATCAACTCGCGCAGCGACTCGCTGGTCGGCCTCAAGGAGAACGTGATCATCGGTAAGCTCATCCCGGCCGGTACGGGCATCAGCAAGTACCGCAACGTCCGGGTCGAGCCGACCGAGGAGGCCAAGGCCAAGGTCTACTCGATGACCGGTTACCCGGAGACCGACTACGGGTTCGGGCCGGCCAGTGGGCAGGCTGTGCCGCTGGACGACTTCGATTTCGGGTCGTACCGCTAAAGCACCGATACCGACGAGGCCCCCGGCAGCCGCCGGGGGCCTCGTCGTGTGCGGACCGCCGTGGCAGCGGTCCGGGTTGGGCATGATGGAGACATGACGACCGCATCCGGGCAGGTGTCCGTCGCCTCTTCGGGCCTGCGACACCCGCTCGATCCGGACCCGGCCCGTGCCACCAAGGCGCGGGCGGTCTTCGCGCTGGGGCTGCTCGGCATGCTGACCGGGCTGTTCATCGGTGGGGTGGTACCCGCGACGGTGGCGCTCCAACTGGCTCGGGAGGCCCGGCGGGAGGCGTACGCCTCGGGGGGGTTCCTGACCGGAAGCGTCTGGCTGCGACGGGGGGAGCGGCTGGCCTGGACCGGTCTCGTGCTGGCCGCGGTCAGCGTGGTCGTCGTCGTGGTGATCGGCGTGGTCCGGCTGGCCGGCGCGCCGTTGGGCCATGACTACCCGGCGAACATGGACTGACCATCCGGCGACCGCGCCCGGCGCGGACGGCGCCGTCTCCGGCGGTAGCCTGGCCGGTGTCCGCCGCGCGCGCTGGCGGCCCTCTCGACAGGAGAATTTCGTGACGGAACCGGCGCGGCCCCCGGCGGACGAACCAGCCGGGCATCCTGGCGAGCCGGCTCCGGACGCGGCTTCCGGCACGCCGGCTCCGGACGCGACTCCCTCTGCGCCGGCTCCGGATGCGCCGCCCTCGGGATGGGGCCCGCCGCCCTCGCCGGCGTGGGGTCCGCCCACGGCCCAGTGGGGCGGGGTCTATCCGCCCGGTTACGGGCAGCCCCATCCCGCCCCCGGAACACCGCCGCCGTACGGCTGGGCCCAGCCACCGTCGCAACCGGCCGTGCCGCCCGGCTGGGGCCAGCCGTGGCCGGGGCCCGGTGCGCCCGCCGGTTGGGGGCACCCGCCGTCGCAGCCCGCCGTGCCGCACGGCTGGGGCCCGCCGTCGTCCGGGCCGGGCACGCCCGGCGCCTGGGGGCAGCCGGCGCCGGGGCAGTTCCCGGGTTGGGGTACGGCCGTGGCGCGGCCGGTGCCGCCGCCCACCGACGATCAGCGGCGGCCGCCGAAGCGGGTGGAATCGGTGCCCGGCACCCCGTTCGGCGTGGTGCACCTGGACGTGCCGCCGGTCACCGCCGGGTTGGCGACCGGGTCGCTGGTGGCCGGCATCGCCTCGATCCTGGTCTCGCTGCTGGTGATCTGCATCGGTGTGGCCTTCGGGGCCGACGGTGGTGTGTGGGTCTCCGGTGCCTTCACGGTGCTGGGGGTGCTGGCGGGGGTGGCGGCGATCGTCACCGGTCTGCTCGGTCGGCGGCAGATCCGCCGGCCGGCTGCCCCGTCGGCGGTGCGGTTCACCGGCCGAGGGCTCGCGGTGGCCGGCGTCAGCTGTGGCGCGGCGGGCGCGCTGCTCAGCCTGTTGGGTCTGGGGCTGGGGTTGCTGATCAGCCTGACGTGACTTCGGGCCACCGGACCGCAGCCGTGGCGCCGGTGGGGGCGCGGGCCCTGGGTGCCTGCCCGGGGGCGACGGGTGCTTCGGTGGGGAAGCCGGTACACTTGTATCGGTAGGTGCCCATCGCGGGCGACGAGGCGGGACGCGATCCGGCCGGCGAGTGTAAGACGTTCGCCGACCCATTCCGTTTTGACCTCGGCGGCTGTGGTAGGTACTCTTTCCCCTTGTGCCCGGGCGTGCCCGGGCAACTCGTGCGTGCGCTGGTTCCGGAGTCCGGACGGCGGCACGACAAGCCAAAGATCCGGAGCGGGGCGATCCGCGTGCCGGTGACAGAAACCCGGTACGCCCGCGACAGCGTCCGTACCGGAACCGTGAGTTGGGCGACACGCCCGACCGCGGGTGCCGGGGCCTCCGCAAGGTGACCCTGGCCGGAATGTAGGAGAGCCGGTCATCAGGCTGGCTAACGAGCAGACGGCGCGGCCGCGGACAGCGGCCGAAGGGAGCGGAGAAACCCGGTGCCCACCATTCAGCAGCTGGTCCGAAAGGGCCGTCAGGCCAAGACGACCAAGACCAAGACCCCTGCGCTCAAGGGGTCTCCCCAGCGGCGCGGCGTGTGCACCCGCGTGTACACCACCACCCCGAAGAAGCCGAACTCGGCGCTGCGCAAGGTCGCTCGTGTCAAGCTCAGCAGCCAGATCGAGGTAACCGCGTACATCCCGGGTGTCGGCCACAACCTGCAGGAGCACTCGATCGTGCTCGTGCGTGGCGGCCGTGTGAAGGACCTCCCCGGCGTGCGTTACAAGATCGTCCGCGGCTCGCTGGACACCCAGGGTGTCCGCAACCGCAAGCAGGCGCGCAGCCGTTACGGCGCGAAGAAGGAGAAGAGCTGACATGCCGCGTAAGGGACCCGCTCCGCGGCGGCCACTGGTCGCTGACCCGGTGTACAACTCGCCGCTGGTCACCCAGCTGGTGAACAAGATCCTGCTGCGCGGCAAGCGTCAGCTCGCCGAGACGATCGTGTACGCGGCCCTCGAGGGCTGCCGCGAGAAGTCCGGCACCGACCCGGTCGTCACCCTCAAGCGGGCGATGGACAACGTCAAGCCGACCCTCGAGGTGCGCAGCCGTCGAGTCGGTGGCGCCACCTACCAGGTTCCGGTCGAGGTCCGTCCCACCCGGGCGACCACCCTGGGCCTGCGCTGGCTGGTGACCTACTCCCGCGCCCGCCGCGAGAAGACCATGGTCGAGCGGCTGATGAACGAGCTGCTGGACGCGAGCAACGGCCTCGGTGCCGCCGTCAAGCGGCGCGAGGACACGCACAAGATGGCCGAGTCCAACAAGGCCTTCGCGCACTACCGCTGGTAACACCTGAGGTTCCGGCGTCCCCCGGGCGCCGGAACCGCCACCAGTTGAGTCGAGACGACGATAAGTAGGGATTGAAGTGGCCGCCGCAGACGCGCTCGCCAACGTACGCAACATCGGCATCATGGCGCACATCGATGCCGGTAAGACCACGACCACCGAGCGAATCCTGTTCTACACCGGCATCACGTACAAGATCGGTGAGGTCCACGAGGGCGCCGCCGTCATGGACTGGATGGAGCAGGAGCAGGAGCGTGGTATCACCATCACCTCCGCTGCCACCAAGTGTGAGTGGAAGGGCCACACGATCCAGATCATCGACACGCCTGGCCACGTCGACTTCACGGTCGAGGTCGAGCGGTCGCTGCGTGTCCTGGATGGTGCGGTCGCGGTCTACGACGGTGTCGCCGGCGTGGAGCCGCAGACGGAGAACGTCTGGCGGCAGGCCGACAAGTACAACGTCCCGCGCATGTGCTTCGTCAACAAGCTCGACCGGACCGGTGCTGACTTCTTCCGCTGCGTGCAGATGATGATCGACCGGCTGAACGCCACCCCGCTGGTTCTCCAGATCCCGATCGGGCTCGAGGGTGACCACATCGGTGTCGTCGACCTGGTCGGCATGCGCGCCCTCACCTGGCGCGGGGAGACCCAGAAGGGTGATGACTACGCGATCGAGGAGATCCCGGCTGAGCTGGCCGACTCCGCGGCCGAGTGGCGCGAGAAGCTGATGGAGACCCTCGCCGACGTCGACGACTCGGTGATGGAGAAGTACCTGGAGGGCGAGGAGGTCTCCGTCGAGGAGATCAAGGCCGCCATCCGGCGTGCCACCATCGCTGGCAAGGCCAACCCGGTGCTGTGCGGCTCGGCGTTCAAGAACAAGGGCGTCCAGCCCATGCTCGACGCCGTGGTCGACTTCCTGCCGTCGCCGCTGGACGTTCCGGCGATCGAGGGTACGGCCACCGACGGTGAGACCCCGCTGCTGCGCAAGCCGTCCAACTCGGAGCCCTTCTCCGGTCTGGCCTTCAAGATCCAGACGGACAAGCACCTCGGTAAGCTCACCTACGTGCGCGTCTACTCCGGCACGCTCGACTCCGGCTCCCAGGTGGTCAACTCCACCAAGGACCGCAAGGAGCGGATCGGCAAGATCTACCAGATGCACGCCAACAAGCGTGAAGAGCGTCCGTCGGCGCAGGCCGGCGACATCATCGCCGTGCAGGGTCTCAAGCAGACCACCACCGGCGACACGCTCTCGGACCCGGCGAACCCGGTCATCCTCGAGTCGATGACCTTCCCGGAGCCGGTCATCTCGGTGGCGATCGAGCCGAAGACCAAGTCCGACCAGGAGAAGCTGGGCACGGCCATCCAGCGCCTGGCCGAGGAGGACCCGACCTTCCGCGTCCAGCTGGACGAGGAGACCGGTCAGACGGTCATCTCCGGCATGGGTGAGCTGCACCTGGACATCCTGGTCGACCGGATGCGCCGCGAGTTCAACGTCGAGGCCAACGTCGGCAAGCCGCAGGTGGCGTACCGCGAGACCATCCGCCGCAAGGTGGACAAGGTCGAGTACACCCACAAGAAGCAGACCGGTGGTTCCGGCCAGTACGCCCGCGTCATCGTGAGCGTCGAGCCGCTGCCGCTGGACAACGACTCGCCGACCTACGAGTTCGCCAACGCCGTCAGCGGTGGTCGCATCCCGCGGGAGTTCATCCCGTCGGTCGACGCCGGTGCGCAGGACGCCATGCAGTACGGCATCCTCGCGGGCTTCCCGCTCGTCGGTGTGAAGCTGACGCTGCTGGACGGTCAGTACCACGAGGTCGACTCGTCGGAAATGGCATTCAAGATCGCCGGCTCGATGGTGATGAAGGACGCGGCCCGCAAGGCCGACCCCGCGTTGCTCGAGCCGATGATGGCCGTTGAGGTCACCACTCCGGAGGAGAACATGGGTGACGTCATCGGCGACCTCAACTCCCGCCGCGGCATCATCCAGGCGATGGAGGAGCGCAGCGGCGCCCGCATCGTGAGGGCTCTGGTGCCGTTGTCGGAGATGTTCGGCTACGTCGGCGACCTGCGGTCGAAGACCCAGGGCCGGGCTAGCTACAGCATGCAGTTCGACTCCTACGCCGAGGTTCCGCAGAGCGTCGCGAAGGAGATCATCGCAAAGGCGACGGGCGAGTAACTTCCCCGAGCAGGTGATTCGTGGTCGGTCGCGGGTGGTTTTCCCGCCCGCGGCCACCACGATCGGATCGCGTGAGACCGGGCCTGTAGGCTTCATCGCCGCAGAACCCACAATGGCTCTCCGGCCGTCAGGCCGGAAAGGCTGTCGACAGAGTCCTAAGCGCCGACCGGCGCGCCGGGCGTACGAACCAAGAAGTCCACAGGAGGACACCAGTGGCGAAGGCTAAGTTCGAGCGGACTAAGCCGCACGTCAACATCGGCACCATTGGTCACATCGACCACGGTAAGACGACGCTGACGGCGGCCATCACCAAGGTCCTGCACGACCAGTACCCGGACCTGAACCCCTACACGCCGTTCGACGAGATCGACAAGGCGCCGGAGGAGAAGGCCCGCGGCATCACGATCTCGATCGCGCACGTCGAGTACCAGACCGAGTCGCGGCACTACGCGCACGTGGACTGCCCCGGCCACGCGGACTACATCAAGAACATGATCACCGGTGCCGCGCAGATGGACGGCGCGATCCTGGTGGTCGCGGCGACCGACGGCCCGATGCCGCAGACCCGTGAGCACGTGCTGCTCGCGCGTCAGGTTGGCGTGCCGTACATCGTCGTGGCGCTCAACAAGAGCGACATGGTCGACGACGAGGAGCTCCTGGAGCTCGTCGAGCTCGAGGTCCGCGAGCTGCTCTCCTCGCAGGAGTACCCGGGTGACGACCTGCCGGTCGTCCGGGTCTCGGCGCTGAAGGCCCTCGAGGGTGACCCCGAGTGGACCGGCAAGCTGCTGGACCTGATGACCGCTGTCGACACCTCGATTCCGCAGCCGGAGCGCGAGGTCGACAAGCCGTTCCTGATGCCGGTCGAGGACGTCTTCACGATCACCGGTCGTGGCACCGTCGTCACCGGTCGCGTGGAGCGCGGCGTTCTCCTGCCGAACGAGGATGTTGAGCTCGTCGGTATCAAGGAGAAGAGCTTCAAGACCAAGGTCACCGCGATCGAGATGTTCCGCAAGACCCTGGACGACGCCCGCGCAGGCGAGAACGTCGGCCTGCTGCTGCGTGGCACCAAGCGCGACGAGGTCGAGCGCGGCATGGTCGTCGTGAAGCCGGGCTCGAACACCCCGCACACGGAGTTCGAGGCGACGGTCTACATCCTCTCCAAGGAGGAGGGTGGCCGCCACACCCCGTTCTTCCAGAACTACCGCCCGCAGTTCTACTTCCGGACCACGGACGTCACCGGTGTCGTCACCCTCCCCGAGGGCACCGAGATGGTCATGCCGGGTGACAACACCACCATGTCGGTGAAGCTGATCCAGCCCATCGCCATGGAGGAGAACCTCAAGTTCGCGATCCGCGAGGGTGGCCGCACCGTCGGCGCCGGGTTCGTCACCAAGATCCAGAAGTGACCTGGGTAACCCCGATTAGGCCCGCCGCCGGTCGTGCGGCATACTAGTCAGGTTGCGTAACGACAGTTCGTCGCCTGTGTTCGGCTTGCGCTGAACCTCCGGGTGACGAAACAGTCGAGCGTAGGGTGGTTGGCGGCCCAGTCGCCAACCACCCTCGCACGGCGTTCAGGTCGCGGTAGTGCGATCGGCGCCTTGACCCACCGCGCGGTCAGCACCGCTCCGGAACCACGGGGCGGAGCCTGGCCCGAGGGCGCGACACGCCCGACCGCGGGGGTCGGCGAAGTGGGCCTGTGCCAGCCGGTACAGGCGCCCGCAACACAGCGGCATCGAGAGAAGGAACAGAAGCCACCATGGCGGGACAGAAGATCCGCATCCGGCTCAAGGCCTATGACCACGAGGTCGTCGACTCCTCGGCTCGGAAGATCGTCGAGACGGTGACGCGCACCGGGGCGCAGGTCGCGGGCCCGGTGCCGCTGCCCACGGAGATCAACCGTTTCTGCGTTATCCGCTCGCCGCACAAGTACAAGGACTCGCGCGAGCACTTCGAGATGCGCACGCACAAGCGGCTGATCGACATCATCGACCCGACCCCGAAGACGGTCGACTCGCTCATGCGCCTCGACCTGCCGGCTGGCGTCGACATCGAGATCAAGCTGTAGGGACCGGACAAATGGACAGGCAAGTCAAGGGGATCCTGGGCGCCAAGCTCGGCATGACCCAGGTCTGGGACAACAACAAAGTTGTTCCCGTGACCGTGGTCGAGGCCGGCCCGTGCGTCATCAGCCAGGTTCGTAGCGCCGAGAAGGACGGTTACTCCGCGGTCCAGCTCGCCTACGGCACGATCGACCCGCGCAAGGTCAAGAAGCCGGTCAGCGGACACTACGCGAAGGCGGACGTGGCGCCGCGCCGGCACATCGTCGAGCTGCGCACCACGGACGCCGGGGAATACTCGCTGGGCCAGGAGGTCACGGTCGAGGAGTTCCCGGTCGGCGTCACCATCGACGTCACCGGCAAGACCAAGGGCAAGGGCTACGCCGGCCCGATGAAGCGGCACGGCTTCCACGGTCTGCGCGCCAGCCACGGTGTCGAGCGCAAGCACCGCTCGCCCGGTTCCATCGGCGCCTGCGCCACCCCGGGCCGTGTCTTCAAGGGCACCCGGATGGCCGGCCGCATGGGTGGCGTGCGCTACACCGTGCAGAACCTCACCGTCCAGGCGGTCGACACCGAGAACAACCTGCTGCTCGTCCGGGGTGCCATTCCTGGTCCCAAGGGCGCGCTGGTTCTGGTCCGTACCGCGGCCAAGAGCAAGGTGAAGAAGGGCGGTGCGGCCAAGTGACCACCGTTGACGTGCGCACCGTTGAGGGCACCACCAGCGGCTCCGTGGAGCTGCCGGCGGACATCTTCGACGTGCAGGCCAACGTCGCGCTGATGCACCAGGTCGTGGTGGCCCAGCTCGCGGCGGCCCGACAGGGCACGCACAAGGCCAAGACCCGCGGCGAGGTCGCCGGTGGCGGCAAGAAGCCGTACAAGCAGAAGGGCACCGGTCGCGCCCGGCAGGGCTCGATCCGCGCGCCGCAGTTCGCCGGCGGTGGCGTGGTGCACGGTCCCGTGCCGCGCGACTACACCCAGCGGACCCCGAAGAAGATGAAGGCCGCCGCGCTGCGGGGTGCCCTCTCCGACCGGGCCCGCGCCGGGCAGGTGCACGTCGTCGAGGCGTTCGTCTCGGGCGAGAAGCCGTCGACCAAGGCCGCTCTGGCCACGCTGACCAAGCTCACCGAGGCCCGTCGGGTCCTGGTCGTGCTGAGCAGCACCGACGAGCTGAACTGGGTGTCGCTGCGCAACGAGCCGCGGGTGCACCTGATCGAGTCCGGCCAGCTGAACACGTACGACGTGCTCGTGGCCGACGACGTGGTCTTCACCAAGGACGCCCTGGACGAGTTCCTGGGCGTGCCCGCCGAGACCACCGAGGAGGGTGGCAAGTGAGCACGATCGCCGACCCGCGCGACATCATCGTGGCGCCGGTCGTCTCGGAGAAGAGCTACAGCGAGCTGAACCGGAACTGGTACACCTTCCTGGTGCACCCGGACGCGAACAAGACCGAGATCAAGATCGCTATCCAGCAGATCTTCGACGTCCGCGTCCTGACGGTCAACACGCTCAACCGCCAGGGCAAGCGCAAGCGCACCAAGACCGGCTTCGGTCAGCGCAAGGCGACCAAGCGGGCGATCGTGAAGCTGGCTGACGGTGACCGTATCGAGGCCTTCGGCGGCCCGGTCAGCTGAGGGGTGTAGACAATGGCTATCCGTAAGTACAAGCCGACGACGCCGGGCCGTCGTGGCTCCAGCGTCGCCGACTTCGCCGAGATCACCCGGTCCACGCCGGAGAAGTCGCTGCTGGCTCCGTTGCCGAAGAAGGGCGGGCGTAACGCCCACGGCCGGATCACCACGCGGCACCACGGTGGCGGTCACAAGCGCCAGTACCGTCTGATCGACTTCAAGCGGGTCGACAAGGACGGCGTGCCGGCGAAGGTCGCTCACATCGAGTACGACCCGAACCGCACGGCGCGCATCGCGCTGCTGCACTACGCCGACGGCGAGAAGCGGTACATCCTCGCGCCGAAGGACATGAAGCAGGGCGACCGCGTCGAGTCCGGTCCGGGCGCCGACATCAAGCCGGGTAACAACCTGCCGCTGCGCAACATCCCGGTCGGTACGACGATCCACAACGTGGAGCTGCGTCCGGGTGGCGGGGCCAAGCTGGCCCGCTCGGCCGGCGTCGGCATCCAGCTGCTCGGCCGTGAGGGCGCGTACGCGACCCTGCGTATGCCGTCCGGCGAGATCCGGCGTGTGGACGTGCGCTGCCGGGCCAGCGTCGGCGAGATCGGCAACGCCGACCAGTCGAACATCAACTGGGGTAAGGCTGGCCGTATGCGGTGGAAGGGCAAGCGCCCGACCGTCCGTGGTGTCGCCATGAACCCGGTCGACCACCCGCACGGTGGTGGTGAAGGTAAGACCTCCGGTGGTCGCCACCCGGTCAACCCGCAGGGTAAGCCCGAGGGCCGCACCCGCCGTAAGGGCCAGGCGAGCGACAAGCTGATCGTCCGCCGCCGCTACGCCACGCGTAAGCGCGGCTGAGGGAGATAAGACATGCCTCGCAGCCTGAAGAAGGGCCCGTTCGTCGACGACCACCTGCTCAAGAAGGTGGAAGTTCAGAACGACAAGGGCTCCAAGAACGTGATCAAGACCTGGTCGCGGCGCTCGACGATCATCCCCGAGATGCTCGGGCACACGATCGCCGTGCACGACGGACGCAAGCACGTCCCGGTGTTCGTGACCGAGGCGATGGTCGGGCACAAGCTCGGCGAGTTCGCGCTGACCCGCACCTTCAAGGGTCACGAGAAGGACGACCGGAAGAGCCGTCGGCGCTGACGCCGCCAGGCATACGGATAGAGGGAACAAGGGGTTACAGCGATGCCAGGAAAGGGCGACGCTCCGGTGCTTCCGGGCGCGCGGGCGGTTGCGCGGCACGTGCGCATCTCGCCGATGAAGGCGCGCCGGGTGGTCAACCTCGTCCGCGGCCTGCCCGCGAAGGAGGCGCTCACGGTGCTGCAGTTCGCGCCGCAGGCTGCGAGCGAGCAGGTGTACAAGGTGCTCGCTAGCGCGATCGCCAACGCGGAGAACAACGAGCGGCTGGACCCCGACGCGCTGCTCGTCAGCGAGGCGTTCGTGGACGAGGGCCCGACGATGAAGCGGTTCCAGCCGCGGGCGCAGGGTCGGGCGTACCGGATCCGCAAGCGCACCTGCCACATCACCGTGGCGGTCGAGGCGGTCGCGCCGGCAGCGCCGAGGAAGGCCGCGGCCAAGAAGGCCGCTCCGGCCACGGAGGCCGCACCGGCCGAAGCGCAGAGCAAGACGGAGGATGCCGAGTAATGGGTCAGAAGGTTCACCCCACTGGGTTCCGGCTCGGCATTTCGACCGACTGGAAGTCCCGCTGGTTCGCGGACAAGCTCTACAAGGACTACATCGGCGAGGATGTCAAGATCCGCCGCATGATGTCCAAGGGCCTCGAGCGTGCCGGGATTTCCAAGGTCGACATCGAGCGCACCCGCGACCGCGTCCGGGTCGACATCCACACCGCCCGGCCGGGCATCGTCATCGGCCGTAAGGGTGCGGAGGCCGACCGGATCCGCGGCGAGCTGGAGAAGCTCACCGGCAAGCAGGTCCAGCTCAACATCATCGAGGTGAAGAACCCCGAGTCGGACGCTCAGCTCGTCGCGCAGGGCGTGGCCGAGCAGCTGTCCAGCCGGGTCAGCTTCCGCCGGGCGATGCGCAAGGCCATGCAGTCGGCGATGAAGAACCCGGTCTGCAAGGGCATCCGGGTTCAGGTTTCGGGTCGCCTCGGCGGCGCCGAGATGAGCCGGACCGAGTTCTACCGTGAGGGCCGGGTTCCGCTGCACACGCTGCGGGCCAACATCGAGTACGGCTTCTTCGAGGCTCGTACCACGTTCGGTCGGATCGGTGTGAAGGTCTGGATCTACAAGGGCGACGCCGTCCCGGGCCGGGAGGCTCCGGCCGAGGCCGGTCCGTCCCGCCCGCGTCGTGGTGAGCGCGGCGACCGTCCCGAGCGTCCGCGCCGTGGTCGGTCGGGTTCGTCCGGCACCACGGCTGGTGGCACCGAGGCCGGTCGCGCTGCTGCGACCACCATCGCGCAGCAGGCCGAGACGCCGAGCGGCGAGCCGGTCGACAGCGCTGCTGTCGCCGCCGCTGCTGCTCCGGCAGAGACGCAGCAGGAGGGCTGACAGATGCTGATGCCGCGCAAGCCCCCGAAGGGCTTCCGCAAGCCGCACCACCCGGACCGCAGTGGCGCGTCCAAGGGTGGTAACCGGGTGGTGTTCGGCGAGTTCGGGATCCAGGCTCTCGAGCCGGCGTACGTGACGAACCGGCAGATCGAGTCGGCACGTATCGCGATGACTCGCCACATCAAGCGTGGTGGCAAGGTCTGGATCACGATCTTCCCGGACCAGGCCCTCACCAAGAAGCCTGCCGAGACCCGGATGGGTTCCGGTAAGGGTTCCCCCGAGTGGTGGGTCGCCAACGTCAAGCCGGGGCGGGTTCTCTTCGAGATGTCCTTCCCCAACGAGCAGACCGCGCGAGAGGCCATGCGTCGCGCGATCCACAAGCTCCCGATGAAGTGCCGCATTGTTACGCGCGAAGTGGGTGAATCCTGATGGCAGCGGGCGTTAAGGCGACCGAGCTGCGTGAGCTCTCCGAAGAGGAGCTGGTCACGAAGCTGCGGGAGGCCAAGGCGGAGCTGTTCAACCTCCGCGTGCAGGCCGCAACCGGGCAGCTGGACAACAACCGGCGGTTGCAGGTCATCCGTCGGGAGATCGCCCGGATCTACACGATCATGCGTGAGCGCGAGCTGGGGCTCTCGGCCGCGCCGACTGAGGTGACTGCATCATGACCGAAGAGACTGCCACCGCCGCCGCGCGGTCGCGCCGCAAGGTCCGCGAGGGCCTGGTGACCAGCGACAAGATGGACAAGACCGTCGTTGTCGAGGTCGAGGACCGGGTTCGGCACGCGCTGTACGGCAAGATCATGCGCCGGACGGCCAAGCTGAAGGTGCACGACGAGCAGAACGCCGCTGGCACCGGTGACCGGGTTCTCATTATGGAGACCCGGCCGCTGAGCGCCACCAAGCGTTGGCGGATCGTGGAGATCCTGGAAAAGGCCAAGTAGCGAAGGCTCGAGCCCGGCGCTGCGTCGGGCGTAGGTTCCGCCAGGCTCCGGCCGCTCCGGCGGCCGGAGAACCGGCAGACATAGGAGATAGACGTGATTCAGCAGGAGTCGCGACTGCGCGTCGCCGACAACACGGGTGCTCGGGAGATCCTGTGCATCCGGGTTCTCGGTGGCTCGGGTCGGCGCTACGCGAGCATCGGCGACGTCATCGTGGCCACGGTCAAGGACGCGATCCCGGGTGCCGGTGTGAAGAAGGGCGACGTCGTCAAGGCTGTCGTCGTTCGCACGGCCAAGGAGAGGCGGCGGCCGGACGGCTCGTACATCCGCTTCGACGAGAACGCCGCCGTCATCATCAAGGACGGTGGGGACCCGCGCGGTACCCGCATCTTCGGCCCGGTGGGTCGGGAGCTGCGGGACAAGCGGTTCATGAAGATTATTTCCCTCGCGCCGGAGGTGTTGTGACCGTGAAGGTCAAGAAGGGCGACACGGTCGTCGTCATCGCCGGCAAGGACAAGGGTGCCAAGGGCAAGGTCATCGCGGCCTACCCGCGGCAGGACAAGGTCCTGGTCGAGGGCGTGAACCGGGTCAAGAAGCACACCCGAATCAGCACCACCCAGCGTGGCGCCAAGACCGGCGGCATCGTCACTCAGGAGGCCCCGATCCACGTCTCGAACGTGCAGGTCCTGGACTCCGACGGCAAGCCGACCCGCGTCGGTTACCGGTTCGACGACAACGGCCAGAAGGTCCGCATCGCGCGTAGCACCGGTAAGGACCTGTGATGACCACGGCTACCGAAAAGACCATGCCGCGCCTCAAGGAGCGGTACCGCAACGAGATCGTGGCCCAGCTGCGTGAGCAGAACAGCTACGGCAACCCCATGCAGGTGCCGCGGCTGGTCAAGATCGTCGTCAACATGGGTGTCGGCGAGGCTGCTCGCGACGCCAAGCTGATCGACGGCGCGGTCCGTGACCTCGCCACGATCACCGGCCAGAAGCCGCAGGTGCGGCGGGCGACCAAGTCCATCGCGCAGTTCAAGCTCCGCGAGGGCATGCCGATCGGCGCGAAGGTGACCCTCCGCGGCGACCGTATGTGGGAGTTCCTGGACCGGCTGCTGTCCATCGCGCTGCCGCGTATCCGTGACTTCCGCGGTCTGGACGGGCGCAAGCTCGACGGGCACGGCAACTACACGTTCGGTCTGACCGAGCAGTCGGTGTTCCACGAGATCGACCAGGACAGGATCGATCGCCAGCGGGGCATGGACATCACGGTGGTCACCACCGCCACGACTGACGACGAGGGTCGGGCGCTGCTCAAGCTCCTGGGCTTCCCGTTCAAGGAGAACTGAGATGGCCAAGAAGGCGCTGATCCTCAAGGCGGCCGCGAAGCCGAAGTTCTCGGTTCGCGCGTACACCCGCTGCCAGCGGTGCGGGCGTCCGAAGGCGGTCTACCGCAAGTTCGGGCTCTGCCGGGTCTGCATCCGGGAGATGGCCCACCGCGGTGAGCTGCCGGGTGTGTCCAAGGCTTCCTGGTAAGGGCGACCGCTTCCCGGCTCCGGCCGGGAACTCCTGTACCGATTAGGTATTGCTCTTCGCCGTAGGCCCGGGGCTGATGCCCCGGGAACCCCGGCGAGAAAGGCTGACGAAATCCATGACGATGACCGACCCGATCGCAGACATGCTCACGCGTCTGCGTAACGCCAACCAGGCGTACCACGATCAGGTGAAGATGCCCTACTCCAAGATCAAGGCGAACATCGCCGAGGTCCTGAAGGCCGAGGGTTACATCGCCACCTGGTCGGTCGAGGAGCCCGAGGAGGGCGCCGTCGGCAAGCGACTGGTCGTCGAGCTGAAGTACGGCCAGAACCGGGAGCGGAGCCTGGCCGGCATCAAGCGCGTGTCCAAGCCCGGTCTCCGGGTGTACGCCAAGTCGGACGGGCTCCCGCGGGTGCTCGGTGGGCTGGGCGTGGCGATCATTTCGACGTCCCAGGGGCTGCTGACCGACCGGCAGGCCCGCAAGCGGAGTGTTGGCGGGGAAGTCCTCGCCTTCGTCTGGTAACGGGAGACTGGTAGAAATGTCGCGAATTGGACGTAAGTCGATCCCGGTGCCATCCGGCGTCGACATCACGATCGACGGGCAGACCGTCAAGGTCAAGGGCCCGAAGGGCGAGCTCCAGCACACCATCGCGGAGCCGATCACGGTCGAGCGCGCGGAGGACGGGCAGCTGAACGTCAGCCGCCCGAACGACGAGCGCAAGGCCAAGGAACTGCACGGCCTGAGCCGTACCCTGGTCGCCAACATGATCGTCGGCGTGACCGAGGGTTACCGTAAGAGCCTGGAGATCGCCGGCACCGGTTACCGGGTCACTGCCAAGGGCTCGGACCTCGAGTTCGCGCTCGGGTTCTCGCACCCGGTGGTCGTCCCCGCCCCGGCGGGCATCACCTTCACGGTGGAGCGGCCGACCCTGTTCCACGTGGCCGGCATCGACAAGCAGCAGGTCGGTGAGGTCGCCGCCAACATCCGGAAGATCCGCCCGCCGGAGCCCTACAAGGGCAAGGGCGTCAAGTACCAGGGCGAGGTCATCCGCCGCAAGGCTGGAAAGGCAGGTAAGAAGTGAGCGCCACGCTGCTCAAGCGCCGCCGCGGCGTCGCCGCCAAGCGCGCCGTTGGGCGTGCGCGTCGGCACTTCCGCGTCCGCAAGAACGTCAGCGGTACGGCCGAGCGTCCGCGCCTGGTCGTCACCCGTTCGCTGCGGCACATGGTCGCCCAGATCGTCGACGACACCAAGGGTCACACCCTGGCGTCGGCGTCGACCCTGGACGCCTCGCTGCGCGGTGCGGAGGGCGACAAGAGCGCCCTCGCCGGCAAGGTGGGCTCCCTGCTCGCCGAGCGGGCCAAGGCCGCCGGCGTCTCCAAGGTCGTCTTCGACCGCGGTGGCAACCGGTACGCGGGGCGAGTCGCCGCGCTTGCCGACGCTGCCCGCGAAGCCGGGCTCGAGTTCTAACAACCCCGTCACGAGAGATAAGGAAGGCTGCTGATGCCAGGTCAACAGCGCCGTGGCGGCGGGTCCGGTGGCAACGAGGGTGGTCGCCGCGACAACCGCCGTGAGGGCGGCCGTGGAAACGCGCCCGTCGAGAAGACCCCGCACCTTGAGCGGGTCGTCGCGATCAACCGCGTCGCCAAGGTCGTGAAGGGTGGTCGTCGCTTCAGCTTCACCGCCCTGGTGATCGTGGGCGACGGCGACGGCACGGTCGGCGTGGGCTACGGAAAGGCCAAGGAGGTGCCCGCGGCGATCGCCAAGGGTGTCGAGGAGGCCAAGAAGCACTTCTTCAAGGTTCCGCGGATCGGCCAGTCGATCCCGCACCCGGTGACGGGTGAGGACGCGGCCGGCGTGGTGCTGCTCAAGCCGGCCTCGGCCGGTACGGGTGTCATCGCCGGTGGTCCGGTGCGTGCCGTGCTGGAGTGCGCGGGTATCCACGACGTGCTCTCCAAGAGCCTCGGCTCGTCCAACCCGATCAACATCGTGCACGCCACCGTGGCGGCCCTGAAGGGGCTTGAGTCCCCCGAGCAGGTCGCGGCGCGTCGTGGTCTGCCGGTGGAGGACGTCGCGCCGGCCGCCATGCTGGCGTCGCGTGCGGGGGTGGCGCGCTGATGGCACGCCTGAAGGTCACCCAGCTCCGGTCCGGTATCGGGACCAAGCAGAACCAGCGTGATTCGCTGCGTTCGCTCGGTCTCAAGCGGATCAACGACGTGGTGGTCAAGGAGGACCGGCCCGAGATCCGCGGCATGATCTTCACGGTCAACCACCTCGTGAAGGTCGAGGAGGTCGAGTAATGACGATCAAGGTGCACCACCTGCGCCCGGCGCCCGGTTCCAAGACCGCGAAGACCCGTGTGGGTCGCGGTGAGGGTTCCAAGGGCAAGACCGCCGGTCGCGGTACCAAGGGCTCCAAGGCCCGCAAGAACATCTCGGCGGCGTTCGAGGGTGGGCAGATGCCCATCCACATGCGTCTGCCGAAGACGAAGGGCTTCAAGAACAGGTTCAAGGTGGTCTTCCAGGTGGTCAACCTGGACCGGCTCGCCGAACTGTTCCCGAACGGCGGCCAGGTCGGCCCGCTCGAGCTGGTCGAGGCCGGCGCGGTCCGCAAGGGCCAGCCGGTCAAGGTTCTCGGCACCGGGGACCTTGGCGGGGTGGCGCTCCAGGTGTCGGCGCACGCGTTCAGCGCGTCGGCCAAGGAGAAGATCGCCGCCGCCGGTGGCTCCGTCACCGAGCTGTAAGGCGTACGACCTCGGCGCCCGTCCAGTTGCGAGCAACTGGCGGGCGCCTAGGTCTGCCTGGGGCCCATGCGCCCGGTAATATCGGAATCGGTTTATGTAGCCGGGCGCACCTGCCCGGAGCGGGACAGGGCTGTTAGAGTCCCATCCCAGCCATGGATTCCGGGCACTCGCCCGGGATGCACCCCGACCCGCCAGGGATCACCGGCGGCCCGCCTCGCGCAGGAGGAAGAAGTTGCTGTCCGCCTTTCTCAGTGCGTTCCGTACGCCTGACCTGCGCAAGAAGCTGCTGTTCACAGTAGGCATCATTGCGGTCTACCGGCTGGGTGCCACGCTGCCCAGCCCGGGCGTCTCGTACGGCAACGTGCAGAAGTGCCTCGACTCCATCTCGGGCGATACGACGGGCCCGCTGAATCTGCTCAACCTCTTCTCCGGCGGGGCGCTGCTCCAGCTCTCGGTCTTCGCGCTGGGCATCATGCCCTACATCACCGCGTCGATCATCCTGCAGCTGCTGACCGTCGTGATCCCGCGCCTCGAGCAGCTCCGCAAGGAGGGCCAGGCCGGCCAGGCGAAGATCACGCAGTACACCCGCTACCTGACCCTGGGCCTCGGTGTGCTCCAGGCGTCGGCGTTCGTGGCCCTGGCCCGTTCCGGCCAGCTGTTCCAGAACCGCTGTGACCAGTTCCCGATCATCCCCGAGGGCACCGGCATCCCGGACTGGCTGACGCTGTCCATCCTGGTGATCACCATGACCGCCGGTACCGGCATGGTCATGTGGCTCGGCGAGCTGATCACCGACCGCGGCGTCGGCAACGGCATGTCGGTCCTGATCTTCACCTCGATCGCGGCCCGGCTGCCCAGCGAGGGCTGGCAGATCAAGACCAGCAAGGGCTGGGACATGTTCGCCCTGGTCATCGCGCTGGTCCTCGTGGTCATCACCGCGGTCACCTTCATCGAGCAGGCGCAGCGCCGGATTCCGGTGCAGTACGCCAAGCGGATGATCGGCCGGCGGATGTACGGCGGCACCTCGACCTACATTCCGCTCAAGGTCAACCAGGCGGGCGTGATCCCGGTCATCTTCGGCTCGTCGCTTCTCTACCTGCCGCAGCTGGCTCTCCAGTTCTTCGACCAGAACGACCCGGGCAAGGTCCAGGCCTGGATCCAGAACAACCTGGTCGCCCCGGACAGCCCGATCTACATCACGGTCTACTTCCTGTTGATCATCTTCTTCACGTACTTCTACGTGTCGATCACGTTCAACCCGACCGAGGTCGCGGACAACATGAAGAAGTACGGCGGGTTCGTGCCGGGCATCCGTCCGGGCAAGCCGACCGCCGACTACCTGGACTTCATCCTCAGCCGGATCACCCTGCCGGGTGCGCTCTACCTGGGCGTCATCTCGATCCTGCCGAACTTCTTCTTCATCTGGCTGGACAACCAGCAGTACCAGAACTTCCCGTTCGGTGGCACCGCTGTGCTCATCATGGTCGGCGTCGGTCTGGAGACCGTGAAGCAGATCGAGAGCCAACTGATGCAGCGGAACTACGAAGGGTTCCTGCGGTAGATGAGACTCGTTCTGGTTGGCCCGCCCGGCGCGGGCAAAGGCACACAGGCCGAGTTCATCGCCGCACACCTCTCGGTGCCCAAGATCTCGACCGGGGACATCTTCCGGTCGAACGTCACTCAGGGCACGCCACTCGGTGTCGAGGCAAAGCGCTACATGGACGCTGGCGAGCTGGTCCCGGACGAGGTCACCATCAACATGGTCCGAGATCGGCTGGCCGAGCCCGACGCCAGCGAGGGCTTTCTGCTCGACGGCTTCCCGCGGACCACTCCGCAGGCTGCCGCTCTGGACAAGCTCCTCGCTGACCTGGGCACCGCGCTGGATCTGGTCCTGGAGCTGGTGGTCGACGACGACGAGGTGATCCGGCGGCTCTCCGGCCGGCGTACCTGCCGGGGATGCGGCAAGATCTGGCACGTCGAGTTCGACGCGACCACCCGTCCGGGCATCTGTGACCGGTGTGGCGCCGAGCTGTTCCAGCGCGACGACGACAAGCCGGAGACCATCTCGACCCGCCTGCGGGAGTACAGCGAGAAGACCGCCCCCCTGGTCGACTACTACGGCGCCCAGGGCAAGCTGGTCGGGATCGACGCCACGGGCCCCGTGGAGGACGTCACCACCCGGGCCATAGACGCGCTGCGGTCGTACGGCGGCTGAGGTCCCGCCGCATCGCGGCGGATAGAGTGCGAACAGCGGGGTACGCGAGACGTGCCCCGCTGTTTCGGCAACGAAAGGTAACCGCTCCATGCGTCGTCCCCAGCTGGACATCCAGCTGAAGACCCCTGACCAGATCGAGAAGATGCGCGCGGCCGGTCTGGTGGTCGCCGAGGCCCTGCGTCGCATGCGCGAGGCGGTGGCGCCGGGCGTGAGCACTGCCGATCTGGATGCCATCGCCGAGTCGACGATCCGGGAGGCGGGTGCCGTCCCGTCGTTCAAGGGGTACCACGGCTTCCCGGCGTCGATCTGTTCCTCAGTGAACGAGCAGATCGTGCACGCGATCCCCTCGCCGAACCAGGTTCTGGCCGACGGCGATCTCATCTCGATCGACTGCGGCGCGGTGCTGAACGGTTGGCACGGCGACTCCGCGATCACGGTCGGGGTCGGTGACGTCGACCCGGCGCTGCTGAAGATGGCCGAGGTCGCCGAGGACGCCATGTGGGCCGGCATCGCCGCCGCCGCCCGCGGTGCGGCCAACGGCAAGGGCCGCCTCACCGACATCTCGCACGCTGTGGAGACCGCCGTTCGCAAGGGCGGCCGTTACGGCATCGTCGACGGCTACGGCGGGCACGGCATCGGCACTGAGATGCACCAGGATCCGCACGTGCTCAACCATGGCCGGCCGGGCAAGGGGCCGCGTCTGGTCCCCGGCATGGCGCTGGCGATCGAGCCGATGATCACCATGGCCTCGCCGCGCACGGTCGAACTGGCCGATGGCTGGACGGTCGTCACGCGGGACGGGTCGATCGCGGCGCACGTCGAGCACTCGATGGCGCTGTTGCCCGACGGCGTCTGGGTGCTCACCGCCTTCGACGGGGGCCGAGCCCGCCTGGGTGACCTCGTGACGGCCCGCCAGCCCGCCGAGTCGACGACCTCCTGACCTCCGGCCGCGCCAGCGACCCTCGCCGCGTGACGCCAGCGGCAGCGTGTCGATCGACTCCGTATCGCCGCTGTGGCGGCATCAGATCGCTGGATCACCCCGAGATCGGCGATGTGGAGTGGATCATCTGCCCTCGGTCCCGGGGCCGACCGGCGGGTCGGGCACCGCTGGCGCGGCGGTGGCATGCTTGCCGGCATGGGCGGGCGCGACGAGATGCGGGCGGCGGACGCGGACCGGGAGACGGTGGCCGAGCGGTTGCGGGTAGCGCTCAACGAGGGCCGTCTGGACCTGCACGAGTACGACGAGCGGCTGCAACGGGCGTTTGCCGCGCGCACGTACGGCGAGTTGGACGCGCTGCTGACCGATCTGCCGCCGGTGACGCCGAAGCAGCGGTCCGCCCTGGAGGCGGTGCCGGCCGCCGGTGTGCCGGTCGGCAGTCCCGACGAGCCGGCCGCCGGTGTGGTGCGCACGGTGACCGCCCGGTGGTTGGCTGACGTCTGGTTGCCGTACCTGCGGGTGATTGCCGTCGTGGTGACCGTCTGGGCGGCGACCTCCCTGCTCAGTGGCGAGCTGCTGTACTTCTGGCCGATCTGGGTGGCTGGGCCGTGGGGGGCGGTGCTGGCGGTCCGCACGGTCGCGGGCCTGACCCGGGGCGAGCCACGACGTGCGGCCATCGAGCGGGAGCGCCGCCCCCACGGTCGATCATGAAGTTGTTGTCGCGACACGCCGTGATTGAGGGCAACAACTTCATGATCAACGCGGGTTGGTGGCGCGGTGGAACGCGGGTGGGGTGGCCGGTTTTGCTACGGCCCGCAGGCGGGCGTACACTTTCAGATCGGCGCACAGCGTCCACTCCGGCATGCCCACCCTGCGCTTCGGTGGGAGCTGGAGCCGCGGCTGGCGCGGGCTTCTGATTTTGGTCAGATTTCCGTGTAAGACGTTGTGGGCCGCCCGGAGCAATCGACGTCAGGACAGCGGAGGACATGCCGAAAAAAGACGGAGCCATTGAGATCGAGGGTCGGGTCATCGAGCCCCTGCCGAACGCCATGTTCCGGGTGGAGCTCGCGAACGGCCACAAGGTGTTGGCTCACATCAGTGGCAAGATGCGGCAGCACTACATCCGCATCCTGCCGGAGGACCGAGTCGTCGTCGAACTCTCGCCGTACGACCTGACCCGCGGGCGCATCGTCTACCGCTACAAGTAGTCCTGACGGCGGCCGGGAAGTCCCGTGTCCGTCTTCGACGTCCGGTCTCGCGCATGGCGCGTTGCCGGGCCAGATGGGAAGTAAGGCAACCGTGAAGGTCAAGCCGAGCGTCAAGAGGATCTGCAACAAGTGCCGGGTTATCCGCCGGCACGGCCGGGTCATGGTCATCTGCAGCGACCCGCGCCACAAGCAGCGCCAGGGCTGACTCAGTCCCACCGGCCGTGATACGGCCGGTCGGATCGGTCCCGGCCGCAGATCCAGGCAGCACAGCACATGCTCGTCCCAGCCGCGAGCGGTACGCAGCGCGTACTCAGTCGTGGTTGACCCCCGGTCGGAGGCCGGGGCCCGCTTGGGCAGCGACCGATCCCGGTCGCCGGCGCTGACAGCGTCGGAAGGACGGGACGGCCGGTAGCGGGGTGGGACGGGTCCACACCTCCGCCACACATCACGAGGAGTACGCCCGCACATGGCACGTCTAGTCGGCGTGGATCTCCCCCGCGAGAAGCGGATGGAGATCGCGCTCACCTACATCTTCGGGGTCGGTCGCACCCGCGCCCTGGAGACACTCGCCGCTACCGGCATCTCGCCGGACAAGCGCGCTCGGGACCTCACGGACGAGGAGCTCGTGCAGCTCCGCGACCACATCGAGGGCAACTACAAGGTTGAAGGCGACCTGCGCCGCGAGGTCGCCGCTGACATCCGCCGCAAGGTTGAGATCGGCTGCTACGCCGGCATCCGGCACCGCCGGGGCCTGCCCGTGCGTGGCCAGCGGACCAAGACCAACGCGCGGACCCGCAAGGGCCCGAAGCGGACCGTCGCCGGCAAGAAGAAGCCCGGCAAGAAGTAGTTCTTACCCGGATGACGGGGTCGGCCGCCGTCGAGGCGGGCCAGGCCGCAACCCAGTCCGGAAAGTCAACTAGGAGCGCACAGACTTATGCCACCGAAGGCTCGTGCCGGAGCCGCAGTAAAGAAGGTCCGGCGCAAGGAACGCAAGAACGTCGCCCACGGGCAGGCGCACATCAAGAGCACGTTCAACAACACCATCGTGTCCATCACGGACCCGACCGGTGCGGTCATCTCCTGGGCCTCCGCTGGCCAGGTGGGCTTCAAGGGCTCCCGCAAGTCGACTCCGTTCGCCGCGCAGCTGGCCGCCGAGGCCGCCGCGCGTCGCGCCATGGAGCACGGCATGCGCAAGGTCGACGTGTTCGTCAAGGGCCCCGGCTCCGGCCGGGAGACCGCCATCCGTTCGCTGCAGGCCGTGGGCCTCGAGGTCGGCCAGATCGCCGACGTCACCCCGCAGCCGCACAACGGGTGCCGTCCGCCGAAGCGTCGCCGGGTCTGAGAGGTAGAGAGAGATGGCTCGTTACACCGGTGCTGACTGCCGCCGTTGCCGGCGGGAGAAGATGAAGCTGTTCCTCAAGGGCAGCAAGTGCGATGGTCCGAAGTGCCCGTTCGAGTCCCGGCCGTTCCCGCCCGGGCAGCACGGCCGAGGCCGCACCAAGGAGACGGAGTACCTGCTCCAGCTCCGCGAGAAGCAGAAGGCCCGCCGCGTCTACGGCGTGCTGGAGAAGCAGTTCCGTGGCTACTACGAGGAAGCCGTCGGCAAGCAGGCCAAGACCGGTGAGGTCCTCCTGCAGATCCTCGAGTCGCGGCTGGACAACGTCGTTTACCGGGCCGGCTACGCCCACTCGCGGGACATGGCCCGCCAGCTGGTCAAGCACGGTCACTTCACGGTGAACGGCAAGAAGGTCGACATCCCGTCGTACCGCGTCAAGGAGCACGACATCATCGAGGTCCGGGGTAAGAGCAAGGAGCTCACCCCGTTCGTGGTGGCGCAGGCTCAGGCCGGTTCGAAGACGGTGCCGGCCTGGCTGGAGGCAATCCCCAGCCAGATGAAGGTGCTCGTGCACTCCCTCCCGGCCCGGCAGGTCATCGACACGCAGGTCCAGGAGCAGCTGATCGTCGAGCTCTACTCCAAGTAGTCGGGCTCGTTGCGGTGGTCCGCCCTTCGGGGCGGGCCACCGGAACAGTTTGTGTCGCGGACGTCAAATAGCGGGCGTCCCGGAAGAGAAGAGACAACATGCTCATCAGCCAGCGACCCTCCCTCTCCGAGGAGTCGATCAACGAGACCCGGTCGCGGTTCGCCATCGAGCCGCTCGAGCCGGGCTTCGGCTACACCCTGGGCAACTCGCTGCGGCGCACGCTGCTGTCGTCGATCCCGGGTGCGGCGGTCACCTCGATCAAGATCGACGGCGTGCTGCACGAGTTCACCACGATCCCCGGTGTCAAGGAGGACGTGGTCGAGCTCGTCATGAACATCAAGGAGCTGTGCGTCAGCTCCGAGCACGACGAGCCGGTCAGCATGTACCTGCGCAAGCAGGGCCCGGGCGACGTGACGGCGGGCGACATCCAGCCCCCGGCCGGCGTCTCGGTGCACAACCCGGACCTCAAGCTCGCGACCCTGAACGGCAAGGGCCGGCTCGACATGGAGCTGACCGTCGAGCGGGGCCGGGGCTACGTGACGGCCGCACAGAACAAGCAGTCCGGTGCCGAGATCGGCCGCATCCCGGTGGACTCGATCTACTCGCCGGTGCTGAAGGTGACCTACCGCGTCGAGGCGACCCGCGTCGAGCAGCGCACCGACTTCGACCGGCTCATCATCGACGTCGAGACCAAGCCGTCGATGGGCCCGCGTACCGCGCTGGCCTCCGCCGGTTCGACGCTGGTGGAGCTGTTCGGGCTGGCCCGTGAGCTGGACGAGACGGCCGAGGGCATCGACATCGGGCCGTCCCCGCAGGACGCCCAGCTGGCGGCTGACCTCGCTCTGCCGATCGAGGAGCTGGACCTGACCGTCCGCTCCTACAACTGCCTCAAGCGCGAGGGCATCAACTCCGTTGGTGAGCTCATCGGGCGTACCGAGGCCGACCTCCTCGATATCCGCAACTTCGGTCAGAAGTCGATCGACGAGGTCAAGATGAAGCTCGCCGGGATGGGTCTCGGGCTGAAGGACTCGGCTCCGAACTTCGACCCGGCGCACGTCGTGGACACCTTCGGCGAGGCCGACTACGACACCGACGACTACCGCGAGACCGAGCAGCTCTAGTCCGCGCTGCCGCCACAACTGAGGAGCACCAAAAATGCCCACGCCCACCAAGGGCCCCCGCCTCGGCGGCAGCCCCTCGCACGAGCGGCTGATGCTCGCCAACCTGGCCACCGCGCTGTTCCAGCACGGCAAGATCCAGACCACCGAGACGAAGGCCCGGCGGCTGCGTCCGCTGGCCGAGCAGCTCATCACCAAGGCCAAGCGCGGCGACCTCGCCTCGCGGCGGCGGGTGCTGGGTGTCGTCAAGGACAAGGACGTCGTCTACGCCCTGTTCGACCAGATCGCGCCCCGGTACTCCAACCGCCCCGGCGGTTACACCCGGATCGTGAAGACCGGTCCGCGCAAGGGTGACAACGCGCCGATGGCCATCATCGAGCTGGTGGAGGAGCTTCAGGTCGCCGAGCCGAAGGCGAACAAGAAGACCGCCGCCCGCAAGGCCGCGCAGCAGGACAAGGTCGAGGCGCTCGCCCCGGCCGAGGAGGCTCCGAAGTCGGCCGACGTCGACCAGGACTCCGAGGCGCCGGTGTCGGCCTCCGGTGACACCGCCGAGGCGCGCGAGGACAGCGACCTCGCCACCGAGGAGAACAAGGCCTGACCTCGGGCATCAGTGCGGGCCCGGCACCCCTTTCGGGGGTGTCGGGCCCGACCCGTAACAGGAGGTACGAGGTGGACGAGCGGATCCGGCTGCGGCTGGACGTCTCGTACGACGGCGCGGGTTTCTCCGGCTGGGCGCCCCAGCCAACGCGGCGGACCGTCGCCGGGGTGCTCGTCGAGACCCTGGATCTGGTCCTGGGAGCGGGCACCGCGACCGGTCTGACCGTCGCGGGTCGGACCGATGCCGGGGTGCACGCCTCCGGTCAGGTCTGCCACCTGGACCTGCCCGTCGAGGTGTGGCGGGAGCACGAGGGACGGCTGCTGCGCCGGCTGGCGCGGCTGCTCCCCACCGACGTGCGGGTGCGGGCGATGACCGAGGTGCCCACGGACTTCGACGCCCGCTTCTCGGCCACCTTCCGACGGTACGAGTACCGGGTGACCGACGCCCCGTACGGCGCGGAGCCGCTGCGCCGGCACGAGGTGTTGGCCTGGCCGCGCGCGCTGGACCTGGCGGCCCTGAACACCGCTGCCGAGGGTCTGGTGGGTGAGCACGACTTCGCCGCGTACTGCCGGCGCAAGGAGAACGCGACGACGCTGCGCGAGGTGACCCGACTGGACTGGCGGCGTGACCCGGACGGCGTCCTGGTCGCCACCGTGCAGGCCGACGCGTTCTGCCAGGCGATGGTGCGCAGTCTCGTGGGGGCGATGCTCGCGGCCGGCGACGGTCGCCGGCCGGTGCGGTGGCCGGGCAGTCTGCTCGACCGGCAGGAGCGATCCAGCGAGGTGACGGTGGCTCCGGCGCACGGGTTGACGCTGGTGGCGGTCGGCTACCCCGACGACCCGGCCGACTACGCCCGACGCGCGGACCTGACGCGTCGGCTGCGCGTACCGGTCGAGGGCTGACGACTGTCGCATCCGATCGGCACCGGGACCGCGCAGGCCGGGCCGGGACGACGACGGGTGTGCCACCTTCTCGGCGGCACACCCGTTGAGACGCGGTGACGGATCAGTCGCCGGGCAGTTCGTCGTCCCCGCTGCCGTTCTGGCTGCCGCTGCCCTGGGTGGGCGCTGGCGTCGGCTGCTCGGCCGTGCCGGTCTCGGCTCGCCGTTGCAGGACCCCGCGGCTCAGGTGTACCTCGATCATGTCGAACAGGATTTCCCGGATCTTGGTGTCGCCGGACCTGACCGCGGTGCCGTCGGCGCGGACCACCAGCGCGTACGCCAGGTAGTGGCCCCGGACCTGCCAGCCGACGCGTGCCGGGGCGCTGGTGAGCGCGTCGGTGTCGGTGCCGGCGGTGAGCCCACGGAACCGGCCCCGGCGGTCGTCGAGGATCTGCCGGATACGGTCCCGGGCCCGCTCGGCGCTGACCTTGTCGGTGAGGTTGAACAGGCCGGTGGTGATCAGGTGGTCGCCACCGGGGGACCGCAGCGTCGCCCGGACGGCCTGGTTGCAACCGAGCAGGGTCAGCAGGTTGGCGACCTCGTCGGTGGCGGCGACGGCGCAACTGCCGCTGGACTGGGTCTTGAGCACCTGGTAGGCGGCCTGTCCGTCGGCGAGCTTCAGCTCCTTGCCGGGAAAGAGTTCCTTCGCGGTGAGCGGCGCCTGGTCGGTGTCCCGCGAGTCCAGATCCTGCCGCTGGGCGGGAGCGGACGCGGCGGCGTCCGGCTGGTATGTCGGGGTGGGCTGAGGGGCCGGATCGCGATCCGCCAGGAGCGCGGCGGCGCCCAGACCGCAGAGCGCGAGGAGCACGAGGACGGCTGCGCCGCCGACCAGTACCTGCCAGAGTCTGCCGCCGCTGCGCCGCGCGGGCGTCTCCACCGGTTGGGCGGACGTGTAGACCTGGCTGCGGGGAGCCGCGATCGGGGCGCTGACGCGGGCGGGCGGCGGCGGTTGGGTCGACGGCAGCACCAACTGGTTGGGTCGGGGCAGCGACGGCGCGGGGAACCGCGACGGTGAGGGGCCGGCCGGCG
This sequence comes from Micromonospora sp. NPDC049102, assembly GCF_043197485.1. Lineage (NCBI taxonomy): Bacteria > Bacillati > Actinomycetota > Actinomycetes > Micromonosporales > Micromonosporaceae > Micromonospora > Micromonospora sp. NPDC049102. The sequence continues at coordinate 428,104 of NZ_JBICTE010000001.1, read as the reverse complement.
GGGGCGGACCGGCGCCGAGCACGTCCAGGTCGGACCCGGGCTCGGGGTCCTCGAATGCGTCCTCTTCGGACTCGTACCGATACACCATGTCGCCCAGAGTAGGAGTGATTGTCCCTTTAGGGGATAATATTGGGGAAATGTAGGTGTGGGCAGTGTCGTGACCCGCCGGAGCCGGTGCGAGAATTGCCGCGTGACCGGCGACCACTACTTCACCGCGCAGCCCGCCAGCGACGCACCGGCGCGCGAGGTCGAATTCTCCGTCGCCGACCGCGACTACCGGCTCGTCTCGGCCGGTGGTGTCTTCTCCGCCAGCCGTCTCGACCCCGGCACCGCCGTACTCCTGCGCAAGGCCGACCTGCCCGCCGCCGACACCACCGGCGACCTGCTCGACCTCGGCTGTGGGTTCGGCCCCATCGCGTGCGTCCTGGCCGACGTGGCACCGGCGAGCACCGTCTGGGCGGTCGACGTCAACGCCCGCGCCCGCGACCTCACCACCGCCAACGCGGCGAGGATCGGTGCCGGCGACCGGGTCCGGGTGAGCGCGCCGGACGACGTACCGGCGGACCTGACGTTCGCCGAGCTGTGGTCCAACCCACCCATCCGCATCGGAAAGGACGAGCTGCACGAGCTGCTGCTGCGCTGGCTGCCCCGACTCGCCCCGGACGGCGTGGGGTGGCTGGTCGTCGCCCGGCACCTCGGCGGCGACTCGCTCCAACGCTGGCTAACCGACCAGGGCTGGCAGGTCGAGCGGCACGCCAGCCAGAAGGGCTTTCGAGTGCTGCGGGTCACCCGGCAATCGGATACCCGCCGGTCATCGTCCGGTACTCCATAGCCTCATACCGCAATCCAGGCATATAAATCTTCTGTGTCGCCCCGCCTCGCGTCCGAAACCGAGTTGACGCCGTCCGCATGTCCCGAGTTCGTCAGGACGTGGGTGCCCTCTGGCGAGTATGTTGGGCCCGCAGCCCTGATGGCTGCCGAGGTCTGTGTCGCTGAGCGGGTGCCCGGACTGCACATGGTCCACGTCGCCGCAGACCTGTTCGGCTCCGCAGTCGCAGCCGCCACGCTGTTGGCGCAGCCGCTGGGTGTGGTTGCGCGAATGGTGGAGTCTCCGTCGGCCTCGGTCGCCACCGCTCTCGATCTGGCCGCGGCGACCACGCGTGCGGACACCCTGCGCCTACCGGTGCGCATGCCAGGAAATACTTTCGCGGGGAACAACAGAACCCTGCCCATCGATGGCGGGGGACGAATTGTCGCCCCGGGTGCCGCCGACTTCGTCCTGGTGCTGCCGGCTCGTCATCTCGTCGCCGAGCACGCGACAGCCCATGGTGCTGAGGTGACCGTCGCCCGCCCTGCGACGGCTCGCCCGACCTGGTTAGCGGGTGATCTGTTCGAGGCGGGCCTCGCTCTGCTGACCTTCGAGGCCCGTGCCGGCAGGATGGACGTTCGGACGGCATCCGGCATCAGGGCCGCAGTCGGTGGCCCCGGCCGCGCCAACAGTGGAGTAGCCGGGCTCCTGCGTGAACTCGACGAAGTGCCCGCCGGGTCGTCCGTCCTGTTGCAGGTCACCACGAGCGGCGATGCGGCTCGCTCCGTGTCCCTGGAAATCCGGCCGGTTGGTGGGAACACTCCCGCGCTGGACAAGCGACGCACACCGGCCCTGGCTGCCGGCGACCACCGGTCAGCCGGTGCCGACCAGACCTCAGGCTCTCCGCGTCCGCAGTATTCACTGCGCGAGGCGTACCGCCGTGTCGAGAATGCCCGTTCCGCAGCGGCCAGCGCAGCCAGATGGCTGAGCCAGTGGGCCGTTCAGGCGGGCCACCGACAACTCGAGACTGCCGCTGCGCGATTCCAGGAGACCCACCGGATTACTCCGGTGGCGCCCTCGTATGAGCGACCTGCCAACTTCGCCGGGCTCACGATGCATGGCGTCGAGTCGGCTCGGGAGGATGTCCTCAGCGCAGCGCGGAGTGTTCAGACGCACCTGCGCGAAGAGGCTGGCGCTCTTGAGGGTTCGTTCGATAACCTCCAGCAGCTTACGCCCGCGAGGATTGCGCAAAATGCGTCCGCCAGGAACGAGCTGAAGGCGCTGGCACGCCGCTATCTGAAAGCGAAGCGGCGCCAGATGATCGAAGCAGTCTTGGGGTATTACGAGGTGACCGACCGATCGCGGGGCGGTTCGCGAACCCGAGCTGATATCAGCGCGTTGAATGCGAGCCTCGGGCCCCAGAGCGCGGCCAGCGCACTGAAGCAGGCTGTCGGCGAAATTCGATCATCCCTGAGCGCTCGGCGTGGCCAGCTGGCAGCCATCGCTGGCAGCCTGGAGCCGCACATCACACAGATTGCGGGCGGTAGGGGGGCGGAGCGTGAATGGCTGCGAGTCGCGCTCCCGCTTGCCAGCGAAGTGATCGGCCAGGTGAACCGAGTATTGACCTACGGCCCGGCCAACAACAGCGTAATCATCGATCGATATCAGAATCGCCTTCACCAGTTGGTTCTCGGAGGCGTTAGGAACCCGATATATCAAAAAGATCCGGATTTGCTTGGTGTGTCCGGACCGCGACCAGGGCGAGACATTCGGAAGGCAGTCGCCGCTCAGGCCTGGCTGGCCGCCTTCTTTCGCACCGGATTCTGTGACGAATATGCAGCATTGGCATGCGCCACTTTATGGAGCAGGTCGGATTGTCTGGGTGTGCCGATCACTCGTGTCCTGGCCAACGACGAAATTGGGCGAACACACACGTTTATTATCCTCGGGCCGCTGGGGCATCCGAACAGTGTGGTGGTCGATCCTTGGCCGCTCGTGCCCGCCGCGGTGACGCTGGACCGCTACATGATCCGCCTACACACGGTGGTTGCGACCCAGACCGTGGTGCCCGACGGGTCCGACATGTGGAGGCTAGGCCGGGCACAGATTCGGCTCGATCGGCTGCCGGCATCCCCTCCAGTGGTGCAAGAGGTCCCCCTGTGGAGGCGAGAGTTTAGCACCGTGGGCCAACCCCACCCGGATCTCTGGCATACGGTCCACCCCTACCGCGAGGGCTCGAAGCTCGCCGACCCGGCGTTGACGGCGCACTACCCGGAGCAGGTCAACCGCCCGACCGTCACCATCGCCGGGCCGGAGACCGCCGGCACCGAGGTGAGTGCCGGAGGGCCGGCTCCACGTCCGACGTGGTCGCTGCGGTTGACGCAGAGGGTCATCGAACACGCCAACGTCTACGAGATCTCGCGGGGTAGGGAGGGCGCACCGCAGAGGTTCCTGGATCAACTGGTCGCGGCCGCCGATGCCGGGCGCCCGGTGATCCTGCTCGGTGACGCGGCGCGCCACGAAGGAGCGGATGCCCAGGGTATCAATGTGCTGAACGAACTGCTCGAACAGTTCGCGCAACGCGGCCAACTGCCCGTTGTGGTGAGCCGCGACATCAGGATCGCCGCGTTGCTTCCGGTCACAGGAAGGTATGGTGCTGCCATTCTTCACCCGGCCTCGGAGAAGGCCGGTCACGGTGTCGCACGACTTGACAACCGTTGGAAAGCCACTGCTCACCGGCAGGTCGGGGCGGTCGCCACCTCGAGCGACAGCTGGGATCTGATCACCGCCGGCGTACTGAGTGCCGCAAACCAACTGGCCCGACCCACCGACGCCGTCTCGCGCATCGACGACGCACTCGGCGAAATGATCTGGGCAAACAGTCTGCAGGCCAGCCGTGATGCCTTCCGCCGGTTACAGAGGCGCCGGTCGCCGCAGGAGATCAAGCGAAACCTTCCCCGCGTCGAGCAGATGATCCAGCGAGTGCCGCACTCGCAAGCGCTGAAGATCTTTGCTCCAGTGGTGGAATTCGTCGAGGCGGGCCATTCGGACCTCGTGTTCGACTACGCGGCCGTCGAGGAGACGGACCGCCCAGCGATCCTGCTGGAAACAGTCGTCCGGTTGGAACAGTTCGCCCGGGAGTCCCCGGTGCCGCTGAACGGCGGCCTTACCACCGCCAATTTGGCATCAATGGTTGATGCGGTCGGGGGTAGCTCGGACACCGTGGCCGTGACACTGTCCCTCCTTGAGGTCATGGACGACATCAAGAATGGCAGGTTGGAAAAGGCCAAGAGCTTTGGCGACGACAACGCCGGCAGGCTTGACGGTGGGGAGAAGGCGCAGTTGGTCGATGCTATCGTCGGCCTGAAGACCGCGATGCCCGAACGCGTCCCGCAACTTCAGATCCTGGCCGAAAGCGTTCTCAACTGCGCGCCGAAGCGGTCGGCCCGTTGAGGTTGTGGTGGAAGCGGGTCACCCCACCGGCAGGTGGTAATTGGATACCCCCGGGCACGGGTTTCGGGCAGTATCCCCGCGTGGGATACGTGGACGTGGCAGCGGTCGGGCACAGCCTGCCGGATGGTCGGGAACTCTTCGCCGACGTGTCGTTCCGGGTCGGTGAGGGCGCCAAGGTCGCCCTGGTCGGGCCGAACGGCGCGGGCAAGACGACGCTGCTGAGAATGGTCGCCGGTGACCTGCCGATACAGACGGGCGGCGTCGCGCGCGCCGGCGGGCTGGGCGTGATGCGGCAGTTCATCGGCATGATCGGTGACGAGACGACGCTGCACGACCTCGCCCTGTCGCTGGCCCCGCCGGCGCTGCGCGACGCCGGCCGCCGGCTCGGCGAAACCGAGGCGGCCATGCGGGTGGCCGAGGCCCACGGCAAGTTCAGCAACACCGCGGGCAAGGCACAGTTGGCGTACGCCGACGCGCTGGGCGCCTGGGGCGAGGCCGGCGGGTACGACGCCGAGGTGTTGTTCGACACCGTCGCGACCATCGTGCTCGACCAGCCGTGGGACGCCGTTCGGGAGCGGCCGGTGCGCACGCTCTCCGGCGGGCAGCAGAAACGGTTCGCCCTGGAGTTGCTGCTGCGCGGCCCGGATGAGGTGCTGCTGCTCGACGAGCCGGACAACTTCCTCGACGTGCCCGGCAAACGGTGGCTGGAGGCGCGGCTGCGCGAGTCGACGAAGTCGGTGCTCTACGTCTCACACGACCGCGAGTTGCTGGCCCAGACCGCCGACCGGGTGGTGGCCGTCGAGGGCGGCAGCGCCTGGGTGCACCCCGGTGGCTTCTCGAGTTGGTACGAGGCGCGGGTCGCCCGGCACGCCCGCCTCGACGAGCTGCGCCGACGTTGGGACGAGGAGCACCAGAAGCTGCGCGAGCTGATGCTGATGTACAAGCAGAAGGCGGCGTACAACGACGGGTTGGCCTCGCGCTACCAGGCCGCGCAGACCCGGCTGCGCAAGTTCGAGGAGGCCGGGCCTCCGCCCGTACCCCCGAAGGACCAGGACATCCGGATGCGGCTGACCGGCGGGCGGACCGGCAAGCGCGCGGTCGTCTGCGACAAGCTCGAGCTGGACGGCCTCACATTCCCGTTCGACCTGGAGATCTGGTATGGCGACCGGGTGGCGGTCCTCGGTGCCAACGGCACCGGCAAGTCGCACTTCCTGCGGCTGCTGGCGCGCGGCGGCAGCGACCCGGACCCGGCGAACGGGCCGGTCGACGGCGCGGGTGCGCTCGCCCCGGTGGCGCACGACGGTGTGGCCCGGCTCGGCGCGCGGGTCCGTCCCGGGCACTTCTCGCAGACCCACGACCGACCGGAACTGATGGGGAAGACGCTCGTCGAGATCCTGTGGCGGGGAGACGAGCACCGCCAGGGGATGGACCGGCACGCGGCAATGGGGGTGCTCAGCCGGTACGAGTTGGCCGGGCAGGGTGACCAGCGCTTCGGCACGCTCTCGGGAGGGCAGCAGGCCCGGTTCCTGGTGCTGCTGCTGGAGCTGTCCGGGGCGACTCTGCTGCTGCTCGACGAGCCGACCGACAACCTCGACCTGGCGAGCGCCGAGGCGCTGGAGACCGGCCTGAACGCCTTCGAGGGGACGGTGATCGCGGTCACCCACGACCGGTGGTTCACCCGCTCCTTCGACCGGTTCGTGCTGTTCCGCAGTGACAACGAGGTGGTGGAGACCCCGGAACCGGTCTGGGACGTCGGCTGATCGGACGTCGGGCAGGAGCGCGTCCGGCCGGCATAGGGTGGATCTCGTGACTGAGATGACCTATCGCCGGCTGGGCGACTCCGGGCTCGTGGTGTCCGTCGTCGGAATCGGCTGCAACAACTTCGGCCGCAAGCTGGACCTCGACGGCACGCGAGCGGTGGTGGACGCGGCCCTGGACGCCGGGATCAACCTGTTCGACACCGCCGACATCTACGGCGAACCGCAGGGTGGCTCGGAGGAGCTGCTCGGGCAGGCGCTCAAGGGCCGCCGGGACGACGTCGTGGTGGCCACCAAGTTCGGCATGGACATGAACGGCCTCAACGGGCCCGACTTCGGCGCCCGGGGCGCGCGGCGGTACATCGCCCGCGCGGTCGAGGCGTCGCTGCGCCGGCTCGGCACCGACCACATCGACCTCTACCAGATGCACGAGCCCGACCCGGGTACGCCGATCGACGAGACCCTCGCCGCCCTGGACGACCTGGTCCGTGACGGCAAGGTGCGCTACCTGGGCAACTCCAACTTTTCCGGCTGGCAGATCGCCGACGCGGACTGGGTCGCCTCGTCCAACGGCCGGGCCCGCTTCATCAGCGCGCAGAACCACTACAGCCTGCTGGAACGCTCGGTGGAGGCCGAGGTGATCCCGGCCTGCGAGCGGTTCGGCCTCGGCATGCTGCCGTTCTTCCCGCTCGCCAACGGCCTGCTCACCGGCAAGTACAAGCGCAGCGAGCAGCCGCCGGCCGGCAGCCGCCTCTCCGGCGGTGGCCGGTACGCCGACCGGCTCGCCGCCGCGGACTGGGACACCATCGAGGCGATCGAGGCGTACGCGAACGAGCGGGGTCTGACGATGCTCCAGGTGGCGATCGGTGGGCTGGCCGCCCAGCCGGCGGTGACCTCGGTGATCGCCGGTGCCACCACCGCCGAGCAGGTGCACGCCAACGCCGCCGCCGGCACCTGGGAGCCGACCGACGACGACCTGACGGCCCTGCGCGACATCCTCTGAGCCGTACGACGACAGGGGCCGGGTCGCTCTCGATGCGGCCCGGCCCCTTGTCGTCGTCGGGCGGTCAGTCGGCGCGGCGACGACCGAACAGCATGGCCACACCCATCGCCGCTGCCACGAGCACCAGCCCGGCCGCCGCGATCGGCCACCAACCGGAAGCGCCAGATCCACTGGTCGGCTTGGTCAGCGCGACCGGCGTCGGCGGCGGCGGGGTCTGTGCCACCTGGGCCTGCACGGTCGCCGTGGTCCTGGTGCCGTACGGCGCCGGGGCGTTCACCGTCACCTTCCAGGTGCCGGGGGAGAGCACCGGACCGCTGCTGTAGAAACCCTGACCCTCGGGTGCCGGCTCCAGTTGCACCGGACCGACCTGCTGCCCGTCCGGGCCGGTGGCGGTGAGGGTCAGCCGTACCACCCTGTCGAGCCGACGGCCGTCCGAGTAGGTCGCCTGGATGGTGACCCCGACAGCCCCGTCACCGGCCACGACCAGCTTGAGCTTGTCGGCCCGTGCGGCCGCCGGGGCCGCGGCGAGCAGCGTCAGGGTCAGTCCGACCAGGACGGCGGCGACCACCGTGCGGATACGCGTCATGGACGTCTACTCCCTCATGAGGGAGGCCCCTCCCCGACATGGGAGCGTCGGGAAGGGGCCTCGATCGGATCAGAGCTGGCGACCGGGTGCCAGCCGGGTGGCGTCGCCACCGAGTCGGCCGGTGCCCTTGACTGGCTCGCCGTCATTGGCCTTGACGCCGGCCTTGCTGGCCGTACCGCCGAGCCGCACGATCATGGCGTCGGCGTCCCGGGTGAGGGTGTCCCGGATCTCGGCCTCGGCCACCAGGGTGGCGTCGGTGGCGAGGTCCCGGAACTGCGTCAGCTGCTTGACCGCCTTGTTGTCGTTGCCGGCCGCCTCGGCCTGGCGGGCCGCGTCGAGCTTGGCCGTCAACTGCTTGTGCGCCTTGGCCGACAACCGCCCCGTCGCCTTGAACCGGTCCAGCAGGAACTGCATGTCCCGGAACGAGGTGGTGACGAAGAACCGGACGTTCGAGGTCGTCGTGTTGCCGGCCTTGTCGGTCGCGGTGACGGTCAGTTCGTGCAGGCCGAGCGACAGCTCGTACATGGCCTGCAGGGTGCCGCTGGCGTACGCCTTGCCGTCGAGCTGGCCGACCACGGACGCGATGCCCGAGGTCGGGTCGACGGCCTGCCACGACACCCGTACGTCCTGGCTGTCGCCGTAGAGCTGGCCGTCGGCGATACCGGAGACCAGCAGCGTCGGCTTGGTGCCGTCGATCTTCAGGATCGCCGACTTGAGCGTCTCGACGTTGCCCGCCTTGTCGGTCGAGCGGTAGAGCAGCTCGTGCTGCCCGTCACCGGTCACCGCGACCGGCTCCGAGTACGGCGTCCACGCGCCACCGTCCAGCGACCACTCGACCGTCTTCACACCGGAACCGGCGTCGGTCGCGGTCAGCACCACCGGGATCGTCCCGTTGTGCCAGCCCGCGTCGTTCGCCGGAGCGAACGTCGCCGTGGTGACCGGTGCGGTGGCGTTGATCTTGACCGAGACGGTCTTCGTCGACTCCACGTTGCCGGCCTTGTCGGTCGAGCGGAACCGCAGCTCGTGCTCGCCGTCCCCGCTGATCGCCACCGGCGCGGTGTAGTCCGTCCAGGCGGTCGCGGAATCCAGCTGGTACTGCGTACCGGCCAGTCCGCTGCCACCGGCCTCGTCGGCGGCGGTCAGGGTGACCGTCACCGGCCCGGTGTACCACCCGTCGGTGGGGGTGCCCGACACCGCCGCCGTCGTCACCGGAGCGGTCTCGTCGACCGCCCTGGTGCTGAGCCGGAAGTAGTCGAACGCGGCCGTCTTCGACGCCGTCTGGTTGGCGCCGAGGGTGAACAGACCGACCTTCGGGGTGGCACCCACCGCGCTGTTGGTCAGCGCCTGCAACGCGGTCCAGGTCGTCCCGTCGGCCGAGTACGACGCGGTGAAGGTGTCACCGGTGCGGGCGAGCCGCAGGTACCACACCGCCGAGGTCAGGCTGGCTGCCTCCGGCTGCGGGTTCTGCACCACCCCGGCGATCTCGCTGCGGAACTCGATCCGCCGCGTCACCGCCTGGCCGGCCTGGTTGTCCGCGATGAAGTCGAACTTCACATAGTTGTCGTCGTCGGCCTGCACGAGCAGACCGGCCTGCTGGTACTGCTCGTTCAGCAGGCTGCCGTCGACCTTCGTCTCCAGGGTCCAGTCGCCCGAGGGCGCGGTCTGGAGGATGAAGTTCTTCGGCCCGGTGTTGTCGGTGCCGTAGATGTCACCGTTGGGCACGTCGATCCGCAGCGCGCCATCGGTCACCCGGTAGCCGTTGGGGTCCTCCCGCAGGATCGCGTCCCACCGGCACTTGTCCAGCGTGGTGCCGGTGAACTCGTCCGACGGCTCGACCGGGCCGGCCGGAGCGTCCGGCGTGACCACGAACGAGTCGAACGCCGCGTCCACCACGGGCGCCTCGGTGCCTCCGTTGAGCGCGAAGACCCCGATCCGCGGGTTGGTGATGCCGGCGAGCGCGGCCGAGCGGCCGACCGGGGTGAACGTCTGCCCGTCGCCCGAAACCGCGGCGGTCAGGTTCGTCCCGTCGCTGGTGATCCGCAGGTACACGGTGTCACCCGCCGGCGCGTCAGCGGCGTCGGCAGCGTCGTTACGCGGCGTCGCGGCCGTCTCCCGGATGAACTCCACCCGACGGCTGCCGTTGTACAGCAGGTCCACCTTGGCGTAGTTGTCGTCGTCGCCGTACACCAGCAGGCCCGCCTGCTGGTAGTTGGCCGTCACCGGCAGCGTGACCTTGGTGGTCATCTCCCAGGCACCCGTCGGCGCCGCCTGGAGCACCAGGTTGGTGGCGTCGTTGCGAGCGCCGTAGAGGTCACCCACCGAGGTGGGCAGCTTCAGCGCGCCGCCACTGAGGGAGTAGAGCTGGTTCTCCCGGACCACGCTGGTCCACCGGCCCTTGTCCAACGTGTTGCCGTTGAAGTCGTCCGAACGCGCCCCGAAGCAGGACGTGTCCGGCGCGGTCACCCGCACCGGCACCGTGGCGTACGACTTGGCGCCCTTGCTGTCGGTCACCGTGAGGGTGGCCGTGAAGGTGCCGACGCTGGTGTACGTGTGGCTGGCGTCCAGGGTGGACGCCGTACCGCCGTCACCGAAGTCCCAGGCGTACGTCAGCGGGGTGTCGCCCTCGGCGTCGGTGGCCGTGCCGTCGAAGGCGACGGTGACCGGCGCGGTACCGGTGGTCGGGGTCGCGGTGGCGGTGACCACCGGCGGCCCGTTCTCGGTGACGCCGCGACCGACGAAGTCCATCCAGTTGACGTTGAACAGCGAACCCGTTCCGCCGTTCGGGTCACGGGCCACGAAGTACAGCGAGCCGCTCGCGGCACCGGTGACCGGCGCGCTCACGTCCGTGTACGTCTGCCACGCTCCGGTCGAGGGCACGACGGCTGTGGCGACCACCGGTCCGTCGACCGCACCGGCGTGGACCTCGATCCGACCGCCGGCGGCGGCCGATGCGGCCCGGAACCGGATCTCGGTGATGTTGGTGAGGTTCGCCGGAACGAGCGACCACCAGTCGCCGTCCTCGATGAACGCGATGCTCTGGCCGCCACCGGCGGTGTCGGTCGCGGCCTCCCGCTGCACGCCGGCGTCTCCGCCGCCGGTGCCGCCCGGAACCCGTCCGGTGGCCGTGAAGTACTCGGCCTGCTTCTGCTTCGGCTGTAGGATCTCGATCTGCCGGCCGGTGAGCGCGCCGGACCCGCCAGCCCCACCCTTGTCGGTGTACGTGGCCTCGAAGACCGCGAACACGTTGGCCTCGGCGCCGTGCCCGGAGGCGAGCGACGTCTGGACCGTGCCGGTGCAGCCGGTGTGCTGCTCCAGCGGGTGGGCGTGCTCGTCGTGACCGAGCAGCACCTGGAGGTTCACCTTGGTGCAGTCGATCTGCCCGTCCTCGGGGTCGGTCACCGTGACCGTGTAACGGACCTGGTCACCCCAGTTGAAGAAGCCACCGTCCGGCGGGAAGTCGATCTTCACCGTCGGTGCGGTGTTGCCCACGGTGACCGGCACGTTGGCGACCGCGGTGCGGCCCTTCGGGTTGGTCACGGTGAGCTGGGCGGTGTAGTTGCCCGCCGTGGCGTACGTGTGCGTCGGGTTGGCCTCGGTGGAGGTCTGCCCGTCGCCGAACGTCCACGCGTAGGTGAGTGCGCCGCCGTCCGGGTCCCGGGAGCCGGCGCTGGAGAACGTCACCGTCAACGGCGCCGGACCCGAGGTCGGGTTGGCGGTCGCCGCCGCGATCGGCGCGCGGTCACCGGCGGTGTAGTCGATCCGGTAGACCCCGGAGTCGTCGTTGTTACCGCCGAATCCGCTACCCCACTCGATCAGGTACAGCGCGCCGTCCGGACCGAACTCGAAGTCCATCGGGCGGATCATCGACATACCGGGGAGGAGCTGGTTGATGTCCACCAACGACTTGCCGTCGGCGGTCATCTGCATCGTGTACATCTTGTTCTGGTTCCACTCGCCGAGCAGCGCCTTGCCGTCGAAGTAGGCCGGCCACTTGCGGGTCGAGTTGAGGTTGGCGTCGTACCGGTAGGCCGGACCGCCCATCGGGGCGCCACCGCCGCCGATCTCCGGGTACCGCGCGTCACCGGCGTAGCCGTAGTCGACGGTGGCCGGAACGACCGGCGGGAGGTTGGTCAGGCCCGTGTTGTTGGGCGAGTTGTTCACCGGCGCGGCGCAGTCGAACTTCGGACCGCTCGGACCGGACGGGAACGTGTAGTCGTTGTACGCCTCGTTCGTGCCCGTGCAGTACGGCCAGCCGTAGTTGCCGGGGGTCACGACGTTCCACTCGACCAGGCCACGAGGGCCCCGGTTCGGGTTGTCCGCGTTGGCGTCCGGCCCGTAGTCACCGACGTACAGCGTGTCGGTCTTCGGGTCGGTGCCGATCCGGAACGGGTTCCGGAAGCCCATCGCGTAGATCTCGGGACGGGTCTTCTCGGTGCCCGGGGCGAAGAGGTTGCCGGACGGAACCGTGTACGTCCCGTTGTCCTGCGGGTGGATCCGGATCACCTTGCCGCGCAGGTCGTTCGTGTTGGCCGAGGTGCGCTGCGAGTCGTAGTCCTGGCGACCCGCCCGCTCGTCGAGCGGCGCGTACGCGTTGGACTCGAACGGGTTGGTGTTGTCACCGGTGGCCAGGTAGAGGTTGCCGGCGCTGTCGAACGTCATGCTGCCGCCCGCATGGCAGCAGGTGTTGCGCTGGGTGTCGACCCGGAGCACCTGCTTCTCGCTCGCCAGGTCGATGGTGTCGCCGGTCACCGTGAACCGGGACAGCAGGTTGCGCGTGACGTTGTCGTTCGGGGCGTAGTACAGGTACACCCACTTGTTGGTGGCGAAGTCCGGGTCGAGCCGGATGCCGATCAGGCCGTCCTCGTTGCCGGTGAAGACGTCCAGGTCGACGGCGGTGACGGTGTTGCCGGTGTCCGGCTTGATGATCTGGACCCGTCCGTCGCGCTCGATGTAGAAGACCCGCCCGTCGGGGGCGATGTCCAGCTCCATCGGGTTGCTGGTGTTGCTGTCCAGCGTGACCTTCTCGAAGCTGGAGGTCTTCGACGCGCCACAGTCGGCGTCGACCACGCCGGCCGCCGTCTGGATGCCACCGAGCAGGTGCTTGAGGAACTCGGGCTCGGCGTACGACTCGCGGGTGTGCCCGCCGCCGGTGTACCAGGAGCGGCCACCGTCGAAGTCCTGACACCACGCCGTCGGGTGGTCGGCGCCCATCGCGCCGGCGCCCGGGGTGTAGCTCTTCTCGTCCAGGCTGGCCAGGACGTGCACGTCCGACCGGGGGTTGGTCTGGAAGTTGTACCACTCGTCGAACCGGGACCAGCGCTCCGGCAGTCCGGTGGTGGACGGGTGGGCCGGGTCCTCCACCTTGACGGTGGCCTGCTGGTTCTGCGGGTGGTTGGCGAAGTACGCGCCGACCAGGTCGCCGTACCAGGCCCAGCTGTACTCGGTGTCCGAGGCGGCGTGGACGCCGACGTAACCGCCGCCGGCCTTCACGTACCGCTCGAAGGCCGCCTGCTGGTCGGCGTTCAGGACGTCTCCGGTGGTGGAGAGCCAGATCACAGCCTGGTACTTGGCGAGGTTAGCGTCGCTGAACGCGGCACCGTCCTCGGTGGTGTCCACCGTGAAGCCGTTGGTGGCACCGAGCTGCTGGATGGCGGCGATGCCGGTGGGGATGGCGTCGTGCCGGAAACCGGCGGTCTTCGAGAAGACCAGGACGGAGTAGGGGTCGGCCGCTGCGGCCTTCGCTGCCTTCGGTGGTGCCTTCTGCACCACCTTGGAGAAGGGAGTCGCGGCTTGCGCGTCTCGCGGGGGGACCTGCGCTGCGACCGGAGCCGCCTGCGCCGGAGACCCGATCAGGGCCGTCGACGCGAGCGCGAGGGACAACAGGGTAGCGGTGAGTGGTACAGGGGCACGACGAGAACGGGACACGCCGCCTCCAATGTCGCGGTGGACAGGACTCGCGGGGCCGGCTCGCCGAAGACCGTCCCAGATGGAGCCGGTGGAGACGCCGTGCCAGGGCGTCCACGCCGGCATTTTGTCGATTCGCTGAACAAATTAGTTCTGCTGCATCGATGTCCGGCAAGATGCCGGCGGGTAACGGTTCTGCAACGGCGGGCGACATTCCGAACAGGACCGGAGAAAGCACCCCGATCGATCTCTCGCGCCGGGGCGGCGGGTTCTCCCTTGGCAGGGGAGGCGATATGTCGTACGGTGACACGCAAGTAACCCACGGGAGCCCGGTGTACCGGGCTGAGAGGGGGGCTGACAGCCCCCGACCGTCGAACCTGATCCGGGTAATGCCGGCGCAGGGAGGAGCGTTGCCGTGCCGTCCCTTGGCCGACTGCATCTGATCACCGACACCCGACCCGGGCGCGATCCACTCACCGTGGTCCGGGCCGCCCTCGCGGCGGCCCGCGCCGACCTCGTCGTGCAGGTCCGGGTGGAGGACTCCGCCACCGACCGCGAGGCGTACGACCTGGCCGCCCGGGTGCTGGCGCTGTGCGCGTCGTACGGCGCGACGTGCCTGGTCAACGACCGGCTGCACGTGGCGCTCGCGGTGGGCGCCGCCGGTGGCCACGTCGGCGCTAACGACCTACCGGTCGCCGCGGCCCGGCACGTGCTCGGCGCAACCCGCGTGCTGGGCGCCACCGCCCGCGAGCCGAGGACCGCGACCGAGGCCGTCGTCGCCGGGGCCACCTACCTGGGCGTGGGCCCGTGCCACGCCACCAGCACCAAGGTCGGTCTGCCCGACCCCATCGGAACCGTCGGGATACGCGACGTCGCCGACGCCGTCGACGTGCCGGTCATCGCGATCGGCGGGGTGACCGCCGACCGGGTGCCAGCGCTCCGGACCGCCGGGGCGTACGGGGTGGCGGTGGTCGGGGCGATCTGCGCGGCCGCCGACCCCGCGCGGGCGACCGCCGAACTGCTGCGGGCGCTGGCGTGACGCGTACCGAGGTGGCGGTGGTGGGCGGGGGCCCGATCGGGCTGGCCGTCGCGTGGCGCTGCGCCAGCCGGGGCCTGCGCGTCGAGGTACACGACGCGGCACCCGGATCGGGGGCGTCGGGCGTCGCCGCCGGGATGCTCTCTCCGGTCGCCGAGGCGTACTTCGGTGAGCGTCGGCTGACCGAGCTGCTGGTGGCCTCCGCCGCCCGCTGGCCCACGTTCGCCGCCGAGCTGACCGAGGCCAGCGGCACCCTCATCGGCTACCGGAGCGAGGGCACGCTGATGGTCGGGCTGACCGGTGACGACCTGGCCGAGGCGCGCCGGCTCTGGGCGTACCAACAGGGTCTTGGTCTGCCGGTGACGCCGCTGCGCCCCACCGAGCTGCGCGACCGCGAGCCGGCGCTCGCCCCGCGGGTGCGCGGTGGCGCGCTCGCGCCCACCGACCACCAGGTCGATCCCCGGCTGCTGGTACCGGCGCTGCGCACGGCCGCGCGGCGGGCTGGCGCGGCGTTCGTGCCGCGACCGGTCCGGCGGCTGTCCGACGTGGACGCCAGGGTCACCGTGGTTGCGGCCGGCTGCGGTGCCGCCGCCCTCACCGGACTGCCCGTGCGGCCGGTGAAGGGCCAGATCCTGCGGCTGCGCGCGCCCGGCGGCGTCGCGCCGGGCTTCCGGCACGTGATCCGGGGGTACGCCGACGGCGAGCACGTCTACCTGGTGCCCCGCACCGACGGTGAGGTGGTGCTCGGGGCGACGGTCGAGGAGCGGTCGGACACCACAGTCACCGCCGGCGCGGTGCAGCGACTGCTGCGCGCCGGTGTCGACCTGCTACCCGAGCTGGCCGAGTACGACCTGGTGGAGGCCGTCGCCGGTCTGCGGCCCGGCACCCCGGACAACGCGCCGATCCTCGGGCCGCTGCCCGGCCGGCCGGACGTGCTCGCCGCCACGGGACACCACCGGCACGGCATCGTGCTCACCCCGGTCACCGCCGAGACGATCACCGACCTGGTGCTTACCGGAGTACCCGACCCGCTGCTCACCGGTTTCGGCGCCGACCGGTTCGCCGGCCCGATGCGCGGTTTCGAGGAGGAGTGATGGAGTTGACGGTGAACGGGACCGGGCGCACTGTCCCCGGCGGCGCGTCGGTGGCCGATCTGGTCGGTGACGTCGCCCCGCACCAGCGTGGCGTCGCGGTCGCGGTCAACGGCGAGGTGGTGCCCCGGACCGGCTGGCCGGTCACGGAGCTGCACGACGGCGACCGCGTCGAAGTGCTCACCGCAGCGCAGGGCGGGTGAGCGGCGTGCCGTTCGAACTGGGTGGGACGACGTTCGGCTCCCGGCTGATCCTGGGCACCGGTGGGGCCGCGAACCTGCACGTGCTGGAACAGGCGATCCGGGCGTCCGGTACGGAGCTGGTCACGCTGGCGCTGCGCCGGGTGGACACCGCGCCGGGCACCGGGGGTGGGCTGCTGGAACTGCTGGACCGGCGCGGGGTACGGCTGCTGCCGAACACCGCCGGCTGCCACACCGCGACCGAGGCGGTGAAGGTGGCCCGACTGGCGCGCGACGCGTTCGACACCGACTGGGTGAAGTTGGAGGTCATCGGCGACGAGCGGACGCTGCTGCCCGACGGGGTGGAGTTGCTCCGCGCCGCCGAGGAACTGGTCGCGGACGGCTTCACGGTGCTGCCGTACACCAGTGACGACCCGGTGCTCGCCCGCCGCCTCGCCGACGTGGGCTGCGCCGCGGTGATGCCCGCCGGCGCGCCGATCGGCTCGGGGCTCGGCATCGGCAACCCGCACCACATCCGGCTGATCCGGCAGAGCGTGGACGTCCCGGTGATCCTCGACGCCGGCATCGGCACCGCGTCCGACGCGGCGCTGGCCATGGAGCTGGGCTGCGACGCGGTCCTGCTGGCCAGCGCGGTCACCCGGGCCGCCGACCCGGTGGCGATGGCGACGGCGATGCGGTACGCAGTCGAGGCCGGACGCCTCGCCGCGGGCGCGGGCCGGATCGCCCGGCGTTTCCACGCCCTGCCCTCCACCTCCGACGAGGGAAGACCGGACCTGTGACGGGGTTGCTGCCGGGGGTCGTCCTGTTGACCGACCGGCTGGTCGCCAGGGGCGGTCTCGAACGTGTCGTGGCGGGGGCGGTCGCCGGGGGAGTGCGTTGGGTCGTGCTCCGGGAGAAGGACCTGCCCCGCGCCGAACGCGCCGCTCTCGCCGTCGACCTGCGCGCGATCCTCGCCGACGCCGGCGGGACCCTCATCGTGGCCGGCCCCGACCCGTTGGGCGGGGACGCCGTCCACCTGCCGGCCGCCGGCCCCTACCCGCCGCCGGCTCTGCCGCTGGTCGGCCGCTCCTGCCACAGCGTGGCCGAGCTGAACCGTCTGACCACCGAGCACTACGCCACGGTCTCCCCGATCTGGCCCACCCGGACAAAGCCCGGCTACGGCCCACCCCTGCACGTCGAAGGGCTGCGCACGCTTGTCGACGCCAGCCCGGTGCCACTCCTGGCCCTAGGTGGAGTGGAGACCCCGGAACAGGTAACCGCCTGCGTCGAGGCAGGAGCCGCCGGAGTAGCAGTCCTCGGCGCACTCATGCGAGCAGACAATCCGTCTGCAACAGCACACCTGCTGACCAGCGCCTTCGCCGAGGCGGTCACCCAGAAGCTCCTAGAAAGCCGGCACGGTCGGCCGCAGCCCCAAAGCGCAACCAAAGAGGCAACATGACACCAAGAACAACCCTGACCATCGCCGGCTCCGACTCCGGCGGCGGCGCCGGAATCCAGGCGGACCTCAAGGTCTTCGCGGCGCTCGGCGCGTACGGCACGAGTGTCCTGACAGCGGTCACCGCGCAGAACACCCGGGGTGTCGACGCCGTCCTGCCGCTGCCGCCGCGCACGGTCGGGGAGCAGTTGGACAGCGTGCTCGTCGACTTCACCGTGGGCGCGGTCAAGACGGGGATGCTCGGCACGCCGGCCGTCGCCGACGTGGTGGCCCAGGCCGCCCGGGACGGCCGGTTGCCCCAGCTCGTCGTCGATCCGGTGCTGGTCGCCACGAGCGGCCACCGGCTGGGCGTGGTGGGCGCGGTGGAGCGGCTGCTCCCGTACGCGCGGGTGGCGACGCCGAACTGCGCGGAGGCGGCGGCCATCACCGGACGAGGAGTGGACGACGTGCCCGCGATGGTCGTGGCCGCCGAGGCCCTGGCCGCCGGCGGTCCGGAGTACGTGGTCGTCACCGGTGGTGACGTGGGTGGGGACGAGGCGGTCGACGTGCTGTGCGGCGGCGGTGTCACCACCCTGCTGCGCGCGCCCCGGGTGGACACCCGGCACACCCACGGCACCGGTTGCTCGTTCTCGGCGGCCATCGCCGTGCGGCTCGCGCTGGGCGATCCGGTGCCGGCGGCCGTGCAGGTCGCCAAGGAGTACGTGTTCCGCGCGCTGACCGGCGGGCGGAACTGGGAGCTGGGCGCGGGGCGCGGACCGCTGGATCACTTCGGCTGGTCCGCCTGATCACCAGGGAGGTTGTCATGCAGGCACGAGGCAAGGTGTACGTCGAGGGTTCGCGGCCGGATGTGCGGGTGCCGTTCGCGGAGGTGGCGCTGACCGGCGATCATCCGCCGGTGCGGCTCTACGACACGTCCGGCCCGGGATCGGACCCGCAGGTGGGGTTGCCACCGCTGCGCGGCCCGTGGATAGCCGAGCGGGGTGACGTGGCGCCGGTGCGGGGCGCGGGTACGCCGTTGGCCGGGATGGACGGTCGTCGTCCGACGCAGTTCGCGTACGCGCGGGCCGGCGTGGTGACGCCGGAGATGGAGTTCGTGGCGATCCGGGAGAACGTCGACCCGGAGCTGGTGCGGGCCGAGATCGCCGCCGGTCGGGCGGTGCTGCCGCTCAACGTGAACCACCCGGAGTGTGAGCCGGCGATCATCGGGAAGGCTTTCCTGGTCAAGGTGAACGCCAACATCGGCACCTCGGCGGTCAGCTCGTCGGTGGCCGAGGAGGTCGAGAAGTTGACCTGGGCCACCCGCTGGGGCGCGGACACGGTGATGGACCTGTCCACCGGCAAGCGGATCCACGAGACCCGCGAGGCGATCGTGCGGAACTCGCCGGTGCCGATCGGGACGGTGCCGATCTACCAGGCGTTGGAGAAGGTCGGCGGCGACCCGGTGAAGTTGAGCTGGGAGGTGTTCCGGGACACCGTGATCGAGCAGGCCGAGCAGGGCGTCGACTACATGACGGTGCACGCCGGGGTGCTGCTGCCGTACGTGCCGTTGGCCGTGGACCGGGTCACCGGGATCGTCTCCCGGGGTGGCTCGATCATGGCGGCCTGGTGTCTGGCGCACCACGAGGAGAACTTCCTCTACACCAACTTCGCCGAGCTGTGCGCGATCCTCGCCCGCTACGACGTGACGTTCTCGCTCGGCGACGGGCTGCGGCCCGGCTCGATCGCGGACGCCAACGACGAGGCGCAGTTCGCCGAGCTGCGCACCCTCGGCGAGTTGACGACTGTCGCCTGGGAGCACGACGTCCAGGTGATGATCGAAGGCCCCGGCCACGTGCCCATGCACAAGATCAAGGAGAACGTGGACCTCCAGCAGGAGTGGTGCCACGAGGCCCCGTTCTACACGCTCGGGCCGTTGACCACCGACATCGCGCCCGCGTACGACCACATCACCTCCGCGATCGGCGCGGCGATGATCGGCATGTTCGGCACCGCCATGCTCTGCTACGTCACTCCGAAGGAGCACCTCGGCCTGCCGGACCGCGACGACGTGAAGGCCGGCGTGATCGCGTACAAGATCGCGGCGCACGCGGCCGATCTGGCCAAGGGTCACCCGGGCGCGCAGGAGTGGGATGACGCGTTGTCGAAGGCGCGGTTCGAGTTCCGCTGGGAGGACCAGTTCAACCTCTCGCTGGACCCGGAGACCGCTCGGTCGTACCACGACGCGACCCTGCCCGCCGAGCCGGCGAAGACGGCGCACTTCTGCTCGATGTGCGGTCCGAAGTTCTGCTCCATGAAGATCACGCAGGAGCTGAAGGAGTACGCGGCCCGTGGCATGAAGGACAAGTCGGAGGAGTTCGTCTCCGGCGGCGGAAAGGTCTACCTACCGCTCGCCTGACGGAGCGGCCGCTTCGGCATGGTCAACTCTGGTTCCGGGAAGTCCGGGTGTCCTGGCCGGCGGGAAGGCCCCGGATTCACGGAACCAGAGTCAATCAAGCTCGCCGTTCACTCGCGGTGGTGACGGCCGGTGGAGCGCAGCGAGCGACGGCCGTTCTCCGGCTCGGGTTCGTTGTCGGTGACCGGCTTGCTGAGGCCGGCGACCCAGTCGACGAACTCCTCGTCCTGCGCGGGGAGCGGCTCCGCCGCGTCGGGCGCGGGCCGGCTCTCCTCGTCGGCCCGCACCCGGTTACGCCGGAACAGGCCGCCGAGCCGCCCCCGCCGGGAGGACTGCCGCCCGTCGTCGGTGGACGCCCGCGCGGGATCGTCCGCCGGCTCGGCACTGTCGGCGGTGATGGACGCACCGCCCTGCTCCGGTACGACCGGGGTGATCGACGGCGGCACGATGGACCTCGCCAGGGCGGCCATCGCGCTGGCCTGGTCGGTCCGGCCGGTCCCGCCGAGGGTCTGGCCCGGCGTGCTGACGGCTGGTCCGGTGGTGTCGGCGGTCGTGGCGGGCGATGCGCTTCCCTCGGGCGCGCTGGTGTTCTGGTCCGGCGTACCGGTGCTCTGATCCGGTGTTCTGGCGCGGCGGGTGGTGTCGAAGGCGTCCCAGGTGGGCACCCGGCTCAGGTCGGGCAGGGGTGCCCGGTGCCGGAAGCGGGGCGTCCAGTCGGTCGAGGCCTCGGCGCTCGCGGGCGTGTCCGCGGTCGGCGGTTCCGGGTCGGTCGACGCCGTGGTCCAGGACGGGGTGGCCGACCAGGCGGGAGCCGCCGGCGTCCACCGGTCGCCCCCCGCGTCGCCGGCAGTGGGCTCGCCGAACAGCGACGTGCCGGCGCGGCCCTCGGTCGTTGCCTGTTCGGTGCGGCGGCCCACCCTGGACTTCGTGACCGGCGTGGAACCTTCGGCGGTCTCGGCGAGCCGGCTCGCATCCTCTTCGGCGGTCTGGGCCTGCGAGTCGGTTCCGGCAATCCGTGCCGCTTCGCCAGGCTCGGCGCTTCCACTCTCGTCGGCGCAGGGGCGCGGCGCGTCCTGGTCGAGCGCCCGATCGGGGTCGACGCCTGGCACGTCGGCGCCCTTGCCGGCGCGGGTCGTCCGCTTGGCGCGTCCGCCGGTCGCCCCCTCGGTGCTCGTCCCGGTGGGTGCCGTACCGGCCGTGGCCGTCGCGCTGGCGCTCGTCTCGGTGGGTGCCGTTCCGGTGGCTGCCGCCGTGCCGTCGTCGGCGGCGGTTGTCGGGGTGGCGGCCGGGACGGACTTCGGCTTGCGCGAGCGACGCGGCTTGGGCGGGGACGCGTCGGCGGCCCGGTCGCCCGCGCTGTCCGCGCTCGGCGTGCCTGCGCTGTCCGCGCTCGGCGTGCCTGCGCTGGACGTGGTCCGGGTGACGGTGGTGCCCGTGGTCGGAGTGACGGTGGTGCCCGCGACCGGAGTGCCGGTCTCACCGGAGCTGTCCGTGGTGAGCGGAGCATCGGTGGCGAGCGGGGCCACGGTGCCGCTGATCGTCGTGTGGTCGCTGCCCGGCTCGTTGCGGCCAGTCGTGCCGCTGTTACTCGCGCTGTCGTCGACCGCGTCGGGCGTCGGGCTGACGGCTGCCGTCCCGGCCGTGGTGGGCTTCGCAACGGCACGGACCGGGTCGGCGGCACCGGCGGTCGCGTCCTCGTCGCGGCTCGACTGCTGCCGCCCGGCGGTGAACTCGCCGGTCGGGTCGGTCAGCCAGGAGGCGCGGGGCGGCGTGGGCTCGTGCCGCCCGCTGGCGGCGAACGCGTCCGGGGTCGCGGCGTCCCCTGCCGACACGGCGGTGTCGGACCGCTGGCGGGGGCCGGCGGGTCGAGGGGCCTGGCCCGGGCGCGTCGCCTCGGCGGGGACCGGGCCGTGCTGGCCGCTCGCCGTGGCAGACGGCCAGTCCCAGTGGGCGGGGACGGTGCGTACACCGGGGGTGTCGTCACCGGCGCGCGGACCCGGAGCCGTCTCGACCAGCTGTCCGCCGGCGTGCCCGGAGTGGTCCTCGGTCCGATCCGTCGACGTCACCGGCTCGCTGCCCGGCAGCGTCGGGCCGGCGGGCAGCGGGCGCAGGATGTCGGTCGGTGTGATCGCCTCGGAGTCGGCGGCGCGGACGCCGAGGGGCCAGCGCAGCAGGGCGGCTGCCGTCGCGCCGAGGGCGCCAGCGAGGACCGCGATCAGCGCTGCGTAGTAGGGGGTCGTCTGGTAGCGGTCGACGGCGTCGCCAGGGCCCGCGGCCAGGTACGCGAATGCCACCAGCACCGGACCGGCCACCCCGGTCGCCGCGCTGATCAGCGGGACCTGGCCGCGCCAGCGGGCCAGTCCGGCGGTCGCCGCTCCCGCGAGCAGCGCCACGATCGGCAGCAGGAGCAGCGCCAGGCTCTGCGCGGCGGCGGCGTCCAACCAGTTCGGTTCGAGTACGCCGAGTCGGACCGTGGGCAGCGGACCGGTCGTGCCGAGCGACGGCAGGACGGAGATCAACGCCAGCAGCCAGATCGTCCCCGCCACGGCCGCCATGTTCCAGCCCAGTTCCGGCCGGAGCAGTACGGCGATGGCCGCCCCCGTTCCGACGACCGCCCCGAGGATGGCGCAGATGCCGACCGCCCAGACCGGGTCCACCGAGATCAACTCGGCGGCTCGGGCGGGCTGCATGCAGAGCGGGGCGACGGCCGTCGCGCCGAGCGCGGCGGCGCCACCGATGGCCAGGTGTCGGCCGGTGCTGGCCGGCGGGGTGTCCCGGCGGGCCAGACGTCCGGTCAGGACGGCGCCGGCGACGGCGGCGTTCGCGGCGAACCAGCCCACCCAGACGAGCTGGGCCGGCCACTGGTTGACGGTCGAGCCGGTGAAGGCGCCGGTGAGCCGGACGATGCCGAAGCCGTACGCGACGCCGAGTTGGCCGGCTCCGGCCAGCACGCTCACCCCGAGCGCGGTGAGCAGCAGTCTGCCCCAGGTCCGATAGGCCATGTCCGGCACGTTACGCACCTGGTACACCCGATCGCCACCGGCGCGCCGCGCGGCGCGCCGAGGCGCGCCCGGCGGGTCTACTTGAGTTCGACCAGTCGGGCCAGGTATGTCGTGTCCCCGACATTGGTGAGCATGTGCACCGCTCCGGGGTCGCGGTAGACGACCCCACCGGTGGGCTCGTCGGCGTCGATCCGGGTGCCGTCGATCGTCTGCACGACGTTCTTCGCGCCCTGGATCGCCACCACCAGGTAGGGGTGGTCGTGCCGGTGCAGGGGCTGGCGCTCGCCCGGTTCGAGCCGGATGTGCCAGACCCGGACCCGGTCGTTCTCGTACACGATCTCCTGGCCCACGGGCCCGAGTTCGGTGCCGTCGATCACATCGGTCATCGTCCACCGTCCAGTTGGGGAAGCACCTCGGCGGCGATCAGTTCGAGGTGGTCGAGGTCGTCGAGGTCGGTGAGGCGCAGGTGCACCCGCGTGGCGCCGATCTCGGCGAATTCGCCGATCCGCTGCACCAGCTCTGCCGGCGAGCCCACCACCGGGTCCTCCGGTGGCAGCGCGCTCTTCTCGTGCAGCGGCGCGGCCCGGCGGGCGGCCTCCGCGTCGGTACGTCCGACGGCCACCACGATCCCGGCGGAGAGCACCAGCGGGGCTCGCCCCCTCTCCGCCCGACCCCCGTGGTCGCACGCCTCCCGGACGCGGTCGTACGCTCCGGCGGTCTCGGCCACGGACTTGAACGGCATGTTGAACTCGTCGGCGTACCGGGCGGCCAGCTCGGGGGTCCGCTTGGGACCGCGCCCGCCGACGATGATCGGCGGGCCGGGCACCTGCCTCGGCTTGGGCAGCGCGGGCGCGTCCACCAGTCGGTAGTGGTCACCGGTGAAGCTGTACGTCTCGCCCAGCGGGGTGGACCACAGCCCAGTGATCACCTCGAGCTGCTCGGCCAGCCGGTCGAACCGCTCGCCGACGGCCGGGAACGGGATGCCGTACGACGTGTGCTCGCGCTGGTACCAGCCCGCGCCGATACCGAGGTCGACCCGGCCGCCGCTCATCTGGTCGACCTGTGCGACGAGCACGGCGAGAGGGCCGGGCAGGCGGAAGGTCGCCGACGTCACCAGGGTGCCCAGCCGGATCCGTTCGGTCTCCCGGGCCAGCGCGGCGAGGGTCAGCCAGGCGTCCGTCGGGCCGGGCAGGCCGCTGTCGTCGCCCATCGACTGGTAGTGGTCGGCGCGGAGGAAGCCCTCGAAGCCGCCCGCCTCGGCCAGTCGGGCGAACCGGAGCTGGGTGTCGTAGTCGGCGCCCCGGTGCGGCTCGGTGAATACCGACACCCGCATGGTCATCGTCCCTCCACGCCGGCCTCGGCCGGCTGGTCGCGTTCCATCAACAGCTCGTGCAGGTCCGCGCTGACCTGGGCGACGTCGGCGAGGTGGGCGTTGCGGCCCAGGGTGCGCGGGCGGGGGATGGCCACCTCGACCACCTTGCGGATACGGCCGGGGCGGGGGCTCAGCACGACCACCCGGTCGGCGAGCAGCACCGCCTCGTCGATCGAGTGGGTGACGAAGACGATGCTCGGCTTGTTCTCCATGTGCACGCGCTGGAGTTCGCCGGAGAGTTCCTCGCGGGTGAGCGCGTCGAGCGCGGAGAACGGCTCGTCCATCAGCATCACCCGGGGTTCACCGATGAGCGACCGGCACAGCGACACCCGTTGCTGCATGCCGCCGGAGAGCTCGTGCGGCAGCCGCTTCTCGAACCCGGCAAGGCCTGCCACGTCGAGCAGTTCCCGGGCCCGCTCGCGGTGCTTGGCACGACTCCAGCCGAAGATCTCCACCGGCAGCAGGACGTTGTCCAGGACACTGCGCCACGGCAGCAGCGCCGGCTTCTGGAACAGCATGGCGATGTCGCGGCGGGGTCGGGTGATGGGCGTACCGGCCACGGTGATCTCGCCGGAGGTCATCGGGAGCAGCCCGGCGATCAACCGCAGCAGGGTGGACTTGCCGCAGCCGGAGCGCCCCAGGACGGCGACGAACTCGCCCTCGGCGACGTCGAGGTCGATGCCGCGCAGGGCCTCGACCTGGCCGGACCGGCCTTCGAAGGTACGCGACACCCCGGACAGTCGGATCATCTGCGCGGACCTCCGCTGAGTGGACGGTCAGGAATCCGACAAAGGCTAGCCGCCCTGTTGACAAGTCGCGCCGTCCGGGGTCGTCGTCAGGATGTTTCCGATCCGCAACCCGGTACGCCTGGCATCGCAACTGTGGGTTTCTCGTACGCTGTGGCCGCGAAGAGTCCCCTCACGATGGCGGTGCCCGGCTTGCCCCTCCCGCCGGTACTGTCGCGACAACCCCCTCCGGTGGCCCCCGGCCCCGGTCGGAAAGGACATGGTGCTACTGATGAGAAGGCTGACCCGTACGGTCGCTACGGCCGCGCTGGCCACCGCCCTCGCCCTCGTCTCCGCCTGCAGCAGCGGGTCGGACTCGTCCGACGCCAAGGGCGGCAAGGATGGAGCATTGGAGAAGGTGACCTACCTCACCTCCTTCGGCAACTTCGGCCGTGACTCCTACGCCTGGGTGGCGAAGGAGAAGGGCTTCTTCAAGGAGGCCGGTTTCGACGTCGAGATCAAGGCCGGCCAGGGCACCGGCGGCGTGATCCAGACGGTCGTCGGCGGCCAGGCGGACTTCGGGCCGATCGACCTCACCGGCGGTCTGCTCCAGCTCGGCAACGGTCAGGCGAAGGACTTCACCGCCGTGGCCGCGATCCAGCAGCGCACGATGGCGGGCATCGCCACCGTCGAGGGCAAGAACATCAACTCGCCCAAGGACCTTGAGGGCAAGAAGCTCGCCGACACCCCCGGTTCCGTGGTGCGCAACCTGTTCCCGACGTACGCCCGGCTCGCCGGCGTGGACGCCAGCAAGGTGACCTGGGTCAACGGTGAGGCGCAGGCGCTGATCGGCACGCTGGCCTCCGGTTCGGTGGACGGCATCGGCCAGTTCGTCGTCGGTCAGCCGACGATCGAGGCGGTGGCCAAGAAGAAGGCCGTCATGCTGCCGTACAGCAACGTCATGCAGGACCTCTACGGCAACGTGCTGATCACCTCCAGCAAGATCGCCAAGGAGAAGCCCGAGATGGTGAAGCGTTTCACCACTGCGCTGCTCAAGGGCCTGGAGTACAGCCTGGCGAACTCCAAGGAGGCCGGCGAGATCCTGAAGAAGAACGTCGACGCCGCCAACCCGGTGGCCGCCGCCGCCGAGCTGGACCTGATGGCCGCGTACGTGCGCTCCGGCAACTCCGGCACCGCGATCGGCACGCTGGACAGCGGCCGCGTGGCGAAGAGCATCGCGATTCTGCAGGGCGCGGGCGCGCTCAAGCAGAACATCACCCCCGAGCAGATCATCGACTTCAGCCTCGCGCCGAAGGCCTGATCGTCCGGTCGTCACCAGGGGGTACGTCCCGCCGGTCTCCGGTGGGGCGTACCCCCGTCGCTCGTCGGCCCCCAGGTCGGCGATTCACGAGGAGGACAAGATGACCGACGTCCGCTCAGCCGAGCCGGCGGTGACGGTGCCCCCACCCCCGGGTGCCGGACTCCAGGCACGTCGGGCGGGTCGGGGCGCCGGCCTGCGCGCGGGGACCGGGGCGGCGCTGCTGCCCGCGGCCGGTCTCGTGGTCGCCCTGGCCGTGTGGTGGCTGGTCGCCCGGCTGGAGCTGGTCCACCCGGCGGCCCTGCCGCCGCCGGGGGGCGTGCTCACCGCGTTCGTCGACAAGCCCGCCCAGATGCTGGAGCACACCTGGGCCACCCTGTTGGAGATCCTGATCGGGTTCGTCCTGTCGGCCGCCGCGGGTGTCCTGATCGGACTGTCCCTGGCCAGTTCCCGGACGGTCGAGCGGATGTTCACCCCGCTGCTGGTGGCGGTGAACGCCGTGCCGAAGATCACCCTGGGTCCACTGCTGGTGGTCGCGCTGGGTTGGGGTCAGAGGCCGATCCTGACCATGGTGTTCCTGCTCTGCTTCTTTCCCATCGTGCTGTCCACCGCGACGGGTCTGACCACCACGCCGGCCGACCTGGCCGAGCTGGTCCGGTCGTGGAACGCCTCCCGCTGGCAGGCGTTCCGCAAGGTGCGGTTCCCGGCCGCGCTGCCGCAGATCTTCGTCGGGCTCAAGGTGGCCATGCCGCTGGCGGCCATCGGCGCGGTGATCGGTGAGTTCCAGGCCGGGGAGAAGGGCCTGGGGTACGTCATCACGCAGTACGCGGGCGTCGGCGACACCGCCACCGCCTGGGCGGCGATCATGCTGGTGGCGCTGGTCAGCATCCTGCTCTACAGCGCACTCGTGCTAGTCGAGCGGATCGCGCTGCCCTGGGTACGGGAGACCACCAGCAGCCGCTGACCATGTCCGCCACGTCACGAGCAGGTGGCACGCGTAGATCTTGGACAGTTTCCGTTGGCAGCTAACGGAAACTGTCCAAGATCGCCGGCGATGGCGGATGCAGCGGCACGCCGCAGCCGTGCTGGGAGGTGTTTCAACGCGGATGTTCGACGATCGGTCTACGGAACGGTCCCCATCCCACGAACCGGTCGTACAGGGCTCGCGGGCTCGGCCCGTCGTGCGGGTTCAGGTGGTACAGGTCGCGCATCGCCTCGTACAGCAGCCCGGCCAGGTAGATCGACAGGCTCGGCATCTTGTTCTCGTACTCGGCTTTGAGCATGAGTCGCGCGGTCGCGCACGGCCATGGCTGACCGTCGGCGCGGCACGCCCAGTGCGGCCGTAAGGGCGTGTGCGGTGGGGCCTGGCCGTGCCGACGCGGGCGGTCCGCGACCGGACCCCGCTCGGGGACGGAGACCTGCGTGGAGATCATTCCTGACCTCCGTTCACGCGGAGGTCCTGCACCTTCGGGACCGGTTTGCCGCGCCAGAACGTGAAGCGCACGATGCCTCCTTCGCACTGTGACCTTGGGAGGGGCCGCCCCCGAACGTGCTTGCCGGAGGGGGCGGCCCCGTACGAACGCGTCCGCCGGGTTCGGGTCCTCCACCGGCCGCGCCGTCTAGAAGGCACTTTGCCGACTGTTGCGCGACGAATACACTGCGTAGCACTATCTCCTTTAGACGTACACGACGTTTCGCGGAGGTGGCGGATGAACCACGCCGTAATCGAGGCCATGTCTGCCACGGGCGAGACAGCGGACAGCCTCGCAGCTCAGATCGGCGTCGACCCCAAGACCGCAGCCAAGTGGGCGAACCCGGGGAGCATCCCGCAGACCCGTCACCGCGCGAAGGTTGCCGCGCTACTCGGTCGCGAACAAACAGAGCTATGGCCGGACGTCTTGAAACGTCGGGAACCTTCCTGGTTTCGGCCATGGGTCGACATCGAGCGGGAGGCGGTCGCTTTGCGCGCCTTCCAACTCGCATGGGTACCTGGCCTGCTTCAGACCGAGGCGTATGCGCGGGCCACACTCGCATGGGAGGCGCTCTCGCCAACCGAGATAGACGAGCTGGTGTCTGCGCGCATCAACCGGCAATCCGTCCTGACTCGCGAGCGGGGCCCGTTGTTCGTCGCCGTCGTTGACCAGGCCGTGCTGGAGCGCCCTATCACCGCAGATCGGTCGGTCATGGCCCGTCAGCTAGAACACTTGGTGTGCTGCGCTGAGCTACCCAGCGTTGAGCTTCACGTAGTGCCGCGCGAGGCGACAGCCTATCCCGGCCTAAACGGACCGTTCACCATTGCCGATCTCCCGGACGGGACGCGAGTGGCGCACGTAGATAGCCAGGCGCAAGCTCAGATCGTTGAGCAGGCGTCCGAAATTGCTACGCTCGAACGACGGTGGGAACGCATCCGGAGCGAGGCACTACCCCGGGGGCGATCAGTGGAACTCTTGAGAGAAGCGGCAACGCCATGGACATGACCGGCGCGCAGTGGCGCAAGAGCACCAAGAGCGGTAGCAACGGCGGTGACTGCGTCGAGGTCGCCGACAACCTTCCCGGCGTCGTCCTCGTCCGGGACACGAAGGACCGCGATGGCGCGACGCTGGCCTTCGGGCCTGCGCAGTGGCAGGGCTTCGTCGCCCTGGCGAAGGCTGTCGGCCCCGTCTCCTGACTCAGCACCCCCCAAAGGCCCCCGGTTCGGGGGCCTTTGGCATACCCCGGTCCCGAACGCTCGTGCGAGAACGGAATTACCCTCGCGGTCGCCGGCGCGGCCCAGCTCGTACTCCTTCTGAGTCGCGAGAGCCGGCCTCCCGAAGAGGCCGGCTCTTTCGCTCACGGTGACGCGGAGGGGTGGTGGCCTACCGTGCCCGGCGCAGGGATCAAGCCTGACCGCCCGGAGCCGGGCGCGGTAGGCCACCACCCCCAACCTGAGCTACCCCGCCAGCCGCCAGCGTCCGTTACGCGCCACGAGCGTGGTGAGCGCCTGGGGCATGAGGCCGGAGTGGTTGTCGGGCGTCATACGGATCGGACCGGAGAGGCCGTCGATCTGGGACGTCTCCAACACGTCGCGGATGCCGCCCCGGTCGACCTTCCCCGCCGGCCCGCCGGCCCGCTGCTCGGCGTCGACGATCAACTGGATCGCGTCGGCGGCGAACGAGGAGGAACCGTTGTAGCCGCCGTAGCGGGCCGTGTAGTCCTGGAACCACTGCCGCCGGGCCGCCTTGGCCGGCGTGGTGGCGATCACGTCGTCGATCACCATGGTCTGGGTGAAGACCATCGTGGCCTTCTCGGTGGCTCGGGCCGCCGCGCCGAGGAAGAGGTCCCCGGCCGCGCCCGCGTCGAAGAAGAGCGACCCGCGGAACGCGGCCTGCTGTGCGCTCGTCGCGGCCAGCGCGGCCTGCTCCGGCGGAGTCCAGACGACCAGCGCGTCGGGCTTGAGCTTGGCGAGCTTGCCGACCTGCTGGCTGACCTCGGTGTCGGTGGTCTTCACCGACCCCTCGCCGGCCACCTTGATGGTGGCCTTGCCCAGTTCGCGACGCAGCGCGACCACGCCCTCGCGGCCGTAGTCGTCGTTGCTGGCGAGCAGGGCCACCTTCTTGACGTTCTTGCGGCGCAGTTCGGTGGTGAGGGCGGAGGCGCTGTCGGCCGCGTTCGGGCCCAGCTTGAACACGTAGCGACGATCGGCGACCGGGTTCGAGATCGCCCCAGAAGCGGCGAGCGCAATGGTGGGAATCTGCTTCTCGTTGATGACGCCGACCGCGCCGACCGCGCATTCGTTACAACCGCCCATGACGATCGCGCTGACCCGCGAATCGCTGCTGAAGTCGGCGATGTTGCGCAGTGACTCGGCGGCGTCGGAACGGTTGTCCTTCACCTTCAGGTCGATCTTCCGGCCGTTCAGTGCTCCGGAGGAGTTCAACTGGTCCCTCTTGAGTTCCAGCGCGCGCTGGTATGCCCGGCCCATTGGCGCGGCGGCACCGGAAAGTTCGAGGTCGGCGGCGATCACGATCGGACTCGTGTCCTGCTCCGCCTCGCCGAACTGACAGCCGGTGAGCGTGGTGGCCACTAAGGCCGATGCGAGCGCCGCGATGGTCGCGGAGCGGATGGGGCTCAACTCAGTCCTCCAGGTGCGGGCGCGGGCGCAGCCCGGTCACCGCCGCTAATCCGTCCTCACTGGAGGACGGGATCTCGTCTGCCGTACGGTGTGTGCGCGAAGCCTGCAAAACCTTGCCAATGGCCGGCGCTGTGGTCAAGCGCGGACCCCGGTTGCATTTTCGGGACGGCCATCCCACATGCTGGGGTAACGCAATGTTTGCAAAACCTCACTTTGCATACACGCGTGACCACTCTGGAGTTACATGCCCTGTTCAGGGGCTTGCGGAAATGAAGGTATCAGTTGACCGCATCAAGGGTTCCGCGCCGTCCGACCGTTTCCTACATCACTGCGGCTTCCCAAACACGATCTTCTCTGATGAAATCGCGGCCGTGCCGCGCGTGGTCCCCTCCGCTCCCGGCACGGTTCGGCGGGTCAGGCGGGGAAGAAACGACGGAGGCGATGTCGTGAGCACCGGACCGACGACCCTGCCCGCGCTCGGCGGCGATACCGGGCGTACGCGCCGGCGCATGCCGAGACTGCGGGACGCCCGGATCCGGTCCAAGTTGGCGCTGATCCTGGTCGTTCCGGTGGCGGCGGTGATCGCGCTGGCCACCGTCCGTCTGATCTCGGTGGGTGAGGGCGCCTACGACGCCACCCGGGCCCGGTCACTCACCGCGCTGGCCATCGACGTCAGCGCGCTGACCCAGGACCTCCAGGCCGAGCGCATGGCGGCGGCGGCCTACCTGGCAGCTCCGCAGCAGCCGGCCGACGCGTACAACCTTCGGGTACGCCAGACGCAGCAGCGGGTGGACGAGTACCGCGCCGAGCGTGACCGGATCGGCGAGGTGCCGACGGCGTTGCGGGACCGGCTGGCGGCGATCGACGACCACCTGGCCACCCTGGACGGCACCCGCCAGGAGGTGCTGGACCGCCGGCAGATGGCGGTCGCCGAGGCGGTGCTGCGCTACGGCGTGATCCTCACCGACCTGATCAGCTACGGCGACGGGCTGGCTCAGCTGCCCGGCGACGAGAGCCTGTCGGACAGCCGCCGGGCGGTCGCCGCGTTCGCCCGCGCCAAGGCCGCCGTCGCCGAGGAGGAGGCGGTCGCCTTCACCGCGCTGACCGCCGGCCAGCTCGACCCGGAGCAGTTCTCCTCCTTCGTGGCGACGCTGACCAGTCAGCAGGAGGCGCTTGTCTCCTTCTCGCTCGCCGCCGACCCGGTGCAGCGGGCTCTGGTCGACAGCACCGTCTCCGGTGACGCGGTCGGTCTCTCCGACCGGGTCGCCAGCGACATCACCCGTTCGGTCGGGCAGCGCCCGCTGGTGAGCGCGCAGGACGCCACCGCCGCCATCGGCGCGGTCAACGACCTGATGCGCTGGGCCGAGATCCAGCTACAGGACCGGCTGCTCGAGCAGGCCGACGAGGCGCGCTCGGACGTCATCCGGCAGGCCGTGGTCGAGTCGATCCTGGTGCTGCTCACCCTGATCATCGCCGTGTCGCTGGCCGTTGTACTGGCCCGGTCGCTGAACGACTCGCTTCGCCGCCTGCGCGAGGGCGCGCTCGCGGTGGCCAACCACGACCTTCCCGACGCCGTGCAGCGACTGCAGAACATGGGCAGCGTCGGCGACGGCGGCGTGGACGAGATCGTCCGGCAGGTACGGGACCCGATCCAGCTCAACAGCCGCGACGAGGTCGGCCAGGTGGCGTCGGCCTTCAATGTCGTCCACCGCGAGGCGGTGCGGGTCGCCGCCGAACAGGCCGCGCTGCGGACCAGCGTCTCGGCGATGTTCCTCAACCTGGCTCGCCGCAGTCAGACCCTGGTCGACCGGATGATCGGCGAGCTCGACGCGATCGAGCGCGGCGAGGAGGACCCGAAGCGGCTGGCCCAGCTCTTCGAGCTGGACCACCTGGCCACCCGAATGCGCCGCAACGACGAGAACCTGCTGGTCCTGGCCGGCGCCGACTCGGCCGTACCGCGCCGCGACGACGCGCTGGTCGTGGACGTCCTGCGCGCCGCGCAGTCCGAGGTGGAGCTCTACAACCGCATCGAGTTCGGCACCGTCGACACCGACATCTCGGTGGCCGCGCACGCGGTCAACGACGTGGTACGTCTCGTCGCCGAACTGCTCGACAACGCCACCCGGTTCTCGCCGCCGAACACCACTGTCGTCGCCGACGGTCGCCGCATCCGGGACTACGTGCTCATCCAGATCGAGGACCGCGGGCTCGGCCTCACCGACGAGCAGCTCGACTCGCTCAACCGCCGGTTGGCCGCCCCGCCGAGCGTGGACGTCGCCGCGTTCCGGTTGATGGGTCTGGCCGTGGTGAGCCGGCTCGCCTCCCGCTACGGCATCCGGGTGGAGCTGCGGCGCAACGTCGAGGGCGGCACCGTCGCCCAGGTGACGCTGCCCGCCGCCACCGTGATCCTGCCCAGCGGCCGTGGCCGCGATCAGGCGATCACCCGGCCGCGCCAGCCGATGGCCGTCGAGCAGACGCCGCTCACCCCGGTCGGCCACGCCGAGTCGTACGCCGGCGCGACCGCCTCGGCGGCGACGTTGCCGGATCAGTGGCGGACCAACGCCCCGGCCCCCGCGCAGTGGCAGTCCCCGCTCGACGCGCGGGACACCGCCCCGGCGGTGCAGGCCGGCGGTTACGCCGGGGCACGCCCCACGATGCCGCCCGCCGCGCCGTCCGTTCCGGTGCCGCCCAACCGCCCGGCGTACGGCAATGGCGTCTCGGCGGGCAGCCCCACCGTGGCGTACCCGACCATCGACGCCCTGCCCCGGCGGGGCACGACGGCCGACACCCCGGACGGCCGGAACGCGCCGGTGCTGCCGGTCGGCCCGGTCGCCGGGCCGGGCGCGGTCGCCCCGCCGGCGCCGCCCGCGAGGCCGGCACCGCCCGTGCAGCCCGTCGTGCCGGCCCCGTCCATGTCGCCCGCGGTGCCGCCGACGCCTGCCGCGCCGGTCAGCACCCGGCCGGAGTTCCCCGCCGAGGCGCCGATCTTCCGGGAGATGGAGGCGGTCTGGTTCCGGTCGCACGGCGACGACGCCACCGCGATCTTCACCCGGCCGCAGTTCGACACCCCGCCCGCACCCGTCGGCGGCGGCTCGCGCGCGACCAACGGTGTTCCGTCGACCACCGCGTCCGCGCCGGCCACCACGCCGGCCCGACCGCCGCTGCCCACCCGGACCCCGGGCAGTTCCGAGGGCACCGGAGCACAGAGCGTGGGGAGCATGGACGGATTCGGCACCGCGAAGACCGCTGGTCGGGGCACCTCGACACCGACACCGACGCCGCCACCGTCGTACACCCCGCCGCCGGCCGCCCCGACGGCGCCGGTCGCCGCTCCCGCGCCGGCCGCGGCCTCCCCGGGCCCGGACCGGGACGCCTGGCGGACGGCCGCCGACGAGGGGTGGACGCTGGCAAGCCGGGCCGCCGAGCCGGCCGCCGCCGGCACCACCCGTTCGGGTCTGCCCAAGCGGGTGCCGCAGGCGCAGCTCGTGCCGGGCGGCATCGAGCCCAAGAGCGGTCGGGACCGCAGCCGGCGGACCCCCGACGAAGTACGCGGCCTGTTGTCGGCCTACCACCGTGGCGTGCAGCGCGGTCGGACGGCCGGTACGGACCTGAACAGCACCTCGACCAAGGAGAGCCGATGAACAGGCCAGCTGCCATGCAGGACATGGGTTGGCTGCTCACCAACTTCGCCGACAGCGTGGCGGGCATCGCCCACGTGGTGGCGGTGTCTGCCGACGGGCTGCTGCTCGCGTCCTCCCGGGACCTGCCGGGGGACCGGGCGGACCAGCTCGCCGCGATCACCTCCGGTGTGGTGAGCCTGACCGAGGGCGCGGCACGGATGTTCAGCGCGGGCGGGGTGTTGCAGACCGTCATCGAGATGGACAGCGGTTACCTCTTCCTCATGTCGATCAGCGACGGCTCGTCGATGGCCGTGCTGGCCGCGCGGAGCTGTGACGTGGGCCAGGTGGGCTACGAGATGGCCCTGCTGGTGGAGCGGGTGGGCGCCGCGCTGGTGCCGCTGCCACGGGACGCGGTGCGTTCGTAGTGCCGCGAACCGGCGTGCGGCCCGCGCGCCGGAACAGGGAGGGGAGGCGGTGTGTGCCGGCTCCGCGGGGGACGAGGAGGTGATCGGGGATGGACCAGCGACGCGCTGACCCGCGCGGCGCTCTGGTACGCCCGTACGCGGTCACCCGTGGTCGTACCGAACCCCGGCAGGACATCGCTCTCGAGGCGGTCCTCACCGCCTCGCCCACCCAGGTTGCCGAGTCCCGCTTCGCGGGGCACGACAAGCACCGCATCGCCACGGTCTGCGAGGGCCGTGCACAGTCGCTGGCGGAGATCGCCGCGTACACCCGGATGCCGCTGGGCGTCGCCCGGGTACTGGTCGCCGACATGGTGGCCGAGAGCCTGCTGACGTTACACACTGCTGCTCCCGCCGAGGGGTTCGAGGAGCGGATGGAACTGCTTGGAAGGGTGCTAAGTGGACTTCGCAGGCTATGACCCCGCTGGGGGGCGGCCGGGCCGGGGAATCGTCTCCGCGAAGATCGTCGTCGCGGGCGGTTTCGGCGTCGGCAAGACGACCCTGGTCGGCGCGATCTCCGAGATCACGCCGCTGACGACCGAGGCGGTGATGACCGCTGCCGGCGTCGGCATCGACGATCCGTCCAAGGTGCCCGGCAAGGAGACCACCACGGTCGCCATGGACTTCGGTCGTATCACCATGGCCCAGGACCTGATCCTGTACCTGTTCGGTACACCGGGTCAGACCCGCTTCTGGTTCATGTGGGACGAGATCATCCGGGGCGCGGTGGGTGCCGCCGTCCTGGTGGACACGCGCCGGATCACCGACGCGTTCGCCCCGCTGGACTACTTCGAGAACCGCAACCTGCCGTACGTGGTGGCGCTGAACCGGTTCGACGGCGCTCCCCAGTACGAGCTGGAGGAGGTCCGCGAGGCGCTGGCCATCTCGCCGCAGGTGCCGCTGGTGATGACCGACGCCCGGCATCGGGACTCGGTCAAGCAGGTGCTGGTGACGGTGGTCGAGCACGCCATGCTCCGGCTCCAGGC
The DNA here is from genome assembly GCF_043197485.1 of Micromonospora sp. NPDC049102. Lineage (NCBI taxonomy): Bacteria > Bacillati > Actinomycetota > Actinomycetes > Micromonosporales > Micromonosporaceae > Micromonospora > Micromonospora sp. NPDC049102. Next base: position 392,844 of record NZ_JBICTE010000001.1, on the reverse strand, counting down.
CGACCACGGTCGGGGCTTCCCCACGCCGGTCGGCTGAACCGTCGGGTCACTGTCGACTCAGTCGCAGAGCCAGACTCAGTCGCAGAGCCACGGCCGGTGGGTCACCGCCGGCCGTGGCGCGGTTCAGTCGACGCGGAGCCGGTAGCCGCGCTTCACCACGGTCTGCACCACCCGGGGCGCGCGCAGGCCGGCCCGTAGCCGGGCGACGGCCATCTCCACGGCGTGCTCGTCCGCGCCCCGGGGCAGCGTCCGGAGCAGCGCCGTACGGGACAGCACCCGGCCCGGAGACTGGGCCAGCGCCCGCAGCACCGCCATCGGGGCGGGCGCCAGGGGCCGCAGCTCTCCGTCGATGACCGCTGCGTGCCCGCGCAACGTGAGCAGATGGCCGCCGGCCTTGAACGTCATGGTCCGCCGGGGCAATTCGTCGACGATGGTGCGTACCAGCGCGCCCAGCCGGGCCCGGCCGGGCGCGCTGACCGGCACCCCGTGCCGTAGCAACGGCTCCGCGGTCACCGCGCCGACGCAGCTCGCCAGCACGTCGTTGCGGAACGCGGCCACCACGGCGTCGGTACGGTCGCCGGCGGCCCGCAGCAGCGCCTCGACCGCCGGCGCGGACGTGAACGTCACCGCGTCCACCAGCCGGCCGGCGATCAGGTCGATCAGCCGGTGCAGCGGCGCCGGGTCCGTCGGAGGCGCCCAGCGGTAGACCGGCACCTCGATCACCGTGGCACCGGCCGCCTCCAGGGCGAGGGTGCACTCCGGCTGGCGCTCACCGTGCAGCTGCATGGCGATCACCTGCCCGGCAACGCCCCGCCGGCGCAGGTGCTCGACCACCTCGTCGCAGCTCTCCGACGCCGGTGACCACTGGTCGTGCAGTCCGGCCGCACGGATCGCGCCACGTGCCTTGGGACCGCGGGCGACGACGTACGAGCTGGCGAGGACCGACCGCAGCGGCTCGGCCAGACCCCAACCCTCGGCAGCTTCCAGCCACCCGCGCATCCCGATGCCGGTGTTGGCCATCAGGATGTCGGGTGGCTGGTCGAGGCAGGCGCGGGTCGCCTCGCGCAGTTCGGTGTCGTCGGACAGCGGCACGATCCGCAGCGCCGGGGCGAGCACCACGCGTGCGCCCCGGCGTTCGAGCAGCGCGGCCAACTCGTCGCGCCGCCGGTCGGCGGTCACCCCGATGGTGAAGCCGGCCAGTTCTTCCCGCATCAGTCCTCCCGTCGCAACCGCACCTCGACGATCCCGTCGTGGCAGCGCGTATCGTGCCGGGCCACGGCCACCCCGGGCAGGTCGAGGCACTCGCCGGTGCGCAGGTCGTACACCTGCTTGTGCAGCGGCGAGGCGACCGTCGGGACGCCGCCACGGCTGCCCACGATGCCCCGGGACAGCACGTACGCGCCGGAGACCGGGTCGCGGTTGTCGATCGCGAACAACCCGTCCACGGTGTGGAAGAGGGCGACCTGCACGCCGTCGACCAGGGCGGCGACACCCCGCTCCGGTTCCAGCCGGTCGAGGGGGCAGACCGCGGTCCAGCCGAGTGTGGTCATCGTGGGGCTCATCGCCGTACCTCCGGAAGGCCGAGCGTGACGGGACGACGGCCGGAACCGTCGGGTGGGGTGCCGCCGCGTGCCGGTACCGGCTGGCCGCGCTCCACCGCGAAGGTGATCGACGGGTCGGGCACGTCGGGGGCGTTGACGAAGGAGGTGTAGCGGCGCAACCGCTCGGGGTCGTCCAGCACGTCGCGCCACTCGTCGGAGTACGACGACACGTGTCGGGCCATGGCCTCGTCCAGGTCGGCGCAGATGCCCAGCGAGTCGTCCACGATCACGGCGCGCAGGTGGTCCAGGCCGCCGTCCATGGCCTCGATCCAGCCAGCCGTGCGTTGCAGCCGGTCCGCGGTGCGGATGTAGTAGATGAGGAACCGGTCGATGAGCGTGACCAGCTCCTCGGTGGACAGATCAGTGGCGAACAGGTCGGCGTGCCGGGGCCGGAAACCGCCGTTGCCGCCGACGTAGAGGTTCCAGCCCGTCTCGGTGGCGATGATGCCGAAGTCCTTGCTGCGCGCCTCGGCGCACTCCCGGGCGCAACCGGAGACCGCCGACTTGAGCTTGTGCGGCGCGCGCAGCCCGCGATAGCGCAGTTCGAGTGCCACGGCGAGGCCCACCGAATCCTGTACGCCGTACCGGCACCAGGTCTCGCCGACGCAGGACTTCACCGTGCGCAACGCCTTGCCGTACGCGTGGCCGGACTCGAAACCGGCGTCCACCAGCCGCCGCCAGATCTGCGGTAGCTGCTCCACCCGGGCGCCGAACAGGTCGATCCGCTGGCCACCGGTGATCTTCGTGTAGAGCTGGAAGTCCCGGGCGACCTCGCCGATCACGATCAGCTTCTCCGGGGTGATCTCGCCGCCCGGGATGCGGGGCACCACCGAGTAGCTGCCGTCGCGTTGCAGGTTGGCCAGGAAGTGATCGTTGGTGTCCTGTAGGGACGCCTGCTCTCCGTCGAGCACGTGCCCGCTGCCCAGCGAGGCCAGGATCGAGGCCACCACGGGCTTGCAGATGTCGCAGCCGCGTCCCCGACCGTGTTCGGCGACCAGCCGGGAGAAGGTGCGGATGCCGCGGACGCGCACGATCTCGAACAGCTCGCGGCGGCTCACGTCGAAGTGCTCGCACAGCGCCGTGGACTGTGCCACGCCGGCCGCGTCCAGGAGCTGCTTGAGCATCGGCACGCAGGACCCGCAGCTCGTGCCCGCCCTGGTGCACGTCTTCAACGACGGCACGTCCGCACAGCCACCCGCGATGGCGGCGTCCACGTCGCCCCGGGTCACCGCGTTGCAGGAACAGACCTGCGCGGTGGCGGGCAGCGTGCCGGCGTCCGCGCCGCCGCCGTCGGGGGCGAGCAGGGCCAGCGGCGGTGCCGGCAGCGGGCCACCCACGCTGGCCCGCAACGTCGGGTACGCGCTGGCGTCACCCACCAGCACCCCACCGAGCAGGGTGTGCGCGTCGTCGGAGAGGACCAGCTTCGCGTACACCCGGGTGGCCGGGTCGGTGAACGTGACGTCCAGGCAGCCCTCGGTGGTGCCGTGCGCGTCGCCGAACGACGCCACGTCCACCCCGAGCAGCTTGAGCTTGGTGGCGGTGTCCGCGCCCGGGAAGGTCGCCGCGCCGCCGACCAGCCGGTCGGCCACCACCTCGGCCGTCGCGTACCCCGGGGCCACCAGGCCGTGACAGGTGCCGTCGACCGCCGCGCACTCGCCGACGGCCCAGACGTGCTCGTCGGCGGTGCGGCAGGTCTCGTCGACCAGCACCCCACCGCGCGGACCCAACGGCAGGCCGGCGGCGCGCGCCAGCTCGTCGCGGGGCCGGATGCCGGCGGCCACCACGACCAGCCCGGCGTCGACGACCCGGCCGTCGGACAGCTCCAGGGCGGCGACCGCGCCGTCGGCCCCGGCGCGGATCGCCGTGGTGGCGACCCCGAGGTGGGTACGCACACCCAGCTCCTCGACGTAGCGGCGCAGCATCGCGCCGCCGGCCTGGTCCACCTGCACCGGCATCAGCCGGGGCGCGAACTCGACCACGTCGGTGCTCAGGCCGAGCAGACGCAGAGCGTTCGCCGCCTCCAACCCGAGCAGCCCGCCGCCGATCACCGCGCCGACCCGCCGACCCTGGGCGTACTCCCGGATCGCCGCCAGGTCGTCCAACGTCCGGTAGACGAAGACCCCGGGCAGGTCGGCTCCGGGGACCGGCGGGACGAACGGGTACGACCCGGTGGCCAGCACCAGCGCGTCGTAGCCGTACTCGCACTCGGCGGTGGTCACCACCCGCCGGGCGCGGTCGATGGCGGTGACCGGCTCACCGAGGCGCAGCCGTACCCCGTCGTGCGGGGTGTGCACGTTCAGTTCGTCCTCGCTGACCCCGTCGAAGTACGCCGAGAGCCGTACCCGGTCGTATGCCGGACGCCCCTCCTCGGCAAGCACCGTCACCCGCCAGTGGCCCTGCGGGTCACGGGCGCGCAGCGCGTCGACGAAGCGCTGTCCCACCATGCCGTTGCCGACGACGACCAGGTCTGCGCCGCTCATCGCGTCACCTCCACCGATTCCGCTTCGGACAGCCAGTCGACGATGCCGCCGACCGCGTCCCGGCATCCGCCGCATCCGGTGCCGGCCCGGGTGCCCGCCACCACCGCGTCGACCGTCCGCGCGCCCGAGCGCCAGCAGCGCACCAGGGCGCCCTTGGTCACGGTGTTGCACTGGCAGACGACGGCCGCGTCCGGCATCAGCGCCGGTGACGCGCTCGGCGCCGCGACGGCCCCGCCGAGCGCCCGACCCAGCAGCAGGGCCCGCCGGTCGGCCGGGACCGGGTGACCCCGGTCGAAGAGTTGGATCACCGTGCCGATCGCCGGGTTGTCGCCGAGCAGGATCGCGCCGGTCAACCGCTCGTCACGGATGCGCAGCCGGGCGTACGTGCCCCGGGCCGGGTCGGTGAATGTCAACTCCTCGCCCGGGCCGCCGTTCGCCGCGTCGCCCATCGCGGCCAGGTCGATCCCGGCCGCCTTGAGGCGGGTCACCACCGGACGGGGCCGGTAACGGGCGAGCGGGTCCGTGCCGGTCAGCACGTCGGCGAGCACCCGGGCCTGGGCCCAGGCGGGCGCGACCAGCCCGGTGATCGTCCCGTCGTGCTCGGCGCAGTCGCCGAGCGCCGAGACGGACCGGTCGCTGGTACGCAGTCGGTCGTCCACCACCACGCCGCGTCGCACGGTGAGACCGGCGGCCTGCGCGAGGGCGGTGTCGGGGCGTACACCGCAGGAGAGCACCAGCAGGTCGGCGCGCAGCGACCGGCCGTCGGCCAGGTCGAGGCGGACGCCGGTGTCGTCCGCCACCACCCCGGTCGCCGGTACCCCGAGCTGGATGGTGACGCCGAGCCCCGCGAGCGTGCCGGCCAGCACCGCGCCGGCCGTGGGATCGAGCTGCCGCTCCATCAGGTGGTTGGTCGGGTGCACCACGGTGGTGGCCAGACCGCGCGTGGCCAGGCCCCGGGCGGCCTCCAGCCCGAGCAGCCCGCCACCGAGCACGATCGCGGCGCGTGCGCCCCGGGCCACGGTCAGGATGCGGCGGCAGTCGTCCAGGGTCCGGAAGGGCGCGACCCGCCCCGGCAGGTCGGCCGGGTCGAGGCCGGGCAGGGGCGGCACCACCGCCCGCGCGCCGGTCGCCAGCACCAGGTGGTCGTAGGCGATGCGTTCGCCGTCGACCGTGCGGACCTCGCGGGCCGCCCGGTCCACCGCGGTCACCGCGACGCCGGACCGCCTGTCGATGCCGTGCCCGGCGGCCTCGGTCAACTCCACGTCCGGTTCGTCGATGCGGCCCGCCAGCAGCGTCGACAGCATGATCCGGTTGTACGCGCGGTGCGGTTCCGCCCCGAGGACGGTGACCTTGCGGTCGCCCTCGCGGGCGTGCAGCTCGGCCGCGAGCCGGGCACCGGCCATCCCGTTGCCGACGATCACCACCCGGGCGGTCATGCCTTCTCCACCCGGACCGCGCAGATCTTGAACTCGGGCATCCCGGAGATCGGGTCCACCGCGTCGTTGGTCACCGAGTTGGCCCGCCCGACGCCGGGCCAGTGGAACGGCGCGAAGACCGTGTCCGGGCGGATACCCGTGCTGAGTCGGGCCGGGGCACGCAACTCACCCCGACGGGACGTGACCCGCACCGGGTCGCCGTCGTCGATGCCCAACCGGGCTGCCAGGTCGGGGTGCAGCTCGACGAACGCCTCGGCTGCGGCCCGACGCAGCGCCGGCACGCGCCGGGTCTGCGTGCCGGACTGGTACTGGGCCAGCACCCGGCCGGTGGTGAAGTGCAGCGGGTACGTGGCGCACACCTCCTCGGCGGCGGGCCGGTGGTCGACGGGGTGGAACCGGGCCCGGCCGTCCGGGGTGGCGAACCGGTCGGCGAAGAGCCGTGGTGTGTCCGGACCGTCCTCGCTCGGGCAGGGCCAGTGGACGCCGTCGGCGGCGTCGATGCGGTCCCAGGTGATGCCGGCGTAGTCGGCGGCGCCACCGGCGGAGGCGCGGCGCAGTTCGGCGAAGACGATGGCCGGGTCGGTAGGAAAGCGCGCGGCAGCGGTCTCGGCGTCGCCCAACCTGGCCGCCAGGTCGGCGAGGATGGACAGGTCGGTGCGGACGCCCGGTGGCGGTGGACGCAGCGCGCGTCGACGCAACACCCGGCCCTCCAGATTGGTCATCGTGCCGTCCTCCTCGGCCCACTGCGCGGTGGGCAGCACCACGTCGGCCAGCGCCGCGGTCTCGGAGAGCAGAAGGTCGGCCACGACCAGCAGGTCGAGGTCGCGCAGCCGACCCTCGATCCGGGCGGCCCGGGGAGCGGAGACCACCGGGTTCGAGCCGAACACCAGCAGCGCCCGGGGACCGTCGGCGGTGCCGAGCGAGTCGAGCAGCTGGTACGCCGGCACACCGGGACCGGGTAGCTCGTCGGCCGGTACGCCCCAGACACCGGCGACGTGCTCCCGGGCCACCGGATCGTCGATCTTGCGGTAGCCGGGGAGCTGGTCGGCCTTCTGCCCGTGCTCCCGCCCACCCTGACCGTTGCCCTGGCCGGTGAGGCAGCCGTACCCCGAGCCGGGGCGGCCGGGCAGGCCCAGGGCGAGGGCGAGGTTGACGTACGCGCTGACGGTGTCGACACCCTTGGCGTGCTGCTCCGCCCCGCGCGCGGTCAGGATGATCACCCGGCCGCCGGTGCCCAGTGCGCGGGCGGTCGCCTCGAGGTCGGCCACCGGCACGCCGGAGAGCTGTTCCGCGCGGGCCGGCCACCAGGCGGCGACGCTGCGGCGGACCGCGTCGAAGCCGGTGGTGCGCTCGGCCACGTACGCCTGGTCGACCCAGCCCTCGGTGAGCGCGATGTGCAGCAGCGCGTTGGCCACCGCGAGGTCGGTGCCGGGCAGCGGTTGCAGGTGCAGGTCGGCCTGGCGGGCGGTGGCGGTGACGCGGGGGTCCACGACGATGAGCTTTCCGCCGTCCCGGCGCTGCTCGGTGAGCCAGCGGACCAGCGGTGGCATGGTCTCCGCCGGGTTGGCGCCGACCAGCAGCAGCGTGTCGGCCCGGCCCAGGTCGGCCAGGGGGAACGGCAGCCCTCGGTCGACGCCGAAGGCCCGCATCCCGGCGGCCGCCGCCGAGGACATGCAGAACCGTCCGTTGTAGTCGATGTTGCGGGTACGCAGCGCGATCCGGGCGAACTTCCCGAGCGCGTACGCCTTCTCGTTGGTCAGCCCGCCGCCGCCGAAGACCGCGACCGCGTCCCGGCCGGAGCTGTCCTGGATCGCGCGTACGCCGGCGGCGACCCGGTCCAGCGCGGTGTCCCAGGTCGCCGGACGCAGCTCGCCGCTGGCCGGGTCGCGCACCAGCGGAGTGGTCAGTCGTTCCGGGTGGTCGAGCAGTTCGGCGGCGGTCCAGCCCTTCTGGCACAGCCCGCCCCGGTTGGTGGGGAACTGGCGGGGGAGCACGGTCACCCCGGTGTCGTCCTCGCGCAGTGTCATGCCGCACTGAAGGGCGCAGTACGGGCAGTGCGTCGCCACCTCGCGGGGCGTACGCCCCGATCCAGTTGCCGGCCATGCACTGTCTGTCATGTCGGCAAAGCGTGCCGCTGGGCGGTTTCCAGTCCGGGTCCCTTCTGTTTCGGTCCTGTCAAGTGGGCCTCACACCGCGCCGGGGTAGCGGGCGTGACGGATAGGTGACGGCGATTGGCCCGCCACGCCCGCCGGGTCGATGTATACCGCTCACTACCGCATCCGCCCCGACGGCGGTGACCGACAGGCACCCCTCCAGGTCGGCGCGGTTCGGTCGGCGGGACAGCGACAGCCAGCCCAGAAACCGGGCGTGAAGTGCCCGCAGGTCAGGACGGAGGCCCAGGGCGTACAGGTCGTCAACCGCGTCTTGCATGTTCGCGGCCAGGTGGCACGCCAGGGCGATCGAATGGCCGTAGAACTCGATCGCGAGGTGGAGCTGTGCCGGCGGGCACGGCCAGGGAGCGGCACAGTTGCGGCAGAGCCACGCCGGGCGCATCGGATGGTGCGGGCGAGGACGGCGGGTCATCGAACACGCACCGGACCGCGCCTGACGGGAGTGCGGGCGGTCGAGCGCCGGGCCGCCGGGGCGGACGTGTCCGGCCAGATCAGGCCCACGGGCATCACGAACAGGGGCCGGCGCGCGACCGCGTCGCCATTCGGGGCCAGCTCGTAGGCGTCGATCCACAAGCACCCGTCGTACGTCGGCCAGTCGAGCACGCGAATCACGCGGACGAAGATCGGGCGCAGGAACTGCACACTCGCGGCACGGGTCAGGTGCAGCACATCACCCGCGTGTGGCCTGCGCGGTGTGGGCTTCGGTGCGGGTCGCCGATCCGGCGGCTTGTCCGGCACGGCACTCTCCCCCTGCTCGTCACTGTGGGAAAGGGGCCGCCCCGCGATGCTCACCCGTCCACATCTTGGACAGTTTCCGTTAGCCGAGAACGGAAACTGTCCAAGATCTGAACGGGCCAAGGGGCGGCCCCTGTACGAACGCGTCCGCCGGGTCTGGTCCCTACCGGCCGCGCCGCCTGGGGCCGGCGTGGGTCTTCGGGCCAGCGGCTTGGCGGGCGTTCGTCGGTATGGCGAAGGCACACGACCCGGCCTGAACAGCTTGACCCAGCAGGCCCCCGGCTCCTGAGACCCAAAGATGGCGCCGGGGGCTTTCGCGTGTCCAGGGTCGGCGGCGTCGAACCAGTGAGCTTATAATGTGGGAAATCTTTCCCAAAGAATGGGAGTGCGCGATGGGTGTGGTGGACGTCTTCGACGCGGTGGCCGGCACCTACGACGAGGCGCGACGGCGGCTCGTGCCCTGCTTCGACGCCTTCTACGGCGCGGCCGTCGAGGTGGCCGCGCCACCGCTGCGCGCCGCGCTGGCGGCTGGTCGTACCCCCGAGGTGTTGGACCTGGGCGCGGGCACCGGGCTGCTCTCGCTGCTGCTCGCCGCGGCGGTGCCCGGGGTACGACTGACCCTCGTGGACGCCGCGCCCGCGATGCTCGCCCGCGCCACCGCCGAGCTGGCGGCGCGGTCGGTGCCGCACCGGACGGTCCGGGCGGACCTGTCCGACGAGTTGCCGCCCGGCCGGTACGACGCGGTGGTCAGCGCGCTGGCGATCCACCACCTGGACGACGCCGGCAAGCGGGCGCTCTACCGGCGGGCCGCCGCCACCCTGGCGCCCGGTGGGGTGTTCGTCAACGCCGAGCAGGTCGCGGGGCCGACTCCCGCGCTCGACCGGCGCTACGACGAGGTGTGGATGGCGCGGATCGCCGAGTTGGGGTCGTCGCCGCAGGAGATCGCCGCCTCCCGGGACCGCATGCGCTACGACCTCCCGGCGACCGTCGCCGACCAGTGCCGGTGGCTCGCCGAGGCCGGCCTGGACGACGTCGACTGCTACTTCAAGGAGTGGCGCTTCGCGGTGTTCGGCGGACGTGCCCGCTGACGATATGGACCTTTCGACACCCGGGAGCGAGCCGGCCGGCGCGTGGATGACTGACAGTCATACCGATGGGTAGTCTCGGCGGCATGACTGCCAAGGTGACGCTCTCGTTCACGGACGAGACGATCGAGGAGGCCCGGCGCTTCGCCAAGCGCGAAGGGCTGTCCCTTTCGGCGTGGATGGACCAGGCGGCCCGGGAGAAGGCGCTGCGCGAGGTCTTCACCGCGCACGCCGCCGCCGTGGGCCGAGCCGGCCTCGACCTGGAGTCCGCCGCCCTCGCCGACGCCCGCGAGGTGGGCATGGTCGACGACCTCTTCCTCGGCGGACCGCCGCGTGCTGCGCAGGGGTGAGGTCTGGCGCATCGAGGGTGCCCGTGAACGCCTCGGCCTCGTGGTCAGCTCGGACGTCTACAACTCCACCGACGTCCCTATCGTGATCGTCGTCGAGGTGGTCGAGGAGTCGCTGCTGCGCGACTCGCCCCTGGCCGTGCCGATGGGCCCGTACGTGGTGATGCCCGACCGGATCTCCTCGCCGATGAAGAAGTGGTTCACCGAGTGCGTGGACGTCGCCGACACCGAGACCATGCTCCGGGTCGGCCGCGCGCTGCGCATCCTCGCGCAGCTCTGAATGCGGGCACCTCACCATCGCCGTCCGGCCGTGGTGCGGTAGCCGTTTCCCGGCCGACCCGTGACGGGCACTGCCAGGTAACCCCGTCTCCCTAGCGTCTCCGATCGTCAGATCGACGAGGAGGAGCCGCCGTGAGCACGCTCACCAGCATCGCAGTCACCGCCGAGCCACCTGCCGTCGTCGGGCGTCGGCCCCCGCTTTCCGACTGGCGGCCCGAGGACCCCGACTTCTGGCGTACGACGGGCGCGCCGATCGCCCGCCGCAACCTCTGGGTGTCGATCTTCGCCGAACACGTCGGCTTCTCCGTGTGGAGCCTCTGGTCGGTCACCGTGCTCTTCCTCGGCCCCGCGTACGGCATCGACCCGGCCGGGAAGTTCCTGCTCACCGCCGTGCCGGCCGCGCTGGGCGCGGTGCTGCGGCTGCCGTACACGCTGGCGGTGGCCCGCTTCGGCGGGCGACGCTGGACGACCATCAGCGCTCTCCTGCTGCTGATCCCGACGGTGCCGATGACGGTGCTGCTGGAACCCGGGGTGTCCTACTCCACCCTCATGGTGCTGGCCTGCCTCACCGGCGTCGGTGGCGGCAACTTCGCCTCCTCGATGGCGAACATCAACCTCTTCTACCCCCAGCACCTCAAGGGTCGCGCCCTCGGGCTCAACGCCGGCGGCGGCAACCTGGGCGTACCGGCGGTGCAGCTCGTCGGCCTGGCGGTGCTGGCCACCGCCGGCGCCGCGTACCCCCGACTGGTGCCCGCGGTCTACCTGCCGCTGATCGTGCTGGCCGCGCTGGCGGCGGCCCGCTGGTTGGACACCGTGCCCGGGGCCCGCAACGAGCCGGGAGCGCTGCGCGAGGCCGCCCGGGACCCGCACACCTGGATCATGTCGCTGCTCTACATCGGCACCTTCGGGTCGTTCATCGGGTTCGGCTTCGCCTTCGGTCAGGTCCTCCAGCTCCAGTTCGCCGACCGGTTCCCCACCCCCGTCGACGCCGCCTGGCTGACCTTCCTCGGGCCGCTGATCGGTTCGCTGATCCGGCCGCTGGGCGGGCACTTCGCCGACCGGCTCGGCGGAGCCCGGGTGACCTTCTGGAACTTCGTCGCGATGGCCCTCGGCGCGGGCGCGGTGCTGTACGCGGCACGCGAGCGCTCGTTCGGGCTCTACCTGGCCGGGTTCCTGGCCCTCTTCGTCTTCTCCGGGGTCGGCAACGGCTCCACGTACAAGATGATCCCGGCGATCTTCCGGGCCCGGGCGGCGGACGCGGTGGCCAACGGCACGCGCGACCCGGAGGACGCCGCGCGGTGGGCGCGACGGATGACCGGCGCGTTGATCGGGATCGCCGGCGCGATCGGCGCCTCCGGCGGGGTGCTGGTCAACATCGCCTTCCGCCAGTCGTTCCTCAGCTCCGGCAACGCGGACGCCGCCTACCTGGCGTTCATCGGCTGGTACGCGATGTGCTTCGCGGTGACCTGGGTCGCCTACCGTCGCCCGGGGTCGTCCAACCGGCTCGCCGGCGTGTGAGCTGGGTCATGCCCGGCGCGCCGGAGTGCGGCGACAGACCCCCGTTTTGACCTGCCGATGGGGCGCCGGGTATCGTTGCCTGCTGTTGTACGACATCCAGAGGCGTGCCCTATCAGGTACGCTTGGTCGTTCGTGCGCGCTGGTCCGGCCTGCTAGATCTGGTCACCTCGGCGCGCGACCCCAGACCGACGACGAGACAAGGTAGACCTGTGCGTACGTACAGCCCGAAGCCGGGTGAGATCGAGCGTCAGTGGCACGTCATCGACGCCTCTGATGTCGTGCTGGGCCGCCTGGCCACCCACGCCGCCACGTTGCTGCGTGGTAAGCACAAGCCGACTTTCGCGCCGCACGTCGACACGGGCGACTTCGTCGTCATCGTGAACGCGGGCAAGGTCGCGCTGACCGGCAACAAGCGCCAGACCAAGGTCGCTTACCGCCACTCGGGTTACCCGGGTGGTCTCAAGCAGATCGGCTACGACGAGCTGCTGACCAAGCGTCCCGAGCGGGCCATCGAGCTGGCTGTGAAGGGGATGCTCCCGCACAACAAGCTCGGCCGTCAGCTGATCAAGAAGCTGAAGGTCTACGCCGGTGCCGAGCACCCGCACCTCGCGCAGCAGCCGGTGCCGTTCGAGATCAAGCAGATCGCGCAGTGAGCGCGGGCGAAGGAAGCAGCATGACCGACATCATCGAGACCGAGGTCGCCCCGGAAGCCTCTGAGGCCTCTGAGGCCCCTGAGGCCACCGAGGCGCCGGCGCCCGTTGCCCGCGCGCCTCGTGGTGACCGGCCGATCCAGACCGTGGGCCGCCGCAAGGAGGCCATCGTCCGGGTCCGCATCGTCCCCGGCACCGGCAAGATCACCTGCAACGGCCAGGACCTCGAGGCCTACTTCCCGAGCAAGGTGCACCAGCAGCTCATCAAGGAACCGCTGGTCACCGCCGAGAAGCTCGAGCAGTTCGACGTCATCGCCAACCTGCGTGGCGGCGGCACCACCGGCCAGGCCGGTGCGCTGCGGCTGGGCATCGCCCGCGCGCTGATCATCAACGAGCCGGACGACCGCCCGGCCCTCAAGAAGGCCGGCTTCCTCACCCGTGACGCCCGGGTCAAGGAGAGCAAGAAGTACGGCCTCAAGAAGGCCCGCAAGGCTCCCCAGTACTCGAAGCGCTGATCTTTCCCAGCGCGTTGTACTTCTGACGGACGGCCGGTCCGCCTCCCCCGACCGGGGAGGTGGACCGGCCGTTCCGCTTTCTCCTCATCGCAGTTGCTCATCGGAGGTTGGCGGGTATGGGTCGGTTGTTCGGCACGGACGGCGTACGCGGGCGGGCGAACGCGGATCTCACCCCTGAGTTGGCGCTCGCGCTCGCTGTGGCCGCCGCGCACACGCTCGCCGAGACGGACCGCAGTCACCCGCCACTCGCCGTCGTCGGCCGGGACACCCGGGCCAGCGGCGAGATGCTGGAAGCCGCCGTCGTGGCCGGGCTGACCAGCGCCGGCGCGAACGTGGTGCGCGTCGGAGTGCTGCCCACCCCGGCGGTGGCGTTCCTCACCGCGGAGGCGAAGGCCGATCTGGGCGTCGTGCTCTCCGCGTCGCACAACCCGATGCCGGACAACGGCATCAAGCTCTTCGCCGCCGGTGGTCACAAGCTGGCCGACGAGATCGAGATGAAGATCGAGGCTGCGGTGGAGGCGAACGCCACCACCGCCTGGGACCGCCCGATCGGCGCCGGCGTCGGCCGGGTGCACGACCTGCTCGACGGCGCTGACCACTACGTGCAGCACCTGGTCGGCGCACTGCCGCACCGGCTGGAAGGGATCAAGGTCGTCGTCGACTGCGCCAACGGCGCGGCGAGTGAGGTGGCCCCGGTCGCCTACCGGGAGGCTGGCGCCGAGGTCGTCGCGATCCACGCCGAGCCCGACGGCCTGAACATCAACGACGACTGCGGCTCCAACCACATCGAGGCCCTGCGTGAGGCCGTGGTGCAGCACGGCGCCCACCTGGGCATCGCCCACGACGGCGACGCCGACCGGATCGTGGCGGTCAGCGCCGACGGCGACGAGGTCGACGGCGACCAGGTCATGGCGATCCTCGCGCTGGCCATGCGGGAGGCCGGCACCCTCACCCAGGACACCCTGGTGGCGACCGTGATGAGCAACCTCGGTCTGCGCCTGGCGATGTCCGCGCAGGGCATCCGGCTGGTCGAGACCAAGGTCGGTGACCGCTACGTGCTGGAGGAGCTGCGCGCCTCCGGTCTGGCGCTCGGCGGCGAGCAGAGCGGCCACATCGTCATGCCCGCCCACGCCACCACCGGCGACGGGGTGCTCACCGGTCTGCACCTGATGGCCCGGATGGCCGCCACCGGCCAGTCGCTCGCCGAGCTGGCCTCGGTGGTCACCAAGCTGCCGCAGGTGCTGATCAACGTTCCGGTCGGCGACCGGACCGTCGGGGCCAACGCGCCGGCCGTCCGCGCCGAGGTCGAGCGTGCCGAGGCGGAGCTGGGGGAGACCGGGCGGGTGCTGCTGCGCCCGTCGGGCACCGAGCTTTTGGTCCGGGTGATGGTCGAGGCCGCCACCGAGGCGACCGCCCGCGAGGTCGCCGAGCGGATCGCCGCCCTGGTGCGTACGGCCAGCCCCGCCGCGTCGTAGTCGACCGCACGCCAGACCCGCCGGGTCTTCACCGTCTGCACGCCGTGCTGGCCGGGCTTCCGGCCGGCACGGCCTGTCAGCGGGTCAGGGCGCGCAGCCGGGTGACCGCCTCGGCCAGCACCTCCGGACGCTTGCAGAACGCGAACCGGACCAGTCGCCGACCAGCCTCGACGTCGTCGTAGAACACCTGGGTGGGCACCGCCACGACGCCGCAGCGCTCCGGCAGCGACCGGCAGAACTCCATCCCGTCGGTGCCACCGAGGGCGGTGACGTCGGCGGTGACGAAGTACGTGCCCTCCGGTGTCAGCACATCGAATCCCGCGTCGACGAGGCCACCCATGAGCTGGTCGCGGCGCTGCTGGAGCCCGTCGCGGAAACCCGTGTAGTAGTCGTCGGGCAGGGCCAGCGCCACGGCGACCGCCGGTTGCAGCGGCGCGGCGTTGACATAGGTGAGGAACTGCTTCACCCGCAGCACCGCCGAGACCAACGCCGCCGGGCCGCTCACCCAGCCGATCTTCCAGCCCGTGCAGGAGAACGTCTTGCCGGCCGACGAGATGCGCAGCGTCCGCTCCCGCATTCCGGGCAGCGTCGCCAGCGGCACGTGAGGGCTGGACGCGTCGGTGAACACCAGGTGCTCGTACACCTCGTCGGTGACCGCGTACGCGTCGTACTCCTGGCACAGCTCGGCCACCAACGCCAACTCGGCCGGCGTGAACACCTTGCCGGTCGGGTTGTGCGGCGAGTTGAGCAGCACCAGTCGCGTACGCGGCCCGAACGCCGCCCGCAGTGCCGCCGGGTCGAAGGCGTACCGGCCGTCCGCACCGGGACGCAACGTGACCGGCCGCCGGACCGCGCCGGCCAGCGCGATCGAGGCGGCGTACGAGTCGTAGTACGGCTCGAAGCACACCACCTCGTCGCCCGCTTCGCACAGAGCGAGGATGCTGGCCGCCACCGCCTCGGTCGCACCCGCCGTGATCACGATCTCGCCGTCCGGGTCGTACGCCAGGTCGTAGAACCGGCGCTGGTGCGCCGCGACGGCCGCGCGCAGAGCGGGAATGCCCGGACCGGGCGGGTACTGGTTCTGCCCGCCGCGCAGCGCCTCGGCGGCGGCGGCCAGCATCTCCGGCGGGCCATCGGTGTCCGGGAAGCCCTGGCCGAGGTTGACCGCCCCGGTCCGCACGGCGAGCGCGGACATCTCGGCGAAGATCGTCGTGCCGAACGGCCGCATCCGGGCCACCAGCGGGTCGACATCGGTGCTCATCGTCACCTGCGCCAGCCTACGGTCACCCGCTGATCCGACTCCAGTCTCACTCGGGCTCGCATCTGGCCCCGTACCAGCTCTCGCTCTCGTAGGCCACTGGTTGGCCGGCGCCGGTGATCGTGACGGTGCAACCGAGAGGCCCGGGATCGTCGATGCCGGGCCAGTCGGCCTCGACCATGACCCTGCTCTTGCCGTTGGTGCGGATGGTCATGCGCCAGGGCAGTTTCGCGCCGTCGACGTGGATGAGATCGCTCTCGGCGTCGAAGTACGCGATGTCGGCTTTGCCGACTCCGGTGACCTCGTAGACCACCGTCACCGGCGCGGGACCCGAGGTCGGGCGGGTGATCGGCTTCTTGGTGGGCCCTGCGGTGGTGGTGTCCGGAACGGGAGAGCCGGGTGGGCTGGGTTCCGGCGCCATGCTCGGCGGCCAGGTGTCGTCGCCGAACGGGTCGTTGTCGTACGGGTCCTCGGCGACCGAATCCGGCACCAGTTGGCCGAGCAGGGGTCCGGCCACACACACGCAACCGCAGCCGAGGAGGGCGAGAGCCGCGACGACCGCGACGACGATCCCGACCACCCGACCGCTTCCGCCACCGGGACTCTTGGCCGGCGGATAGCCGGGATAGAGATAGGGCGGTGGGTAGCCGGGCGGTGGGTAGCCCGGTGCCGGGTAGCCCGACGGCGGATAGCCGGCCGCAGGGTGCTCCGGCGGCGGGGGTGGTGGCCAGGGGCCGGCTGCGGCGGGAGCGGGCGTCCACTGGGTGCCGGTGGCGTCGGGTGTCCACGCGGACGAGGGCGGGGGCGCCCAGGGCGCCGAGGGTGCCCAGGGCTGGCCCGGCGCCATCGGACCCGGCGTCGGGAAGGCGTCCGGCGCGGCCCAGCCGGGCGTCGGCTCCGGCGGCGTCTGCCCGGGCGTCGGCTCCGGCGGCGTCGGGGTGGGGTCGGGTGATGGCGTCGAAGACGGATCGGGCGGCGGCGCGTCGGACATGGCTGCTCCGGGCGGGAGTGGGTAAGGGGTCAACGAGCCAGGGCAGCGCGTGCCGAGCCCGCCGGCAGACTGTCGTACGCGCCGGCCGTCCCGCAACCCCGTCCGGTCGGTGGCGCGGTGAGCGGGCTCGTGACACTCGTCCCATTGCGGCCCGACAACAACCGATCGCTCAAATCCGGTGCTTGTTTAGCCGTCTTTCGAGCACCCATGATGAGCGAAACTGGGTTAGGCTGCGGGCCATGTGTGGAATCGTGGGATACGCCGGTGCGCGCCCGGCACTGAGCATCGTGCTCGACGGGCTGCGTCGGCTGGAATACCGGGGTTACGACTCGGCGGGCGTCGCCATCGTCTGTGACGGCCAGCTGCTGACCGAGAAGAAGGCCGGCAAGCTCGCCAACCTGGAGAAGGTGCTCTCCGAGCGTGCCGCCGACGACCCGACCTCCTGCGCGGCCAGTCCGATCGGCATCGGTGACGGCACCACCGGCATCGGCCACACCCGGTGGGCCACCCACGGTGGGCCGACCGACCGCAACGCCCACCCGCACCTCGCCCCCGACGGCCGCGTCGCGGTGATCCACAACGGCATCATCGAGAACTTCGCCAGGCTCCGTGCCGAGCTGGAGGCCGACGGCGTCCAGTTCACCAGCGACACCGACACCGAGTGCGCCGCGCACCTGCTCTCCGCCGCGCTGGCCGACCTGCGGGCCGCCGGCCAACCGGACAGCCCGCAGCTGCTCGCCGCCGGCATGCGCGTCGTGTGCCAGCGGTTGGAGGGCGCGTTCACCCTGCTCGCGGTCGACGCCAGCGTGCCCGGTGCGGTCGTCGGCGCCCGGCGCAACTCGCCGCTGGTCGTCGGCCGGGGTGACGGCGAGAACTACCTGGCCAGCGACGTGGCCGCGTTCATCGAGCACACCCGCGAGGCGGTGGAGCTGGGTCAGGACCAGATCGTCCTGATCACCGGCGACAGCATCGAGATCACCGACTTCGACGGTCAGCCCGCCAGCGGCAAGGACTTCCACATCGACTGGGACTCGTCGGCCGCCGAGAAGGGCGGTTACGACTGGTTCATGCTCAAGGAGATCGAGGAGCAGCCCCAGGCCATCGCCGACACTTTGCTCGGCCGGCTCACCGAGAGCGGCGAGATCGCCCTGGACGAGGTCCGCCTCAGCGACCAGGATCTGCGCGACGTCGACAAGATCTTCATCGTGGCCTGCGGCACGGCGTACCACGCCGGCATGGTCGCCAAGTACGCCATCGAGCACTGGACCCGGATCCCCTGCGAGGTGGAGCTGGCCAGCGAGTTCCGCTACCGCGACCCGGTCCTCGACCGGTCCACGTTGATCGTGGTGATCTCGCAGTCCGGCGAGACGATGGACACCCTGATGGCACTGCGCCACGCCAAGGAGCAGAAGGCCCGGGTGCTGGCGATCTGCAACACCAACGGCTCGACCATCCCCCGTGAGTCGGACGCCGTGCTCTACACCCACGGCGGGCCGGAGATCGCCGTCGCCTCCACCAAGGCGTTCCTCACCCAGGTCGTCGCCTGCTACCTGATCGGCCTGCACCTGGCCCAGGTACGCGGCATCAAGTTCGCCGACGAGGTGGGCGCGGTGGTCGCGCAGTTGCAGGAGATCCCCGGCAAGCTGCGCGAGCTGCTCGACCGGATCGAGCCCGTCCGTGAGCTGGCCCGAGAGCTGAAGTCCGAGCCGACGGTGCTGTTCATCGGCCGGCACGTCGGCTACCCGGTGGCCCTGGAGGGCGCGCTCAAGCTCAAGGAGCTGGCGTACATGCACGCCGAGGGCTTCGCCGCCGGTGAGCTGAAGCACGGCCCGATCGCCCTGATCGACAACGGCACCCCGGTGATCTGCGTGGTGCCGTCCCCGGTGGGCCGGGGCATGCTGCACGACAAGGTCGTCTCCAACATCCAGGAGGTCCGGGCGCGCGGCGCGCGGACCATCGTGATCGCCGAGGAGGGCGACGAGGCCGTCGTCCGGTACGCCGACCACCTGATCTACGTGCCGCGTACGCCCACCCTGCTGGCTCCGCTCGTCACCACGGTGCCGCTCCAGGTCTTCGCCGCCGAGATCGCCGCCGCCCGGGGGCACGACGTGGACCAGCCCCGCAACCTGGCCAAGTCGGTCACCGTCGAGTAGACGCCTCCCACGTCCGGAGCCCCGGCGCGCCGTACCCGCGGTGGCCGGGGCTCCGTCGTCCGTACCCGTCCCGGGACCGGAGCCGTCACCGGCCCAGCACGACGCGGGCCATCCCGTCCAGCGCCGGATTGTCCGGCTCCCAGTAGCCGGCATGCCCGCCCCGCCCGCTGGAGAACACCCGGCCGCCGAACCCGGCATCCGCCGGATCGTGGCCGAACCACAGCTCGTGGCCGGTCCGATCCGGCCAGCCCAGTACCGCGGCGAGCGGAGCGGCGCCGAGCACGGCCGGACGGACCAGCTCGTCCACCGGCCGGGCCAGGCGGATCACGTCGTCGGGGGCACTGCTGGCCCACACCTGCCCGGCCGGAATGCCCAGCTCGTCGGCGTGCGCCACGCCCACCCCGGGGGAGCCGACGAACATCAGCGCGTCGGCTGCCAACCCGTGCTCGCGGGCGGCCATGCCCACCACCAGCGACCCGTAGCTGTGCCCGAGCACCGTCTGCCGGGCCGGCGGCCCCTCGTGGGTGGCCCGCAGCCCCTCCTGGAAACGGTGCAGCGCCGGTCCGGCGTCCCGGGCCTGGCTGGCCGACGCCGCCTCGGTCAGGAAGTCCGGTGCGTCGTAGTCCAGCCACAGCACGGCCGCGCTGCGCTCACCCGGCACGAGCGCCGCGCAGCGCTCCAGCACCCGGGCGGCCCGACCCAGCTCGCCAGGGGCGTCGTCCAGCCCAGCGGTCATCCCCGGCACATACGTGAGCACCTGATCGGCGTGGTCGGGGTCGTCGAGCGCCACCACCACCCGCCCCTCACCGGTCGGGTCCAACCCCAGCAGGTACGCCCGCGGTGCCCCGCCGGCCAGTCGCTCGGTGAGCGCGTCCAGGCCGGCCAGCCGACCCGCGACCGCGCGCAGTCGCACCGATTCGAGCGGCCCCGGCGGCACCCGGGCCAGCAACCGCCGCCGCTCGATGAGCAACTCCTCGCGCCGCACGCCGAGCAGCAGGCGGTTGGCCTGGTCGCGGGCCGCCACCGGTACCCCGTCCAGACCACCGACCAGCGCCGGCTCGTGGCCGACCAGCCACCGCCGCTGGGCCGGAGTCAGCCCGGACCACCAGGCGCGCACCACCGGTGGCGACGCACCGGCGGCCGGTCGGCCGGGCGGTGGCGGGGACGCCCACCCGGTGCCGGCGGAACGGGTCAGCTCGGCCAACCGGTCGGCGGCGGCCCGGTCCGCCGCGTCCGCCCGCCCGATCGCCGTGCGCAGAGCCGCCGCCACTCCCGCCGCCGCGATGCCCGCCGCCGCGCCCGCACCCACGCCGGCCGCCGACGCCGTCGCCGCGCCGGCCAACGCGCCTCCGGCCGCCCCGCCGTCTCCCGCCCCGGCCGGTGCCCCGACGCCCGCCCCCGATCCCGGCGCTGACCAGCCGGGTGCCGGCACGCCGGCGGACGCGGGTTGCGCCGAATCCATCCGCACAGCGCCGTTGCGGTCCACCGCCAGGCCGGCTGCCTCGGCCCGGGTGACCGCCTCCGCCAGCTGGGCCTTCGCCACGGTGAGCTGCCGGGCCAGCTCGGCCAGCGCCTGGTCCGCCTCGATCAGCGCCGGTGCCACCGAGGTCAGCTCGTCGCGGAGACCGCCGAGCCGGCCGTCGGCCGCCGTGGCGGCCACCCCGGACCAGCCACCCCGCAGCCGCCCGGCGGCCCCGGCCAGCTCACCGGCGTACCGGTCGACCGGCCCGGTCAACCCGGCCCAGGCGGTGCCGGCAGCCCGCCAACCCGCCGGATCCGCGGCCCAGAGCTGCCGATAGCCGACCCCGCTCACCGGGGCACGGCGGCGAAGCGGCCCGCCGCCCGGTCGTCCACCGTCTCGTACGCCTCGGCCGCCGCACGGACCCCACCGGCGGTCGCCGCCACGTCCGCGCCCAACCGGCAGAACCAGGCGTGCCCGGCCGCCTCCAGCCCGGCCAGCGCCACGGCCGACCGCCAGCCCGGTGCCGGCACCAGCAGCCCCGGGACCCGCGCCAGACCCGCCGTCAACCGGTACGCCTCGTCGTCGAGCGCGCGGGCCACAGCGCGCAGCTCCTGCGGCCGGACGTCGAACGGCTCCTCGGCCATGACCCCACCCCCGTGCTCGATCGGCACCGACGCGCTGAACGCTAGGGGGCGCCGAACCGTCCCGGAGTGCCCTGTGGACGCACCGGCTGCGGCCGTACCCCGGTGTGTCCACAGGCGTTGCCCACGGCGGGCCCGACGGCTAATCTGCCGCCCCGACCGCCGGTAGGGTGATCTGGTGATCGTCGCTGTCGGCCTCGACGTCGTCCTGGTGGACCGGTTCACCCGGTCGCTGGCGCGGACGCCGCTGCTCGCCGACCGGCTCTTCACCGCGCCGGAGCGGACCACCCGCTCCGGCGGTCCGCGCTCGCCGGAGTCGCTCGCCGCCCGCTTCGCGGCGAAGGAGGCTGTCGCCAAGGCGCTCGGCGCTCCGGCCGGCCTGCGGTGGCACGACTGCGAGATCGTGCCCGACGAGGACGGGCGGCCCTGGCTGAGCGTCTCGGGGACCGTCGCGGCGGTGGCCGCCGAGCGTGGGATCAACCACTGGCACCTCTCGCTGTCACACGACGGCGGGATCGCGTCGGCGATGGTGGTCGCGGAACGGTGACCTCGGCCGGGTGGGCCGCGTCGGCCGACCCGCGGAACGGATGGGACACGGTGACATGAGACCGGTGTGGCGGGTGGCCGACGTACGGGCGGCCGAGGCGGGGCTGATGGGCACGCTGCCGGAGGGCACGCTGATGCAGCGGGCCGCGGCCGGGCTGGCCCGACGGGCCGCGCTGCTGCTCGCCGAGCGCGGCGGCGTGTACGGCGGCCGGGTGCTGCTGCTCGTCGGCTCCGGCGACAACGGCGGCGACGCGCTCTACGCCGGCGAGCGGCTGGCCTGCCGGGGCGTCGAGGTGTCCGCCCTGCTGCTCACTCCGGGACGGGCGCACGCCGCGGGGCTGGCCGCGCTGCGGGCCGCTGGCGGCCGGTTGGTCGACCGCCCCGCCGGTCCCGTTGACCTGGTCCTCGACGGCATCGTCGGTATCGGCGGCACAGGTGGGTTGCGCGCGAACGCGGACGAGATCGCCCAGCGGCTGAACGACCTGCGCGGGCGCGACGGCCAGCGGGCCACCGTCCTGGCCGTGGACGTGCCGAGCGGGGTGGCGGTGGACACCGGGCACGTGCCACTGGGCGCGTCCGGCCGACCTGTCGCCGTCCGCGCCGACGTGACCGTCGCCTTCGGCGCGCTCAAGCCCGCCCTCGTGGTCGGCCCGGCCGCCGCGCTGGCCGGGCAGGTGGAGCTGGTCGACATCGGGCTGCGGCCCTGGCTGCGGGGCACCCCCGCGCTGAACGTCACCGAGTGGTCCGACCTTCAGCGGTGGTGGCCCGAGCTGGGTGCCGCGTCGGAGAAGTACACCCGGGGTGTGGTGGGGGTGGCGACCGGCTCGGCGACGTACCCGGGCGCCGCGGTGCTCTCCGTCGGCGGGGCGCTGGCCGGGCCGACCGGCCTGGTCCGGTACGCCGGTGGGGCTCGTGCCGAGGTGCTGCACCAGCACCCCTCGGTGATCGCCACGCCGCGGGTGGCCGACGCCGGCCGTGTGCAGGCGTGGGTGTGCGGCTCGGGGTTGGGCACCGGCGACGACGCGGCGGCCGAGTTGCGGGCCGTCCTCGCGACCTCGGTGCCGGTGGTCCTCGACGCGGACGCGCTGACCCTGCTGGTGGACGGCGCACTCGCCGACCGGCTGCGCGGCCGGGACGCCCCGATCGTCGTCACGCCTCACGACCGGGAGTTCACCCGGCTGTGCGGGGAGGAGCCCGGCGCCGACCGGGTCGGGTCGGCGCTGCGACTGGCCGCCTGGATGAACGCGGTCGTGCTGCTCAAGGGGGACCGCACGGTGATCGGCACGCCGGACGGCCGGGCGTACGTCAACCCGACCGGCACCCCGGCGCTGGCCACCGGCGGCACCGGCGACGTGCTGGCCGGGCTGCTCGGCTCGCTGCTGGCGGCCGGGGTGCCGGCGGACCGGGCGGCCGCCGGGGCCGCGTACCTGCACGGGCTGGCCGGTCGGGAGGCGGCCCGCGGCGGCCCGGTGACCGCGCCCGACGTGGTGACCGCGCTGCGCCCGGTCATCGCCAGGCTGGGCTGATCGTCCCGTCCCCATCCGATCGGTGTGCCGGGCCGTGCGTCGCCGCCCACGGTGATCAGGCTGGAAAGTAGGCTGGGCGCATGTGGCAGGCCGAGGTACGCGTCGATCTTGACGCCATCCGCGAGAACGTGAGCCGACTGCGTGCCGGCACGACCGCCGAGCTGATGGCGGTGGTGAAGGCCGACGGGTACGGCCACGGCATGCTGCCGGCCGCCCGGGCCGCGCTGGGCGCGGGGGCCGACTGGCTCGGTGTCTGCACCCTCGACGAGGCGCTCACGCTGCGTCAGGCCGGGATCACCGCGCCGGTGCTGGCGTGGCTGCTCGCGCCCGGGCTGCCGCTGCACGAGGGGGTCGGCGCGGGAGTGGATCTCGCCGCCGCCAGCCTCTCGCAGCTCGACGAGATGGTCGCGGCGAGTCAGCGTGCCGGCCGCCCCGCCCGGCTGCACCTGAAGATCGACACCGGGCTGTCCCGGGGCGGCGCCACCGTCGCCGACTGGCCGGCCCTGCTCGACGCCGCCGCCAAGGCCCAGGCCGACGGCCTGATCGAGGTGGTCGGCGTCTGGAGCCACTTCGTGTACGCCGACATGCCCGGTCACCCGACCACCGACCGGCAGCTCGCCGTCTTCCACGAGGGACTGGCCATGGTCGAGCGGGCCGGTCTGCGTCCCCACTGGCGACACCTGGCCAACTCGGCGGCTACTCTGACCCGCCCCGACACGCACTTCGACCTGGTCCGTCCCGGGCTGGCCATCTACGGCCTGTCCCCGGTGGCCGGCGAGACGTACGGGCTGCGACCGGCGATGACCGCCCGCGCCCGGGTGATGCTCACCAAACGGGTACCCGCCGGCACCGGCGTCTCCTACGGCCACACCTACACCACACGGTCCGACGCCAATCTCGCCGTGGTGCCGCTCGGGTACGCCGACGGTGTGCCCCGACACGCGTCCAACAGCGGCCCGGTGCAGCTCGCCGGCGCACGGCGCACGATCGCCGGACGCGTCTGCATGGACCAGTTCGTGCTCGACTGCGGCGACGACCCGGTGGCCGACGGCGACGTGGCGACCCTGTTCGGCAGTGGCGCCGACGGCGAGCCGACGGCCGACGACTGGGCCGAGGCGGTCGGCACGATCAACTACGAGATCGTCACCCGGTTCGGTGGCACGCGGGTGCCGCGCGTCTACGACGGTGAGCGCCCCTGATGGCGTACCGCATCCCGCGCCCGCGGACCGCGGCCGGCCGCGTCGCCGGCCTGGTCGGTGCCGCGGTCGGGGTGGCGGCGGCCGGTCTGGCCGCCGGCGTCGCGACCGAACGCACCCTGGTCCGCCGGCTGAAGACCGACCCGACCGACCGGTACGCGCAGGAGACGTTCGGCGAGCAGCGGTACGACGAGGCGTTCCGACTGGAGCTGCCGGACGGCACCGACATCCACGTCGAGGTGGTCGAGCCGACCCGCCCGGTGCGGGGGCACCCGACGGTGGTGCTGGTGCACGGCTTCTGCCTGGACATGGGCACCTTCCACTTCCAGCGCAAGATGCTCGCCGCGCGCGGTGACTACCGGATCGTGGCGTACGACCAGCCCGGTCACGGCCAGTCCGGCCGCTTGGAGACCGGTGAGTACGATCTGGCCGTGCTCGGCCGGACTCTGCGCCAGGTGATCGACCGGGTCGCCCCGGAGGGGCCACTGGTGCTGGTCGGCCACTCGATGGGCGGCATGACCATCATGGCGTTCGCCGAGCTGTTCCCGGAGCTGTTCGGCGACCGGGTGGTGGGCACGGTGCTGATGGCCACGTCGGGCGGGCTCGTCGCGGAGACCAAGCTCGTTGCTCCGGCGCTGCTGGGCCGGGTCGGTGGCCCGGTGCTGTACATGGTCAGCAACGCCACCCGGTACGGCGGCCCGGTGATCGACAAGGCCCGCAAGTCGACGTCGAACGTGGCCTGGCTGCTGACCCGCAAGTACGGCTTCGGCACCCGCAAGCCCAGCTCTCGGCTGGTGTCCTACGTGGAGACCATGAACTCCCGGACCTCGGCCGACACGGTGACCCGCTACCTGCGGACGCTCGCCACGCACTCGCGCTTCCCGGCGCTGGCGGCGTTGGCGAACGCGCCGGTGCTGGTGGTCGTCGGCGACAAGGACATGATCACGCCGGTGACCCACTCTGAGGAGATCGTCCGGCGGCTGCCGCACGCCGAGTTCATCAAGATCAAAGAAAGTGGTCACGTGGTGATGCTGGAGCACGCCGACGAGGTCAACGCCGCGCTGGAGCGGTTCCTCGAGTCACTGCAGAGCATGGAGGACCGGTGAGTTTCGTCGTCAAACTGTCGACCGTCGAGGACACTCGGGAGTTCGGCCGCCGGCTGGCCGGGCTGCTGCGGGCCGGTGACCTGGTGCTGTTGACAGGCCCGCTGGGCGCCGGCAAGACCGCGCTCACCCAGGGCATCGGCGCCGGGCTCAACGTCCTCGGTGACGTCACCTCGCCGACGTTCGTGATCGCCCGCCTGCACCGGCCCGACCCGGCCCGAGGTGGCCGGGTGGCACTCGTGCACGCCGACGCGTACCGGCTGGGCGCCGCCAGCGACCCGCGCGCCGAGATCGACGACCTGGACCTGGACGCCTCGGTGGACGAGTCGGTGACCGTGGTCGAGTGGGGCGAGGGCCTGGTCGAGCAGCTGGTCGACGCGCACCTGCGGGTCCGCATCGACCGCCGCGACGACGACACCCGGGTCGTCGAGCTGGATCCGGTCGGTGGCGACTGGGCACGGCGGCTGGCCGGGCTGGGTTAGGTCGGCGCGGCGCTGTCGGACCTGGTGCCTAGAGTGCGGGGGACCGACCCGCGCTGGAAGAGGTTCCTGATGTCCGACGATGCCCCCGCCCTGGATCTGCTGGCGCTGCTGCCGGAGCAGTGGCGTGCCGTGCTCACCCCGCACCTCGATCCGGCCCGTACCGCCGCGCTGGCCGAGTTCGTCGCCCGGGAGTACGCGACGCAGACCGTCTTCCCGCCGGTGGAGGATCTCTTCTCGGCGTACCGGCTCTGCCCGCCGGAGGCCACGCGGGTTCTCATCCTCGGTCAGGACCCCTACCACCGGGCCGGGCAGGCGCACGGGTTGAGCTTCAGCGTCCGCGAGGGTGTGTCGGTGCCTCCGTCGCTGCGCAACGTCTTCAAGGAGTTGGGCGAGGACGTGGGCGTGCCCAAGCCGCGCAGCGGCAACCTCGACGGCTGGGCAGCGCAGGGTGTGCTGCTGCTCAACGCGGTGCTGACCGTGCGTCAGGCCACCCCCGGCTCGCATGCCAACTCGGGCTGGGAGGAGTTCACCGACGCCACCATCCGAGCGCTGGACGCTCTGCCGGACCGGGTGGTCTTCCTCCTCTGGGGCGGTTACGCCCGCAAGAAGGCGGGCCTGGTCACCAACCCGCGGCATGTCGTCCTGGAGGCCGGGCACCCGAGCCCGATGAACCCGCGCGGCTTCCTCGGCAGTCGTCCGTTCAGCGCGGCCAACAAGGCCCTCGCCGACGCCGGCCGACCCACCGTCGACTGGGAGCGCACAGCCGGCTGACTCTGGCCCGCACCGCCGGTTGGCCCCCGGCCCGCACCGCCGGGTCAGTCCCCGGTGGCGCGGCGCCGGTCCCGGTAGCGGCGCAGCAGGTCGGCGGCCCGCGGCTCGGTCAGCTCCAGTTCGACCAGCGGCACCACCCGGTAGTCCCGCCCGCCGTGGCGCACCTCGACCGTCTCGGGCAGCTCGTCGCACATGGTCGCCCTGATCTCGCCGTACAGGGTCGACCAGCGGTGCTCGCCCGGCTCCTCCGGCTCCAACCACACGCCACCGAACTCTTCCCAGCGGGCGTTCCAGCGCTGACCGTAGTGCGCCGCCAGCCACGCGGTGAACCGCTTCGAGTCCTCCCAGCGCAGCGCGATCTCCACCGCGTCGACCGGCAGCGGCGCGCCCTGCAACACGGCCGCCGTGCTGCCGGTCAGTGCCTGGGGGAAGTCCTTGAGCGCGTCCATCATCCGATCCAGTCCCAGATCGTCGATGCGCTCGGCGATCGGCCGGGCCGCCAGTTCGTCGATGCGGGCGTCGAGGTGCGTGTCCAGCGGCTCGACCCCGACCACCAACTGCACGTCCATCGCGGCGAACAACCGCTCCAGCACCGGGATGCTCGGCGAGCGCTCGCCGCGTTCGATCCGGGCCACCGCCGTCTGGCTGACCTCGGCGAGCCCGGCGAGCTGACGCTGGCTCAGCTCGCGTCGTTGACGTTGGTGCCGGAGTGCGGCGCCGAGCAGGTTGCCGAGGTGAGTCGATGGCATCCCGGCATGCTGGCTCAGATCGCGGCGTTCCCGACAGCCCTGCGGCGGATTGACGACTCGTCGCGATCCGGGCCGAGAACAGCGTGGGTTCGTGCCTCCGGCTGGTCGGCGGTGGTCGCTCCGGTGATTGGCGGCCCCGCCCGCCGCCGGTGGCCCGGGCGTGTCGCGGGGGCGGTGCGGCACGAGAATCCGCAGCGGCGGTCACCCGCCGGGTCCCGCTGGCGGTGCCGGCTCCGGCGGGGTACGCGCCCACCGACCGCGAGTATGGATGCAGCCACTGGTCGAGGGTCCGCGGCGGCGGCCCGCGGCCGACCCCGCGGTCACGGGGGCGGGGCGTGAACCTGGGCGGTGGCGGGGCCGCTAGGCTGGCTAACCGTGCTCGTACTCGTGGTGGACAGCTCGACCCCCGCGGTGACCGCAGCGTTGGTGGAGATCTCGGCGGACGGCGTGACGTCCCGGGCCCACCGGTGCACGGTCGATGCCCGCGCGCACGGTGAACTGCTCGCGCCTCAGATCGACGCGGTCCTCGCCGACGCCGGCGCGCGCCCGCGTGACCTGGGCGCGATCGTCGCCGGGCTCGGCCCAGGACCGTTCACCGGGCTGCGGGTCGGCCTGGTCACCGCCGCCACGATGGGGCAGGTGCTCGGCGTGCCGACGTACGGCGTCTGTTCGCTCGATGCGATCGGGTACCCGGCGGCCGCCGGCGAGCCGGTGCTGGCCGCCAGCGACGCCCGCCGCAAGGAGCTGTACTGGGCTGTCTACGACGGCGCCGGTCAGCGGATCGTCGGACCCGAGGTGTCCGCGCCTGCGGTGGCCGCCGCGCGGGCCCGGGAGCTGGGAGCGACGGTCGCGGTCGGCGACGGAGCACACCGGTACGCCGAAGCTCTGGACCTGCCGGTGCGGTTCGAGCCGCGTTACCCAGATGCCACCGTGCTGGCGCTGCTCGCCGCCGAACGAATCCGTGCCGGAGCGCCCGGTGAAGGGCTCACCCCGCTCTACCTGCGCCGTCCCGACGCCGTGGCGGCCACCGGCCGCAAACCGGTCCTGCCGTGACGCCGGTACGGCTGGAACGGTTCCGCTGGTGGCACGTCGAGCAGGCGATGCCGATCGAGGCGGACCTGTTCGGCGCCGGACAGTGGTCGCCCGGCATGTTCTGGAACGAACTGGCCAACGGGCACCACTACCGGATCGCGGTCGACACCGACGGGACGGTGCTCGGGTACGCAGGGCTGGCCGGCGCTCCTCCGGACGAGGTGTGGGTGCAGGTCATCGCCGTCCGGCGGGACGTCCAGCGGCGTGGCATCGGCCGCGTGCTGTTGGAGGAACTGCTCGCCGAGGCGGACCGTCGGGGCGCCCGCAGCACCCTGCTGGAGGTGGCCGTGGACAACGCCGCCGCCCAGCGGCTCTACGCGACGTACGGGTTCGAGCCGATCGGGGTGCGTCGCGGCTACTACCAACCGAGCAACACCGACGCGCTGGTCATGCGGCGCGACGCCGAGCCGACCGGGGACGGACCACACGACCATGGCTGACGAACCGCTGATCCTGGGCATCGAGACCTCGTGCGACGAGACCGGCGTCGGCATCGTGCGCGGACACACCCTGCTGGCCGACGCGCTCGCGTCAAGCGTCGAGGAGCACGCCCGATTCGGGGGAGTGGTGCCCGAGGTGGCCAGCCGTGCCCACCTCGAGGCCATCGTGCCGACCATGCAGCGGGCGCTGACCGACGCCGGCGTCACGCTGGCCGACATCGACGCCATCGCGGTCACCTCCGGGCCCGGTCTGGCCGGCGCGCTGCTCGTCGGAGTCGCCGCCGCCAAGGGGTACGCGCTCGCCGCCGAGAAGCCGGTGTACGGCGTCAACCACCTCGCCGCGCACGTGGCGGTGGACACCCTGGAACACGGTCCGCTCCCGGAGCCCGCCATCGCGCTGCTGGTCTCCGGCGGGCACTCGTCCCTGCTACTGGTCGACGACCTGGCCCGGGGCGTCACCCCGCTCGGCGCCACCATCGACGACGCGGCCGGCGAGGCGTTCGACAAGGTCGCCCGCCTGCTCGGGTTGCCGTTCCCCGGCGGCCCGCCGATCGACCGGGAGGCCCGGGCCGGTGACGCTGCCTCGATCGCCTTCCCGCGGGGCCTGACCGCCGCGAAGGACCTGGCCGCCCACCGGTACGACTTCTCGTTCTCCGGGTTGAAGACGGCGGTGGCCCGTTGGGTGGAGGCACGGCAGCGTGCCGGTGAGCCGGTGCCCGTGGCCGACGTGGCCGCGTCCTTCCAGGAGGCGGTCTGCGACGTGCTGACCAACAAGGCGATCGCCGCCTGCCGGGCACAGGGCATCGACACGTTGGTGATCGGCGGGGGAGTGGCGGCGAACTCCCGGTTGCGGGCGCTGGCCGAGGAACGGGCCGAGAAGTACGGCATCCGGGTGCGGGTGCCGCGGCCGAAGCTCTGCACCGACAACGGGGCGATGGTGGCCGCGCTCGGATCGCACCTGGTCGCCGCCGGTGTCGCGCCGAGCCGGCTGGACCTGCCGGCCGACTCGGCGCTGCCGTTGACCACGGTCAGCGTGTGACGGGGACACCGAAGATGATCGTGCGGATGTGGGAGGCGCGCGCCGAGGCGTACGGCGTCGCCGACCTGATCACCTGGGTGTGCGACACCGCCCTGCCCGAGCTGGAGCACGACCCGCTACACGTGTCCAGCGAGGTCTTCTCGTCCACCGACCACCGGGTGGTGGTCATCTCCAAGTGGCGCAGCAACCCGCGTCCGCTGCCGGAACCGCCCGCCGTACTGGTGGCCCGCGCCCCGCACTCCTGGGACTTCACCCAGGTCGACCGCTGACGGGGGCCACCTCGACGGTTGGTCAGCTGCGGCGCAGCATCCGGTAGGTGGCGATCCCGCCGGTGCCGAGCGCGGCGAGGAAGACCAGCCAGACGACGGTGCTGCTGACCCCGACCTGCGGGCCGGTGTTCGCCGAGGCGGCGGCCAGCAGACCGTCCTTGCCAGGGGCGGGCAGCGCGGCCGGCGGCAGTTCGGGCCAGCGGACCAGTCCGGTGGACTCCAGCATCTGCATGTGGTGCTGCACGAAGGCGTTGGCCGTCTCGCAGAGCTTGCGAACTGTCGCGTCGCGGGTGCTGGCCCGCACCGCGCCGATCACCGGGAAGATCTTGCCGTGGGCCACCCGGAGCCGGGTGACGAAGATCTGGTCGAACCGGGCGCCGGAGGCCTTCTGCATCTCGGCCAGCCAGCCCTTCTGCTCGGCGGTCGGCTCGGTGGGAATGGACGCGCCGAGCTTGTTCGCGGCGTCCACGACGAGCTGGTCGAGCTTCTGGTGCTCGCCGGCGATGCCGGCCCCGATCTCCCGTACCTTCGCCGACTGTCCCTTTTCGGTGGCCATCTGGCCGGCCGGCATCTCCCACAGCCCGGCCAACCGCACACCGTTGAGCAGCGTCAT
Organism: Micromonospora sp. NPDC049102; assembly: GCF_043197485.1. Classification (NCBI taxonomy): domain Bacteria; kingdom Bacillati; phylum Actinomycetota; class Actinomycetes; order Micromonosporales; family Micromonosporaceae; genus Micromonospora; species Micromonospora sp. NPDC049102. The sequence continues at coordinate 362,221 of NZ_JBICTE010000001.1, read as the reverse complement.
GTCGGCGGCGTTGAGCTGTTGCCCCCCGGCGGGGGCGGCGATGGCCACGCCGGGCAGGACACCGATCCCCGCGACGATCGCGATGAGCAACATCGCCGCTCGGTGCGTCCGGTTGCCCGGCCGGCGGCGGGCCAATCTGAGCGGTGCCATGTCTGCGGTGCCTCCTCGGTCCGGACCGAAACGCGTCTGGACCGGGCAGCCGCATCCTGCCGGCTGCCCGTCCGCCCACTGGTACGGACTGATCGTCCGATCAGTTCATCGGTGCGGGCCGCGATCTGCGGACCTCACGGCGCGCGGGGGCAGCGGCGACGCGGATCAGCGGGTGACAGCGAGGAAGCCGCCGAGCAGCAGCAGGGTGAGCGCGGCGACGGCGAAGAGGACCAGCAACTCCCGGCGTCCGTGCCCGAGCCCACCGTCGTCCGTCGCCGCGGCCGCGGGGTCGGGCAGCGCCGGCAGGTCCCGCGTCAGCGCGGCCAGGTCGCCGAGAGTGCGGGAGGTCCACACCGCGCCGACCCGCTCGGAGAACTCGTCCAGGGTGAGGCGGCCCGCCGTCGTGTGCCGGTGCAGATCGGCGACCACCCGGTGGCGGTCGTCGTCGGAGGCGCGCAGCTCGACGTCCACGCCGGACAGGGTACGCGGCTCAACCCACGTCGAGGGGGTCGGCGAGGAGCCGTTCGAAGGCTAGTTCGGCGGCACCGATCAGTGGCGCGTCCGCACCGAGTTGCGGGGTGCGCAGCCGGACGTGTTCCAGGCAGGCGCCGAGGGCGTTGGAGTTGAGCCGGCTGCGGATCTGGGCCGCCGCCGCGAGGTAGAGGTCGCGCATGGTGCCACCGAAGATGACCATCTCGGGATTGAAGACGTTGACCAGGTTGGCCACCCCGAAGCCGAGCCAGTCGCCGGCCTGGCGTACTGCGGTCTGGGCGCGGGCGTCCCCTCGGTCGGCGGCGTCGAAGACCGCGAGCAGGGCGTCGCGTCCCCGTGCGTCGGACCGTCCGGCCGCGCGCAGCAGACCGTGCTCGCCGATCTCGGTCTCCCAGCAGCCGCGGGCGCCACACTCGCAGGGCCTGCCGTCGCGGACCACCTTCATGTGGCCGACCTCGCCACCGTACCCGCCGTGTCCGGTGAGCCGGCGCCCTCCGGCGATGATCCCCGCGCCGACACCGACGTCGCCGTACAGATAGATGACGTTGTCACAGTCCGCCGCGACGCCCCTGATGTGCTCGGCGAACGCCGCCACGTCCGCCACGTTGCCGACCGTCACCGGTACGTCGAGGCCCATCTCGGCGACGAGCGCCGCTCCGATCGGCTCGTCCACCCAACCGGTGGTGGGGCCGAGCCGGACCAGGCCGTCCTCCCGACGGACCATGCCGCAGACGGCGACGCCGGTGCCGACGCAGATCGCGTCACCGGGCACCGTCTGCTGCATCTCCTTGACCGCGCCGGCCAGCAGCGGCGCGGCCTCCGCGGCGAGCAGACCGCGAGGGCGGTCCAGCTCCCGGCGGTCGAGCACCGCGCCGCCCAGGCCGACCCGGGCGGCGCGTAGCCGGTCCACCTCGACGGAGTACGCGTACGCGTACACCCGGGTCGATTCGGGCCGGACGACAAGTGACGGCCGTCCGGCCCGGCCGGTCTCCTTCGGTGTTCCCTCGCTTACCAGTCCGACGCCGGCCAGGTCGGCGGTGAGCGCGCCGATGGTGCTCCGGTTCAACCCCAGGGTGGTGGTGAGTTCAGCGCGGGTGGTCGCGCCGTGGACGTGCACGTGCCGCAGCAGGGCCCCGAGGTTCTGCCGCCGGACCTCCTCCTGGCTGGGTGCCGGGCGCATGCTCGTGCTACCTCCCGCGCGGTCAGCGGGTGCCGGTGGCTGCCGCGCGGCGGCGGGAGAGGGCGTCGACGCTGGCGGCGAGCAGCAGCACGACGCCGGTCACCACGTACTTGACTCCCGCGCTGTACCCCATCAGGCCCATTCCGTTTTCGATGACCGCGACCACCGCGCCTCCCAGCACGGCATCGAATACCCGGCCCTTGCCGCCGAAGAGGCTGGTGCCGCCGATCACCGCCGCGCCGACCGCGTAGAGCAGTACGTTACTGCCCCCCGTGTTCGGGTCGACCGAGTTGGCCCGGCTGGCGGCCACGATGCCACCGACGGCGGCCATGGACGAGCAGATCACGAAGACGGAGATCCGGATCCGGTCGACTCCGATGCCGGCCCGGCGGGCCGCTTCCCGGTTGCCGCCCACGGCGTAGATGTGCCGGCCGTAGCTGGTGCGTTGGAGCACGAAGGTCCAGATGACAAGCAGCACCGCGATGATCGGCACCACGATCGGCACACCCTTGAGCGAGACGATGAGGACGTTGCGGCTGCGCTCCAGGTTGAGCACGTACACGGCGGTGCCGAGGATGACGGCGAGCCCGCCGATCCGCAGCGCCACCACCGCGATCGGGTCGGTGATCAGACCACGGGCCGCCCGGTTGCGGTGGCGTAGCAGTTGCACCGCCGCGTAGCCGACGACGGCGACGGCGGTCAGCGCCCAGCCCAGCGCGGGGGCGAGGTTGCGGTTGGCGATGGCGACCAGCACCTCGTCGCGGACGGAGATGTTGGTGCCCTCCTGCACGAGCAGCAACACGACGCCCTGGAAGGCGAGGAAGCCGGCGAGAGTGACCACGAAGGACGGAATGCCGATCTTCGCGACCAGCATCCCGAGCGTGGTGCCGATGATGACACCGGTGGCGACTGCGGCGAGGACGGCGACCCACCAGGGGTAGCCGAGCACGGTGACCACGTTGGCCAGTACCGCCGCGCAGACACCGCTGGCGAAGCCGGCGGAGAGGTCGATCTCGCCGAGCAGCAGCACGAAGACCAGGCCCATCGCGATCAGCGTGACCGCCGCGCCCTGGGTGAAGAGGTTCGCGAAGTTGCCCGCCGACAGGAACGACGTCGGCCGCATGATGGCGAAGACGGTGCAGAGCACGATCAGGCCGAGCACGGCCGGTAGCGCGCCGACGTCGCCACCGCGTACCCGGCTCACGTAGTTGCGGACGTGGCTCCCGACGGTCGGCGGCGGTGTGACGGCCGCGGGGCCGTCCTTCCGCACGGCGGTGGTGGTCATCGGACGCCTCCTGAAATCGAGTCGGCCGGCTGCGGGCCGTCGCCGTTGCTGCCCGGGTCGGTGGCGAGACCGAGCCCGCCCGAGCGCCCTGCGGTGATCAGCTCGACCACCTGGGCGTGGGTGATGTCGGTGGTCTTCACCTGGGCGACCATCTGGCCGAGGTACAGCGCGGCGATCCGGTCGGAGACGGCGAAGACGTCGTTCATGTTGTGCGAGATGAGCACCACTGCCAGGCCGTTGTCGGCGAGGCGGCGGACGAGTTCGAGGACCTGGGCGGTCTGTGCCACGCCCAGGGCGGCGGTCGGCTCGTCCAGGATGACGAGCTTGCTGTTCCAGAGCACCGCCTTGGCGATGGCCACGGTCTGGCGCTGACCGCCGGAGAGGCTGGAGACGTGCTGGCGAAGCGAGGTGACGGTGCGGATGGAGAGCCCCGCCAGGGTCTCGGCGGCGAGCTGTTCCATTGTCGGCTCGTCCAGGACGATGCCGCTGTGCTTCTCCCGGCCGAGGAACATGTTCTGCACGATGTCCAGGTTGTCGCAGAGCGCGAGGTCCTGGTAGACGACCTCGATGCCGAGCGTGGCGGCGTCGCGGGGACTGCCGATGTGCACCTGTTCGCCGTTGAACAGGACCTCACCGGCGTCGGTGGGGTAGATGCCGCTGATGCACTTCACCAGGGTCGACTTGCCGGCGCCGTTGTCGCCGACAAGTGCGGTCACTTCGCCCGGGTGGACGCTCAGGGCGACGTCGCGGAGCACCTGGACGGGACCGAAGCTCTTGTCGATCCCGCGGAGTTCCAGCAGGGGAGTCGCGGACACGGGGTCTCCTTCTTAAGGGAGGGGCGGGGCCCGTCCGGCGGGCGCCACCCGGCACGGGAGGGTGCTCCCGTGCCGGGCGGCGATGGTCGTCCCGGCGGGTACTGCGGCGTCGGTCAGCTGATGCCGGCTTCGGCGCAGAACTTGGCGTACGCGTCGGCGCAGATCTGCTCCTTGGTCACGTAGCCGTCGGCGACGACGTCCTTGACGTTGTCCTTGTAGATGGCCTTCGGGGTGAGCAGCACCGAGGGAACGTCCCGGCCACCCTCCGGGTCCTTCACCGTCTGGCCGGTGTCCTTCTTCTCGCCCTTGGCCACTGCGATGGCAAGGTCGGACGCGGCCTTGGCCTCTTCCCGGACGGCCTTGTAGACGGTCATGCACTGGTCACCGGCGAGGATGTTCTGCAGGCCTTCCACGCTGGCGTCCTGGCCGGTCACCGGCACCTTGCCGTTGAGCTTGTTCTTCTTCAGGATCGAGATGGCGGCGTTGCCGAGAGTGTCGTTGGCGGCCAGCACGCCGTCGATCTTGCCCTTGGTCGCGGTGAGCTGCTGCTCGAAGATGGTCGCGGCGGTGGGGCCGTCCCAGCCCGGCACGGCGTCGTCCGGGCCCTTGGTGTATTCCTTCGAGTCGAACTTCGGCTTGAGCACCGAGTCGTAGCCGGCCTTGAACAGGGTGGCGTTGTTGTCGGTGGGGGAGCCGTTCAGGTACGCCACGACGGGGTTCTTGGCGTTCTTCTCAGTCAGGCACTTCGACAGGCCCTCGCCCTGGAGCTTGCCGACGACCTCGTTGTCGAAGCTGACGTAGTACTGGGCCGAGCCGCCCAGGGTGAGCCGGTCGTAGTCGATGGTGGCGACGCCCTGCGACTTGGCCTTGTCGAGCACGGCCTTGCCGGTGCCGGAGTCCAGGTTGACGATCATCAGGGCGGTGACGCCGCTGGTGATCATCTGGTCGGCGATGGTCTGGAATGCGGCCTTGTCGTTCTGGGCGTTCTGGATGTCGTATTGGACGCCGGCGGCCTTGAACGCCTCCTCCAGGAAGCGACGGTCCGCCGTCTCCCAGCGGGGGGAGGACTTGCTGTCCGGAAGGATCACGCCGATCTTGGGAGTCTTCTTGGAGTCGGCCGAGCCGGTGCCGGAGTCGTCGCTGCAGGCGGTCAATCCGCCGGTTGTGAGCAGGCCCACGGCGGCGATGGTGAGGATCCCCTTACGCATGTGCAGGGTCCTTTCGGGGGTGGGGGAGGTGTTGTTTTTGTTGTGTCCGGCAACGTATTGCGCGTCACACCGCCTCCACAAGACCGCTCCGGTGCCTAGTTTGTTGGCAGCGATAACAATTCAGCAACGCGACTGTTACTCCGCGGGTATCCCACGGCGTGGTCGACGTAACGACTGTGGTCAGCGGGTCTGCAACGGTGCGGTACGGGCGTCGGTCAGCGCCACCAGATCCGTCGCGGCCAGTTCGAGTTGCAGACCGTGCCGACCACCCGAGACGTAGATCGTCGGAAGGTCCAGTGCGGATTCGTCAAGCACGGTCGGCAGTCGTTTGCGCTGCCCGAGCGGGCTGATCCCACCGCGTACGCAGCCGGTGGCCCGCTCGGCGACCGCCGGTCTGCCAGCGCCGCACGCTCGCCGGTGACCTGTCCTGCCACACCCGCGACGCTAGTTCACCGGCCGAGCGATCAGCACTGTCGGTGCGCCGGCGACCCGGGTGAGCACCAGGCTCGCCGCCGCGTCGCCGGCCAGTCGCAGATCTCGCCGGAGCTGCTCCGGCGTGAGCGCGGAACCCCGCTTGAGGATCTCCACCCGGCCCACCCGGCGCTCGCGCAGCAGTGCCCGCAGTCGCTTGAGCGAGAACGGCAGCACGTCGGTGATCTCCAGGCAGCGCGCGTACGGGGTGCGGGTCGGCTGGTCGGCGTAGAGGTAGGCGATGCTCGCATCGCCCAGGTTGGCGTCCAGGTCGGCGGCCAACTCGGCGACGAGGTGCGCGCGGACCACGGCCGGGTCCGGGTCGTACAGGTAGCGCCGGGGTGGCCCGACCGGCGCCTCGTCGGCACCCGAGCCGGTGAGCTGGTGGCGGCGGGTCTCGCCGCCCTCCTGGCGGTAGAGCGTGGCGCGGCGGGGCACCTCCGCCAACTCCCCGCACCAGAGGGCGGCCTCGACCAGGTCGCCGTCCACGCTGACCCACTCGGCCTCCGCGCCGACCGGGATGAGCGCGTGGTCCAGGCCCGGCGCCACCTTCACCACTGTGCGCGGTACCCGTTCGGCCAGCCCGGTGACGAAGTCCCACGGTGGCGAGTAGGCGCGCGGATCGAAGATCCGTCGACCGGTACCGCTGCTGCGGCGGGCCGGATCGCAGAAGACCCCGTCGACCCGGGACACGTCGAACGCCGTGGCATCCCCGCACTCGACGGTGAACAACTCGGTCAGCCCGGCCGCCGTGGCGTTGGCGGCGGCCATCGCCGCGGTCACCGGGTCGGCCTCCACCCCGTGCACCCGGATGCCGGCACGGGCGGCGGCCAGCGCGTCCGCGCCGAGGCCGCACCCGAGGTCAGCCAGGGTGCGCACACCGGCCGCGGACAACCGGGCGGCCCGACTGTCGGCGACCACCCGGCGGGTGGCCTGCTCCAGGCCGGGGCGGGTGAGGAACATCCCGGCGGCGACCGGACCGAACTTGCCGACCGCCCGGTGCCGCAGCTCCGCCTGGGTGAGCGCCGCCGCGGCCAACGTCGGCGGCACCCCGGCCGCGCGCAGCGCCGACGCCGCGACCAGCGGATCACCGCCGGCCAGCCCGGCCGCCGCCGTGAGCGCGGCCGACCCCTCGGGGGTACGCAGCGCCGCCAGCTGATCGAGATCCACCCGGTCATTGTCCCGGCCCGGGTTGGCTGCCCGGACGGTGGTGTCAGTCGGTGGGGGTGGCGGCGACGAAGGCCCGCCAGCTCGTCGGGGTGAAGGTGAGGGCCGGCCCGGCCGGGTCCGTGCTGTCGCGCACGGCGACCAGGCCGGGCAGGTTGTCGGCGACCTCGACGCAGGCGCCGCCGTTGCTGTTGCTGCGGGAGGACTTGCGCCAGGTGGCGTGGGTCAGGTCCATGTCTGCACCACTTCCTCGATCAGCCGGGCGGACTGCCGGCACGGCAGCGCTTCGCCTGTCACAGTCTCCCAGTGGCGCTCCAGGGCGGCAACGTCGTTCGGGCCGTCCACGGTCTGCCCCCGGAGCTGGTTGTCCAGGTGAGCCAGCTCGGCCCCGCTGTCGAGCCGGGCCAGGATGAACGGGCCGTTGAGCCCGACGTGCCAGGGGTGTCGGTCGGCACGAGCCGAACCTGCACGTTCGGCTCGGTGCCCACCGTCAGCAGGTGCTGTAGCTGCTCGCACATGATCTTCGGGTCGCCGAGCTGCCGGCGCAGCGTGTGCTCCTCCAGCACCGCGATGAGGCGCGGGCGCGGATCGGCGGTCAGCACTGTCTGCCGGGCGAGTCGGGTCACCACCCGTGTCTCCACCTCCTCGGCGGTCAGCTCGCCGCCCGCGCCGAGCATCGCCCGCGCGTACCCCTCGGTTTGCAGCAGGCCGGGAATCACTGTCGGGTCGTACCAGCGCAGCGCCACCGCCTTCCGCTCGTCGTCCTCCCAGGTGCGGAACCAGTCGGGCGCGGCGTGGAAGCGGATCAGCTCCAGCATGCCGACGAAGAGACCGCCGGTGTCCAGGGTCGAGTCGATGCGGGCGTCGTAATCAGGTCTGACCGGACTCTGCCCGGTCTCGACCGCACTCACGTACGACGGTGAGTAGTTGATCAGCTTGCCCAGCTCCTCCCGGCTGAGCCCGCGCGCCTGGCGTGCGCGACGTAGCTGCTCGAGTAGGAACGTCAGGGTCGGTATCCGGGCCACGTGATTCCCCTTCCGGCGGCCACCGGTGATGGCAACCGACGGTAGGGAGACGGCCACGCCGGGGCGTGGGGCTACCGGCGTGTTGCGGTAACGACTGGCGGAACTGTGGCGACACAGACGGCGGCGTGCTGGCACTCTCCTTGACGGAGTGCTAGCCACGGAATAACCTGCGATTAGCACTCTCACCCTGAGGGTGCCAGCTTCCGGGTCTCGCGACCCGGGTGCGCACGCCAGGCGGACCGGCACCCGCGACGACGGCTCCGCCCGGTGGCATGAGGCAGATTGACGCTGGTCGGCCCCGCTGGCCAGCAACGAAACCAGTACCCCAGGAGGGTATGCCCGTGACTACCGCGACCAAGGTTGCGATCAAGCCGCTCGAGGACCGCATCGTGGTCCAGGCGAACGAGGCTGAGACCACCACGGCGTCGGGCATCGTGATCCCCGACACCGCCAAGGAGAAGCCGCAGGAGGGCACTGTCCTCGCTGTCGGTCCGGGGCGCGTCGACGACAACGGCAACCGGGTTCCGGTTGACGTGCAGGTCGGCGACACCGTCCTTTACTCGAAGTACGGCGGCACCGAGGTCAAGTACGCCGGCGAGGAGTACCTGGTGCTCTCCGCCCGCGACGTCCTCGCGGTCATCGAGAAGTAAGCAACCGATCAGTGTCGCTGCCCCGGTCCGGCTCGCCGGGCCGGGGCAGCGGCGCTTCGAAGGGACATTCATGGCGAAGATCCTCAGCTTCTCGGACGACGCCCGACACCTGCTGGAGCACGGTGTCAACGCCCTCGCTGACGCGGTCAAGGTCACCCTCGGCCCGCGCGGGCGCAACGTCGTCCTGGACAAGAAATTCGGTGCGCCGACGATCACCAACGATGGCGTGACCATCGCCAAGGAGATCGAGCTCACCAACCCCTACGAGAACCTCGGCGCGCAGCTGGTCAAGGAGGTGGCGACCAAGACCAACGACGTCGCCGGCGACGGGACCACCACCGCGACCGTGCTGGCGCAGGCCATGGTCCGTGAGGGCCTGCGCAACGTGACCGCCGGGACCAACCCGGCCGGCCTCAAGCGGGGCATCGACGCGGCGGCCGCCAAGGTCTCCGAGGCGCTGCTCGGCCGGGCCGCCGAGGTCACCGGCAAGGAGTCGATCGCGAACGTGGCGACGATCTCCGCGCAGGACGCCACCATCGGCGAGCTGATCGCCGAGGCGATGGAGCGGGTCGGCCGCGACGGTGTCATCACCGTCGAGGAGGGCTCGATGCTCACCACCGAGCTGGACGTGACCGAGGGTCTCCAGTTCGACAAGGGCTTCATCTCGCCGAACTTCGTCACCGACCTGGAGGGTCAGGAGTCCGTCCTTGAGGACGCGTACATCCTGGTCACGACCCAGAAGATCTCGGCGATCGAGGAGCTGCTGCCGCTGCTGGAGAAGGTCCTGCAGAACAGCAAGCCCCTGCTGATCATCGCCGAGGACGTGGACGGGCAGGCGCTCTCCACCCTGGTGGTCAACTCGCTGCGCAAGACTCTCAAGGTCTGCGCGGTCAAGGCCCCGGGCTTCGGCGACCGGCGCAAGGCCATGCTCCAGGACATCGCGATCTCCACGGGCGCCGAGCTGGTCGCCCCGGAGCTGGGCTACAAGCTCGACCAGGTCGGCCTGGAGGTGCTCGGCACCGCCCGGCGCGTCGTGGTCGACAAGGAGAACACCACGATCGTCGACGGCGGTGGCCAGAAGGCCGACGTGGCCGACCGGGTCTCCCAGATCCGTAAGGAGATCGAGGCCTCCGACTCCGACTGGGACCGGGAGAAGCTGGCCGAGCGGCTGGCCAAGCTCTCCGGCGGCATCGCCGTGATCAAGGTGGGTGCGGCGACCGAGGTCGAGATGAAGGAGCGCAAGCACCGCATCGAGGACGCCATCGCGGCGACCAAGGCCGCGGTCGAGGAGGGCACCGTGCCCGGCGGCGGCGCCGCCCTGGTGCAGATCCTCCCCGTGCTCGACGACGACCTGGGCTTCACCGGCGAGGAGAAGGTCGGCGTCTCGATCGTGCGCAAGGCGCTGGTCGAGCCGCTGCGCTGGATCGCGCAGAACGCCGGCCACGACGGCTACGTCGTGACCCAGAAGGTCGCCGGCATGCAGTGGGGCAACGGCCTCGACGCTGCCACCGGCGAGTACGGCGACCTGGTCAAGTCCGGCATCATCGACCCGGTCAAGGTGACCCGCAACGCCGTCACCAACGCCGCGTCGATCGCCGGCCTGCTGCTCACCACGGAGAGCCTCGTGGTGGAGAAGCCGGAGCAGCCCGAGCCGGCCGCCGGTGGTGGGCACGGCCACGGCCACGGCCACCAGCACGGTCCGGGCTTCTGACCCGTAGCGACACCTGTTCCGGGGCACACCGTCGTACGGCGGTGTGTCCCGGTTCGTCTGCGCGATCATTACCAACCGCTGACGTCGTTGGCGACCCGCCGGAATGATCGCGCACACTGGGCCGATGAGCACCACGTCGCGGCGGTACGCCGCGCTGGCCGGAGTCACCGCCGCCGCCGTCGCGATCGGGGTCGCGGAACCGGTGGCGGTGCTGACTGGTCCTCGGTCGGCCCCACTGGTCGCGGTCGGCGGGGTGGTTGTCGACGCCGTTCCCGAACCGCTCAAGCAGTTCGCCATCGACGTCTTCGGCACCGCCGACAAAATTGCCCTGCTGACCGGAACGGCCCTGCTGCTGGGCGCGTTCGCCGCGCTGCTCGGGATGCTGGCGGTCCGCCGGCTCGCCCTGGGCCTCGCCGGTATCGCGGCGTTCGGCGTCGTCGGTGTGGCCGCCGCGCTGTCCCGTTCCGGCGCGGACGTCTTCGACGCGCTGCCGTCACTTGTCGGCGGCGGCCTCGGCGCCCTGGTGCTCTGGCTGTTCATCGCCGGCCCGTTCGAGCTGGAACCGTGGCCCTGGACCTCACCCGCGCCGCCGGTGCCGGTGACACCGGCCGCGCCGGTCGAGGGTGTCGATCCGGAGTCGCGCCGACGGTTCCTGACCGGCACGGGAGTGCTGCTGGGGACGGCGGCCGTGGCTGGTTTCGGCGGGCGCTGGTTGGCCGGGCGGCGGGGCGTCTCGGCTGCCCGGGACGCGATCCGGCTGCCCGCCCCGGCCGCCCCCGCGCCGGCCGTGCCAGCGGGCGCGGATCTGTCCCTGGCCCAACTCGCGCCGTACGTCAGCCCGAACTCCGGGTTCTACCGGATCGACACCGCACTGGTGGTGCCGCAGGTGAACCCGGACACCTGGCGGCTGCGCATCCACGGCCGGGTGGGCACCGAGCGCACCTACAGCTACGCGGACCTGCTGGCCCGGCCGTTGGTCGAGAGGTATGTCACGCTGGCCTGCGTCTCCAACGAGGTCGGTGGGGACCTCATCGGCAATGCGCGCTGGCTCGGCGTACCGCTGCGGGAGCTCCTGGACGAGGCCCAGCCGGACGACGACGCCGACCAGGTCGTCGGCCGGTCGGTCGACGGTTGGACCTGTGGCACACCCACCGCCGCACTCCGCGACGGGCGGGACGCGCTGCTGGCGATCGGCATGAACGGCGAACCGTTGCCGGTCGAGCACGGCTTCCCGGTGCGGATGGTGGTGCCCGGCCTCTACGGCTACGTGTCGGCCTGCAAGTGGGTGACCGAGTTGGAGCTGACGCGCTTCGCGGACTTCGACGCGTACTGGGTGCCGCGCGGGTGGTCCGCCCAGGGGCCGATCAAGACCCAGTCGAGGATCGACGCGCCACGGCGGCGCAACCGGCTGACCGCCGGTCCGGTGACGGTGGCCGGGGTGGCCTGGGCGCAGCACCGGGGCATCAGCCGGGTCGAGGTACGCGTCGACGACGGCCCCTGGCAGGAGGCGGTGCTGGCCCCGACGGTGTCTGTGGACACCTGGGTCCAGTGGTCCTGGCGCTGGGATGCCACCCCGGGCGAGCACCGGCTCCAGGTTCGGGCAACGGACGCGACAGGCGAGACCCAGACCGAGCGCACCCAGAGCGTCGCCCCCGACGGCGCAACAGGCTGGCACACGGTCCCGGTGAACGTCCGCTGATTCCGCGGCGGCCGGGGGAGAGTTACACCGCCCTTTGCTCTGCTTCAATCCAGGCAACACCCGGCGTCCGGACACACGCGTCCCGACTGCGAACACGGGTGCTGCCCCGGTGTTGCCTCCGCTGAAGCAGAGCAAAGGACCACCGGAACATCCATGCCCTCCGTCGACATCGACGGAGGGCATGGGGCGAAACGGGGCGTGGGGCGAGAAGGAACGGCCGAGTCGGGTGTCGGGTCAGGCCACGTTGCGCTGGGCCGGGACCGTCGACTTGTGCGGGCGGCCCAGGCGGGCCTCCAGGCGTGCCACGTCGACGCGGATCTGCCGGCGGTCCGCCAGGTCCTCCCAGCCGACGGCGAGCAGCCGCAGCCGCTCCGACTCGCTGAAGCCGCCCCACACGCCGTACGGCTCGCGGACGGCTAGGGCGTGGGCCGCGCACTCGGCGCGGACCGGGCAGGCGCGGCAGACCGCCTTGGCGGAGGACTCCCGCCGCAGCCGTGAGGACCCACGCTCTCCGTCCGGGTGAAAGAACTGAGCGCTGTCCCGGCCTCGGCAGGCGCCGAGCCGCTGCCAGTCCCAGAGGTCGACGATGGGTCCGGGCAGTCTACGTACGTTCGACATCAGCACCCCTCCTCCCGCGCGGCACCGCGAGAATGCTTGTGGCCGGCTTCCGGGCGGCGGGCCGCGCAGGCGCACCGTTCCCGGCCTGGCCCCCCGGTACCCGGGTCGTTGCCGGCTCACACATCTGTGATCGAAAACGCCTGGCAACTTGCGGCTTTTGCCCCATCTGTCGGAAAAGTTCAGATGATTGCCCGGAACCTCCTCCCCAGCCGACCCCGTCATGGTCTGCTCGTGTGCGGAGAGGAGACCACCACAGTGCGTACCGTTCTTGTGTGCGTTCGGACACCGCTTGCGGCCCAGCACCTCACTTCTGCTGCCGCACGGCTGGGCTTGTCCGCGATCGTTCGTACCGCCGTCTCCGATCCCGAGGTGATGTTGCGACTCGCCGAGCGGCCGGCCGACGTGGTCCTCGCTGACACGGCCCTCACCCGGCCGGACAGCGCGGGCTTCGTCCGGCGGGTGCTGGCCCGCGCGCCGCAGGCCGCGGTGCTGCTGCTCGGCACCGAGGAGTCCGAGGCGGCGGCCGCCACCATCAGCGCCGGCGCCCGGGGATTGATCCAGAACGCCGACCACGATCTGACCAGCGCCGTGGCCAAGGCCCTGCTCCTGCTGACCGCGCCCGGCCGGGCCTCCCGGCAGCGGGTCACCGACCCAGCCCGGGATGCGGCGGCGGTCGGTGGTTCGGGCCGCTCCGCGCCGTCGGTACGCGGTTCCGCCGAGCCCGGCTGGACGGCCGCGACCGGCGACGGGCCGCCCAACGTGGCGTCGGTGCCCGTGCAGCGCGGCGACGACGAGGTCGAGCCGGCGGCCGACGGGTCCGCCACCGGTCAGTCCGACGCGATCCGGCCCGGCCCTGGCACCCGTGCGAACCGGGCGTCGGTCGGGCTCACCGAACGGGAACTCCAGGTGCTGCTCGGCATGGCCGAGGGTAAGAGCAACGCGGAGATCGGTCGGGAACTGTTCGTGTCGGAGGACACCGTCAAGACGCACGCGCGACGGCTGTTCCGCAAGCTCGGGGCCCGGGACCGCGCCCACGCCGTCGCCGCCGGTTTCCGAGCCGGCCTGGTCTCCTGACGCCGTACCGCAATTCAGCACGATCGTGAGCGGTCCGCACGCGCCCGGACGGTGGAAGGCGGGACCTCACTCGGCGGTGGTGGTGCCCGGTTCGTCCTCGGTGCCCTCGGTCAGGGTGTCGTGCACCCCGTCGGCGTATCCACGGGCGTAGTCCCAGGTCACGTAGTGATCCGGATCCGGGTCGTACGCCGGCTCGTGCACCCGGGGCCGCCCCGAGTTGAGCAGGTGCCGCAGGTTGCCCCGCAGCAGGTCCCAGTCGAAGTAGTGCGGTTCCCGGCAGTCCTCGCATTCGATGACCAGCCCGCGCACGCCGATGGGCGCCAGCAGGGCCTGGTAGATCTCCAGATCGGCGAGGTCCTCCAGCACGTCCTGCCGCTCGACGTCGGTCAGTGGATCCGGCGTCGCGTCGTCGCCCGGATCGTCCAGGCCCGCGGTCGGGTCGGCCGGGTCGCCGTTGAACGGGTCGATGGGCTCGTCGTGCACCCCCTCACCGTAGACCCAACGCGGCGCGGACGTCCGCCCCCCGGCACCGCGCCGAGGCGGCCGCCGCCGATCCAGGTCGCGCAGGTCACTGGGTACGATGGGACGACGTGCCGGCGCCGTGGCGTGTTCCGGTGCCCGCCCGTGCCACCTCGCTGAAGCCCATCCGAGCAGCTCAGGGGAGCAATCGTGGAAAATTCGCCCAGCACTGATCTTCCGGCCGGCGTCGAGCGCGCCGACCTGGGCGGCCACCTGCCCGAGCTGCCCGCCGGCTCGGCCCGGGTCGTTCCGCTCGGGCTCACCTTTGATGACGTGCTGCTCCAGCCGGGCGAGTCGGACGTCGTGCCCAGTCGGGTCAACACCCGGACGAAGCTCACCCGCAACGTCGAGCTGACCGTTCCGCTGCTGTCCAGCGCCATGGACACGGTGACCGAGGCGCGGATGGCGATCGCCATGGCCCGCCAGGGCGGCATCGGCGTGCTGCACCGCAACCTCTCCGTGGAGGACCAGGCCCTCCAGGTCGACCTGGTCAAGCGCTCCGAGTCCGGCATGATCACCAACCCGGTGACCGCCAGCCCCGACGACACGCTGCGCGAGGTCGACGAGCTGTGCGGGCGGTACCGGATCTCGGGCGTCCCGGTGGTGGACGGCAACGGCCAGTTGGTCGGCATCGTGACCAACCGCGACATGCGCTTCGTCTCCGAGCCGGACACCCCGGTCCGCGACATCATGACCCGGACGCCGCTGGTCACCGCCCAGGTCGGGGTGAGTAAGGACGAGGCGCTGGAGCTGCTGCGGCGGCACAAGGTCGAGAAGCTGCCGATCGTGGACGACGCCAATCGTCTGCGCGGGCTGATCACCGTGAAGGACTTCACCAAGAGCGAGCAGTACCCGAACGCCACCAAGGACGACGCGGGCCGGCTGCGGGTGGCCGCCGCCGTGGGTGTCGGCGAGGACTCGTACAAGCGGGCGCGCACGCTCGTCGACGCGGGTGTCGACGTGCTGATCGTGGACACGGCGCACGGGCACCAACGGGCCGTGCTGGACATGGTCCGCCGGCTCAAGAAGGACGTCACGATCGACATCGTGGGCGGCAACGTGGCCACGTACGCCGGCGCGAACGCGCTGGTCGAGGCCGGTGCCGATGGCATCAAGGTGGGTGTGGGCCCGGGCGCGATCTGCACGACCCGGATCGTCGCCGGCGTCGGCGTCCCGCAGATCACCGCGATCATGGAGGCGGCCCGTGCCGCCCGCCCGGCAGGCGTACCGGTGATCGGCGACGGTGGCATCCAGTACTCGGGTGACATCGCGAAGGCGCTTGTCGCCGGCGCGGACACCGTGATGCTCGGCAGCCTGCTGGCCGGCTGCGAGGAGAGCCCCGGCGAGCTGATCTTCATCAACGGCAAGCAGTACAAGGCGTACCGCGGGATGGGCTCGCTCGGCGCGATGCAGTCGCGGGGGCAGGCCAAGTCGTACTCGAAGGACCGGTACTTCCAGCAGGACGTGCTCGCCGAGGACAAGCTGGTCCCCGAGGGCGTCGAGGGTCAGGTGCCCTACCGGGGCCCGCTGTCCGCGGTCGCCCACCAGCTCATCGGCGGGCTGCGGGCCGCCATGGGGTACGTCGGCGCGGAGAGCATCCCCGAGCTGCACCGGCGTGGCCAGCTGATCCGGATCACCGCGGCCGGGCTCAAGGAGAGCCACCCGCACGACATCCAGATGACCGTCGAGGCGCCCAACTACCACTCCCGCTGACCATCCCCAACAATCTGGAGTCCCCCATGCGTGACGTGGTCGAGATCGGGCTGGGCAAGACCGCGCAGCGCGGCTACCACCTGGACGACATCGCCATCGTGCCGAGCCGCCGGACCCGGGACGTCGACGACGTCTCGACCGCGTGGCAGCTCGACGCGTACCCGTTCGGCATCCCCTGTGTCGGGCACCCCTCGGACGCCACGATGAGCCCGTCCTCGGCGGTCCGACTCGGCCAGCTCGGCGGTCTCGGCGTGCTGAACGTCGAAGGGCTGTGGACCCGTTACGAGAACCCGACGAAGGTGCTCGACGAGCTGGCCAGCCTCGACGAGGAAGCCCGCGCCACCAAGCGGCTCCAGGAGGTGTACGCGGAGCCGATCCGCCCCGACCTGATCGCCGAGCGGGTGCGCGAGCTGCGCGCCGGTGGCAGCACGGTGGCGGTGCGGGTCTCCCCGCAGCACACCCTCGCGCTGGCACCGGTGATCCTGGATGCCGGGGTGGACATCCTGGTCATCCAAGGCACCATCGTGTCGGCCGAGCACGTGTCGACCACCGACGAGCCGCTGAACCTCAAGGAGTTCATCGCCGACCTCGACCTGCCGGTGATCGTCGGCGGCTGCACGGACTACAAGACGGCGCTGCACCTGATGCGGACCGGCGCGGCCGGAGTGATCGTGGGCATCGGCGGCGACGAGTGGTCGACCACCGAGTCGGTGCTGGGCATCCGGGTGCCGATGGCCACCGCGATCGCGGACGCCGCGGCGGCCCGCCGGGACTACCTCGACGAGACCGGCGGCCGGTACGTGCACCTGATCGCCGACGGTGACATCCAGACGTCCGGTGACATCGCCAAGGCCCTCGGCTGCGGCGCGGACGCGGTGATGCTCGGCGAGCCGTTGTCGCTGTGCGACGAGGCGCCCGCCGGTGGTGCCTGGTGGCACTCGGCGGCCAGCCACCCGTCGCTGCCCCGGGGCGCCTTCGAGGTGTCCGGTGAGCCGCTCGGCTCGATGGAGCAGCTGCTCTTCGGCCCGGCGGACGAGGCCGACGGTCAGCTCAACCTGTTCGGTGGGTTGCGTCGGGCGATGGCCAAGTGCGGTTACCGCGACCTCAAGGAGTTCCAGAAGGTCGGCCTGGTCCTCGACCGCTGACGAGGTGACGCTGAAGGCCGGCCCCGCGATCCTGCGGGGCCGGCCTTTCGTCGCCTGCCGCGAGGCGGTCGCCCCGATACGGCCATCGGACGACGGATGGCTGGCTACGCTCGTTCCTGACCAGGGGATGGCGTAGAAGGAGTCGTGCATGGTCCGGAGCGGACCCAGGCCGCACCGCCGTCGGCTGACCGCCGCCCTCACGGCGCTGGGCTGCGCCGTCGCGCTGACCGGGACCGCCTGCACGGGCCACGACGACGACGGTTTCCGACCCGGTGCCGCGGACGCCGGCGACCCGTACGTGCCGGGCCGTGGCAACGGCGGCTACGACGTCACGCACTACGGGCTGGACGTCCGCTACGACCCGACGACCGACCGGCTCACCGGTCGGGCCACCATCACGGCGACGGCCACCCAGGATCTGTCCCGCTTCAACCTGGACCTGGTCGGCCTGACCGTCGGCGCGGTCACCGTCGCCGACAAGCGCGCCGAGCACCGCCGCAAGGACGGCGAGTTGGTGGTGACCCCACGCGACGGGCTCGCGCGGGGACGGTCGTTCACCGTGCGGGTCGACTACGCGGGCGTGCCCACCTCCGTCGCCGACGGCGAGTTGGGCAGCGGCGGTTTCCTGCACACCGCCGACGGGGCCATCGCTCTCGGTCAACCCGACTCGGCTGCCACCTGGTTCCCGGTCAACGACCACCCGTCCGACAAGGCGAGCTACGACATCGCGGTGACCGTCCCGGACGGAGTGTCCGCGTTGAGCAACGGGGTGCCCGGGCCGCAGAGCAGCGCCGACGGGTGGACGACCTGGCGCTGGTCGGAGCGCACCCCGATGGCCAGCTACCTGAGCACCCTCGTGATCGGGAACTACCGGGTGGTCACCGGCGTCCACGGCGGACGTCCGATGGTCACCGCGGTCGCGGCGAGCCTGCCGGCGACCGGTGGCGCGGCCAGCTCGTTGGCCCGTACCGGCGAGATCGTCGACTTCCTGGCCAGCCGCTTCGGCCCGTACCCGTTCGACTCGTACGGCGGGATCGTCGTCGCCGACGAGCGGATCGGCTACGCGTTGGAGACGCAGTCCCGGCCGGTCTACGGGCCGGCCTTCTTCTCGGGCGACCACCCCAACCCGTCCGTGGTGGCACACGAGCTGGCTCACCAGTGGTTCGGCGACAGCGTGTCCCTGTACCGGTGGGGCGACATCTGGCTCAACGAGGGCTTCGCCAGTTACGCCGAGTGGCTGTGGGAGGAGCACGACGGCGGCCGGACCGCGCAGCGCAACTTCGAGTCGCAGTACGCGTCGACCGACTGGTCGCAGCCGTCGATCGAGCCGGGACGGGAGCGGATGTTCGGCACCGCCGTCTACAAGCGTGGCGCGCTGGCCGTGCACGCGCTGCGCCGGACCGTCGGCGACGACACCTTCTTCCGCATCCTGCGCACGTGGACGTCCGAGCGGAGCGCCGGAAACGCCACCACCTCGGACTTCGTGGCGCTTGCCGAACGGGTGGCCGACCGGCCGCTCCGACCCCTGCTCGACGCGTGGCTGGCCGGCGGCGCCGCACCCACACTGCCGTGACGACCCCGTGATCATCAATCGATAGGCTGCCGCCTGCGATCGGGCAGGAGCGCCGGTCGCGCGGGGGGTGGCGAGGCCATCCACGCCGGGCTTACGGGGAGGTTCGTGATGCGGGGTACGCGACACAGGCTGCGCGTGGGCGCCGGCCTGTTGGTGACCGGGGCGCTCGTGCTGTCCGGATGCGACTCGTCCACACCGGAGGCGGCGGCGCCGTCGCCGAGCGCGTCCCCGACGCCGTCGCGGGCCTTCACCGCCGGAGCCGCCGGGGTCGGCGACACGTACTTCCCGAGCTACGGCAACGGCGGGTACGACGTCGGGCAGTACACCGTGAAGGTGCGCTACGACCCGGCGAAGGACCGGTTGACGGGTACGACCACCGTCCAGGCCACCGCGACTGCGGACCTGTCGACGTTCAACCTCGACCTGGCCGGCCTGACCGTCAAGACGGTCACCGTGGACGCCACCCCGGCCACCTACACCCGGGACAAGAACGAGCTGGTGATCAAGCCGGCGGCCGGGCTCATCACGGGCAACGGTTTCGTGGTCGACATCGCGTACGAGGGGGTGCCGAAGCCGCTGAAGAACGAGCTGCTCGGCGAGGGCGGGTTCCTGCACACCGCCGACGGCGCGATCGCGTTGGGCCAGCCCGAGTCGGCGAGCACCTGGTTCCCGGTCAACGACCACCCGTCGGACAAGGCCGCGTACGAGTTCGAGATCACCGTTCCGCAGGGCGTGACCGCCGTCAGCAACGGCGTGCCGGGCGGCAACAGCACCACTGACGGCTGGACCACCTGGAAGTGGTCGGAGAAGTCGCCGATGGCCAGCTACCTGAGCAACGTGGTGATCGGCACGTTCCGGATCACCACCGGTCAGCACAAGGGCAAGCCGGTCTACAGCGCCGTCACCACCAAGGTGGCCAAGGGCGCGTCCGACGCGTCGATCGCGAAGACCGTCACGGTGGCCGACTACCTGGAGACCGTGTTCGGGCCGTACCCGTTCGACGCGTACGGCGGCGTGGTGGTCTCGGACAGCCGGATCGGGTACGCACTGGAGACGCAGAGCCGCCCGGTCTACTCGGCCGGCTTCTTCCGGCGGGGCGAGAACACCGAGGTGGTCGCCCACGAGCTTGCCCACCAGTGGTTCGGCGACAGCGTGGCGTTGGCCAAGTGGGAGGACATCTGGCTCAACGAGGGCTTCGCGACGTACGCGGAGTGGCTCTGGGCGGAGCACACCAAGGAGTACACCGCCAAGCAGGCGTTCGACGTCCGGTACCAGCAGGTGCCCGCCAAGGTGTGGAAGACCCCGCCCGGCAAGCCGGGCGTGAAGGACCTGTTCAGCGAGTCGGTCTACCAGCGTGGCGGGATGACCCTGCACGCGCTGCGAGTGGCCGTCGGCGACAAGGCGTTCTTCGAGATCGTCAAGACCTGGGCGGCGGAGAAGCGCAACGGCACCGCCACCACGGCCGAGTTCGTGGCCCTCGCCGAGCGCATCTCCGGCAAGCAGCTCGACGCCCTCTTCGACGCGTGGCTGTACGGCACCAAGAAGCCCGCCCAACCCAAGAAGCTCTGAGCCGGGGTTACTTCTTGACCATCAGGTTGGGGTGGGCCTTCAGGTACGCCTCCGCGCGGCCGGCGCGGAGTTCGGTGATGAAGGCCCGCCCCTCGCCGGTGAGCTGTTCGCCGCGGTAGGCGCTGCCCTTGCCGACGCCGGAACCGGGCAGGCCGACCAGGGTGAACTGGTTCTCCGGCACCCCGCTGAGGGCGTACGCCAGGTCGACGATCCGGTCACCACCCACGTACACCAGGGTGTCGCCCAGGGCGGCGACCACCTGGTCGACGCGCTCGGGCTGCCGGGCCAGGCCCTCGTCGAGGATCTTGCGGGTCAGGGCTTTGACGAGCTGCTGCTGGTGGCGCTGGCGGGCGTAGTCGCCGCCGGTGATGTAGCGCTGCCGGGCGTAGTCCAGCGCCTGCCACCCGTTGAGGTGCTGCTCGCCCTTCTCGTAGACCTTCTGCGGCCCGGTGTAGCCGCCGGGCGCGCTGTCCCGGTACTTGCCGTCCGGCTTGCGGTGCAGGGAGGCCACCCGCTGGTCGACGTAGATGTCCACTCCGCCGAGGGCGTTCACCAGCTTGTCGAACCCGCCGAAGGTGAGCACCGCGCCCGCGTCGATCCGCAGCCCGGTGTACCCGCTCACCGTGCTGCGCAGCAGCTCGTACCCCTGGGCGGTGCTCGGCTGCTTGGGCTTGCCGGGCACCCGGCTGCCGAAGCTCATCGAGTGGGTGAGCTTGGTCTTGCCGCCCTTGTAGCCGGCCTTGGGGAACGCCGGGATGTCCACCAGCAGGTCGCGGGGCAGGGAGAAGAGGTACGCCCGATCCAGCCCCTTCGGCACGTGCAGCACCAGGACGGCGTCGGAGTGCGGCTCCCAGCCCGGCACGCTGACCCGGGTGTCCACGCCGACCAGCAGCAGTGTCAACGGGCCCTTGATGTTCGCGCCCGGGGGCGGGCCGCTCGGGCTGGGGGTGGCCGGGGCGGCCGACGACGGGCTCGGCGAGCCGGCCAGCGGGGTGCCGGCGGGCTTGTCGTCGCCGCTCAGCCGCGTGATCACCGTCGCTCCACCCACGATCAACGCGACGACGGCGAGTGCCGCCAATCCGAGCAGCAGCCAGCGTCGGCGCGGCTCCATCGACCCCAGAATCATCGTGTGCTTCCTTCCACCCGTATCCGGAACAACGCTCCGACGGGTGCTCCAGGTTGCGGCCGGGAGGCGCCGGGTCGGTCGGCCGGTGCATGATCGCGCGAAAACGGGCGCTGGCGCGAGCGCTACTGGCGGGTAATGATGCGTCCATGCGGTACGACGTGGTCGTCATCGGGTCCGGCTTCGGCGGTGGTGTCACCGCGCTGCGGCTCGCGGAGAAGGGCTACTCGGTCGGTGTCGTCGAGGCCGGCCGCCGTTTCGCCGACGACGAGTTCCCGCAGACCTCGTGGCGCCTGCGCCGGTTCCTCTGGGCACCGAAGTTGGGCTGCTACGGCATCCAGCGGCTCACCCTGCTCCGCGCGACCGCCGGCCGGTCCGGCGGTGTGCTGGTGCTCTCCGGGGCCGGAGTGGGCGGCGGGTCGCTGGTCTACGCGAACACCCTCTACGAGCCGCTGGACGCCTTCTACACCGATCCGCAGTGGCGCGACGTCGCCGACTGGCGTGACGAGTTGGCCCGCCACTACGACCAGGCGAAACGGATGCTCGGCGTCACCACGTACCCGATCCAGACGGGCGCGGACCGCGCCATGCGGGCGGTGGCCGACCGCATGGGGGTGGGGCACACCTTCCGCGCCACCCCGGTCGGTGTGCACATCGGCCGTCCGGGCCAGCGCGTCGCCGACCCCTACTTCGGCGGTGTCGGCCCGGAGCGCACCGGCTGCCTGCACTGTGGCTCGTGCATGACCGGCTGCCGGCACGGGGCCAAGAACACGGTGGCCAAGAACTACCTCTGGCTCGCCGAGCGGCTGGGTGCCACCGTGCACCCGCTGACCACGGTGACGGCCGTCCGTCCGGCCACCGGCGGCGGATACGAGGTGCACACCGAGCGCACCGGCGCGTGGTTGCGCCGACGGCGGCAGGTGATCCACGCCGACCAGGTGGTCTTCGCGGCCGGCGCGCTGGGCACCCAGCGGCTGCTGCACGAGATGAAGGCCACCGGTGCGCTGCCGCGCCTGTCGGATCGGCTGGGCGCGCTGACCCGGACCAACTCGGAGGCGATCCTCGGCGCGTCGATGCCCCGCCAACGGGCCCGGCAGCAGCGGACCGACTTCACCGAGGGCGTGGCGATCACCAGCTCGTTCCACCCCGATCCGCAGACCCACATCGAGCCGGTCCGCTACGGCCGCGGCTCCAACGCGATGGGTCTGCTCCAGTCGTTGCTTGTCGACGGGGGTCCGCACCGGGTCCGGCGGTGGCTGGGCAGCATCGTCCGGCAGCCGCGGCTGGCCGCCCGGATGCTGTCGGTGCGTGGCTGGTCGGAGCGGACGGTGATCGCTCTGGTGATGCAGTCGGTGGACAACTCGCTGACCACCCGCTGGCGGCGCGGCCTGTGGGGTCGGCGGTTGGTCGCCGGGCCGGGTCACGGCACGCCGAGCCCGACGTGGATCCCGGCCGGCAACACCGCCACGCGGCTGCTCGCCGAGGAGATCGGCGGTACGCCCGGCGGCTCGCTCACCGAGCCGTTCGACATCCCGGTCACCGCGCACATCCTGGGCGGGGCGGTGATCGGCGCCACTCCGGCCGACGGCGTGGTCGACCCCTGGCACCGGGTGTACGGCCATCCGGGGCTGCACGTGGTGGACGGCGCGGCCGTGTCGGCGAACCTGGGCGTGAACCCGTCGCTGACGATCACCGCACAGGCCGAACGGGCGATGTCCTTCTGGCCCAACAAGGGTGCCCAGGACCCCCGCCCATCCCTGGGCACCCCGTACCGCCGGGTGGCCCCCGTACCCCCGGACAAGCCGGCGGTACCCGCGGACGCCCCGGCCGCGCTACGCCCCTGACAGGGGCCGGCGGAGGATGTGGTTGACGCCGAAGACGGTGTCGCTGACCCGCACGTCGGTGTAACCGATCCGGTGGTAGAACCCGTGCCCGGTGTGGCTGGCACCCGTCTCCATGAACGTGTGCCCCTCGGCCCGGGCCAGTTCCTCGACGTGCCGCATCAACCGGCGGCCGATGCCGCGGCCGTGCGCGTCCGGGTCGACGAACATGGTGTAGACCTTGTTGCCGTCGCGGGACACCGTGCCGACCGGGCGTCCGTGGTGTTCGGCGACGTAGATCCGCCGCTCGGCACTGAGTTCGCGGAACCGGTCGGCGGTGAAGTGGTCGCACATCCGGTCGATCAGCTCGGCCGGGTAGTCGCGGCTGTTCACCTCCCGCAGGCAGCGGACGACCAGGGCCGACAGCGCCTCGCCGTCCTCGGGGCGGAAGTCCCGGACGGTCACCTCGGTCATCGGCACGCCTCCGTCCGATCCGCTTGGGGTCGTCGCGCACCGTATCGAGATGCGGAACGCCGTCGACGCCCTGCCGGACATATCGGGGCATAACACCAACGGTGCCGCCGCCGCGCCGAGTGCGTGGGGCGCGGCTCGGGTCGGGGGTGACTGTCGGTAGGCTTTGTGCACATGAGCCTGCCTCGCCCTGTCCTCGTGGTGGACTTCGGAGCCCAGTACGCCCAGCTCATCGCGCGCCGGGTCCGCGAGGCGAAGGTCTACTCCGAGATCGTGCCGCACTCGATGCCGGTCGCCGAGATGCTGGCGAAGAACCCGGCCGCGATCATCCTCTCCGGCGGTCCGGCCAGCGTGTACGCGCCGGACGCCCCGCAGATCGACGCCGGCCTGTTCACGTCCGACGTGCCGGTCTTCGGCATCTGCTACGGCTTCCAGGCGATGGCCCAGGCGCTCGGTGGCACCGTCGCGCGGACGGGCAACCGCGAGTACGGCGGCACGCCGCTGCGTCCCCGCCGCACCGAGCCGGGCGTGCTGCTGCGTGACCTGCCGGCGGACCTGCCGGTCTGGATGAGTCACGGTGACTGCGTCACCGAGGCGCCCGAGGGCTTCACGGTGACCGCCGAGTCGGCGGGCGCTCCCGTGGCGGCCTTCGAGGACGTGGCCGGCCGTCGGGCCGGCGTCCAGTTCCACCCGGAGGTCGGGCACACCGCGCACGGCCAGGAGATGCTGACCCGCTTCCTCTACGACATCGCCGGCATCGAGCCGACCTGGACCCCCGAGAACATCATCGACGAGCAGGTCGCCCTGATCCGGGCGCAGGTCGGCGACAAGGAGGTCATCTGCGGCCTCTCCGGCGGGGTGGACTCGGCGGTCGCCGCCGCGCTGGTGCACCGGGCGGTCGGTGACCAGCTCACCTGCGTCTTCGTCGACCACGGCCTGCTGCGCGCCGGTGAGGCCGAGCAGGTCGAGAAGGACTACGTCGCCGCCACGGGCATCAGGCTGAAGGTGGTCGACGCGGCGGAGCGGTTCCTCGGCGCGCTGGCCGGGGTGACCGATCCCGAGCAGAAGCGCAAGATCATCGGTCGGGAGTTCATCCGGGTCTTCGAGGCCGCCGCCCGCGAGATCGCCTCGCACGGCGACGTGGAGTTCCTCGTCCAGGGCACCCTCTACCCCGACGTGGTCGAGTCCGGCGGCGGCACCGGCACCGCCAACATCAAGAGCCACCACAACGTCGGCGGCCTGCCGGAGGACCTGAAGTTCGCGCTCGTCGAGCCGCTGCGCACGCTCTTCAAGGACGAGGTCCGCGCGCTCGGCCTCCAGCTCGGCCTGCCCGAGGCGATGGTCTGGCGGCACCCGTTCCCCGGTCCCGGTCTGGCCATCCGGATCATCGGCGCCGTCGACCGGGACCGCCTCGACCTGCTGCGCCAGGCCGACCTGATCGCCCGCGAGGAGCTGACGGCCGCCGGCCTGGACCGGGGCGTCTGGCAGTTCCCCGTGGTGCTGCTCGCCGACGTGCGCAGTGTCGGCGTGCAGGGTGACGGGCGCAGCTACGGGCATCCCGTGGTGCTGCGGCCGGTCTCCAGCGAGGACGCGATGACCGCCGACTGGTCCCGGTTGCCCTACGAGGTGGTTGCCCGGATCTCCACCCGGATCACCAACGAGGTCGCCGAGGTCAACCGGGTGGTGCTGGACGTGACCAGCAAGCCGCCGGGCACCATCGAGTGGGAGTGAGCCGTCCTCACGCCGCCGGCGGGGTCGTCGGCGGGTAGGGCGGCGTCGGGGCGTACCCCGGCTGTGGACCGCCGGGCGCGGACCCGGCGGTGGGCGCGACGCCCGCCGGGTGCGGCCAGGCGGGCGCGCCGGTGGGCTCCTCAGGCATCAGGAACCACATGATCGGGTACGCGAGCAGGGCGAGTCCGCCGGTGAGCAGGCCGGTGACGGCGAAGGTCACGCGGACCAGTGTGGGATCGACGTCGAAGTAGCGGCCGAGGCCGCTGGCGACCCCCGCCACCATGCGGTCGGTGGTGGGTCGCCGGAGCTGCTTGTACGGGGCGTGGGAAGCGGCGGTAGGTGTCATGTCTCCACGGTCCGCGGCGGGGCCCGCCCCGCCCTCGGTGACCGCCCGGATGCCTACCCTGATCGATCCCTGAGCGGGAAGCCAGGAGTCAGGAATCCGACTCTTTTCCGTTCCGGTAACGCGGCCCGGGGAGAATTTGGACCCGTGACCACCATGCTGGAGCCGCTTCGCAGGATCGCGGCATACGCAGTTTGTGCTGATTCAGACGGCCGAGTGTTGCTGGTCCGCGCATCGGAGCGCTCCGGCACCCCCGGCACGTGGTCCCTGCCCGGCGGGGCGGTCGACCACGGCGAGGACCCCAACCACACAGTGGTCCGCGAGACCGCTGCCGAGACGGGGCTCTCGGTCGCCGTCCGCGGCCTGGCGGACGTGCTCGCCGACATGCGGGCCCTGCCCGAGCGCGGCATCACCATCCACACCGACCGGCTGATCTACCGCGTGGCGGTGCGCGGCGGCACCCTCGCCGACCGGGCCGGCGAGCGCCCCACCGACCTCGCCCGCTGGTACACGCTGGACGAGGCGCGGCAGTTGCCGTTGCGCTCGTTCACCGCGCGCGCCCTCGGTCTGCCCGCCTCCTCGGCCGACGTGGTGCCCGACGAGGCTCCCGAGTTCCCCTCCTTCTACGCGGTCCCCGGCCCGGACGGGCTGCACCGCGCCCAGCGCTTCGCCGCGTACGCCGTGTGCACCGACCCGGCCGGCCGGGTGCTGCTCACCCGGATCTCCGACGGCTACCCGGGCGCCGGCTGCTGGCACCTGCCCGGCGGCGGCACCGACTACGGGGAGCAGCCCGGCGCGGCGCTCATCCGGGAACTGGTCGAGGAGACCGGCCAGGCGGGCCGCCTCGTCGAGCTGCTGGGTGTGGCGAGCCACCGTGACGCCGCCTCGCTGGGCCCGGAGGGTTACCCCATCGACTGGCACGGCGTACGCGCCTTCTACCGGGTGGTGGTCGACCAGCCCAACCCGCTGACCATCGCCGACGTGGGTGGCTCCACCTGCGAGGCCCGCTGGTTCGCCCGCGAAGAACTGGGCGCCCTCCCCACCGACCACCTCACCGAGGTGACAGCAGAAGCAGTCCAAGCAGCCCAACTAACCTAATCCCCCTCCCCCCCTCCCCCCTCCCCCCTCCCCCCTCTCCCCCCTCTCCCCCTCCCCGGCATCACCCCTGCACTGCGGTGATCATGAAGTTATTGTCAGGACACGCCGAGATGGACGGCAATAACTTCATGATCACCGGGCTGGGTCGGGTGGGTTGGGTCGGTGGGCTGGGTCGGTGGGATGGGTCGGGTGGGTGGGGTCGGGTGGGTGGGGGAGTGGGGGAGTGGGGGGCGTGGGGGTTTTGGTGCGGCGGGTTGCTGTTTATGGGTTCTTCGAGCAGCTGGGGCGGTTCTTGGTCGTTCGGGGTGGTGGTGAGCGGGTCTGGTCGCTGCCTGGAGGGCTCGTCGCGCATGCGGAGCACCCTGAGCGGGCCGTGGTGCGTACAGTCTCCGAGCAGACCGGGCTGACCGTCTCGGTGGACCGGTTGCGATCCGTCGTCGCGGACGTGGACGCCGACGCGGGTGACGGTGTGCCGATGCACACCGACCGGTTGCTCTTCGAGATGACCGTGCACGGCGATGTGTCGGAGGTCACCGGCGGGGGCACGGTCGAGGGCCGCTGGGTCAGCCCCGAGGCCGCCACCGAGCTGCCGTTGACGCCGTTCAGCGCCGAACTGCTCGGCCTGCCGGTCGTCCCACTCCCGGCCGACGCGTATCCGTCCGTCGAGCCACTCCCGGCGTCGCATCCGGACCGGCGGTTGCGCTTCGGGGCGTACGGGCTGGTCACCGACCCGGCGGGGCGGATCCTGCTGACCCAGATCGCCGACGGCTACCCCGGGGCCGGCAAGTGGCACCTGCCCGGCGGCGGCACCGACCACGGCGAGCAGCCGACCGTCGGGCTGCTCCGGGAACTCATCGAGGAGGGTGGTCAGGTGGGCCGCGTGGTGGAGTTGCTCGGCGTGGACAACCTGCACAACCCGGCCGCGTTCGGCCCGGAGGGTCGTCCGCTGGACTGGCACGGCGTCCGGGTGATCTATCGGGTGCTGGTGGACGTACCCACCGACGCGGTGGTGACGGAGTCCGCCGGTGGCTCGACCGCGCGGGCCGGCTGGTTCACCGCCGCCGAGACCGCTGACCTGCCGCTGACCGGTATCGCTGCCTCGGCAATCGGACGGCTGGGTTCATAGCACTCGGCTCAGCGAGCCGAGTTGGCTACCCTCCGGTAGAGTCAGGGACGGGAATGGTGGGGGAAACGGGCGATGAAGCCCGGGATGGGAATAACAAGGCGGTTCGCGCGGTTTGCACCAGATAAGTACCGCCGGCAGCTATCGCCAAGCCATGTTCCCCTATGCGATGGTGTACTCCGCAAAACGGCTGCCGGGCCACGCAAGGTCCGGCACGAGACAGCCGGACACCCGCCCTACGGCGGTAAGCCGATCCGGTGATGGAGGAAACGTGCCGAGAGCCCCATGGCGCCGGCGTCGTACGACTGACAGTCCGCGCCCCGCAGGGCGTCGCTGGGCGGGCCGGTTGCGCCGCAGCAGCACGTTCGCCCGCCAGGTGCTGCTGGTCCGGGTGGGTCGCCGTGACGGTGACCCTCGGGCCACCGACCTGACACTGACCGAGCACCGGTACGCCGACCGCCAGCGCCGTCGCTACGGCCTGGACCGGCTCAGCCGGTCGGGGGCTGTCACTCGCGCCGAGATCGAGGCGGTCATGCCGGTCAGCCCGGCGCTGCCGATGGCGCACACCGACGAGGCCACCGCCGGATCGATCCCCCTGCTCCCCGGCGAGCGCACGATGGCCCGCCGGATGAAGTTCGCCCTCGTCAACGCCTGCACCCTGTCGAGCCTGATGCTCGGCATGCTGGCGATCTTCCTCGCGATGCAGGGTGAGGTGCGCATCGCCGCCCTCTGCCTGATCGCCTGCGTCATCTTCGACGGCCTCGACGGTGCGTTGGCGCGTCGACTGGGCGTCGCCAGTCCGTTCGGCGCCCAGATGGACTCGCTGGCCGACATGTGCTCGTTCGGCCTCGCCGCACCCGTGGTGGTCTACGCCTCGCTCGCCGGCTCCGTGTCGACGGCCGCGGCCGCGGTGGCGTGTGCACTGGTCGCGGCGTGTGCGGCGATCCGGTTGGCCCGCTTCAACGTCTCGCCGAAGGACGGTCGCTTCTTCTGCGGCGTCCCGACCACCATGGCCGCCGCCGTGCTCGCCCTCACCGTGGCGATCGGCCTGCCCGTTCCCGGTCTCGTGCTGGTGGCCGGTGTGGCACTGCTCGCCTTCGCGATGGTGTCCAGCTTCCCGTACGCCAAGCTGGCGCGTCTGGTGAAGCTGCCGCCGTGGCTCTGGCTCGCCCCGGTGCTCGGCGCGCTCGTCGACATCCGGCTCACGTTCGCCCTGATCGTGGTCGGCTACCTGGTGAGCGGGCCGGTGCTCTGGCTGCGCCAGCGTCGTACCGCCTGATCAGACCCACGAAAACGGGGCGCCGCGGACAGCGGCGCCCCGTTTTCGCATGCCGGTCTCAGCGCCAGCGGGCGATGACCGTGGAACCGCCGATCACCTTGTCGCCCGGCCCCACCAGCGGCTCTGCGGCGTCGGCCGGCAGGTAGACGTCGGTCCGCGAGCCGAACCGGATGAGCCCGAAACGCTCGCCCCTGGCCAGCAGCGCACCGATCGGCGCGCGCTGCACGATGCGGCGGGCGATCAGACCGGTCCGCTGCGCGACCACCACCGTGCCGCGGCTGGTGTCCAGAACGGTGTACGCGGCGACGTTGTGCTCGGCGTCCGGCTTCATCGCGTTGACGAAGCCGCCGTCGGCGACGAAGTAGTCCACCACCTTGCCGGCGACCGGAGCACGGTTGACGTGCACGTCCAGCACCGACAGGAAGACCGCCACGCGCAGCCATTCGCCGTCGCCGAAGCGCTCGTCGTACAGCCGCTGCACCGACAGGACCTTGCCGTCCGCGCTGGCCACCACGGCGTTCGGGTCCTCCGGCACGTCCCGCTGAGGATCACGGAAGAACGCGGCGACGGGGCCGGCCGCCAGCGCCGGCAGCAGCCACAGCTTGGACGACGGACGCGCCACCCGGGCCAGCGCCGCCAGACCCAACGTGATGCCGGCCGCGGCCACACCGTTCGAGTCGATGTGCATGCCCTTGGTCAGGGGCACGCTCGACGGCCGGTACGCGGGGGCCAGCCGGTCGGCCGCAGCCGGGCTGGCCGGCGTGAACCGCAGCCGGTAGACCCGTACCGGCGGCGAGTTGCGCAGCACCAGGTCCCCGCCGACGCCGTACAGGGCGTCCTGGCGGGCCAGCTCGCCGGCAGCGCCGGTGGTCCGGCCCGGCGTGGCGGTGGTGGCGACGCTCAGCACCGCGCCGTCGGTGAGGTACTTCGACAGGCCTTGAATGCCGCTACGGGCCTCCTCGGCGGTGCCGGTGAACGCCTCGCCGGCGATGACCACCGCGGCGGCCTCGGCGTCGCCGAGCGTGTCGACCACGCGTACCCGGTCAGCGACCCAGCGGCCCTGGGCGGTGACGTGCTCGCGGAGCGCGGCGGCGGTGGAGGACTCGGCGGGTGTCACGGTGAGCCGGTCGCCGGGGAGCAACGCCTCGATCGCCGCGGCCAGCACCGCGGACTCCGGGCTCGCGCCGACCAGCAGGGCGACCTTCGGGTCGTTCATCCGGGCCAGCTCGGCGACGAGCGTACGGGCGGCGCGCTCGCCGATGCGGACCGGACCGGACCGGCCGGTGGTACGCACGGCGGGGGACTGCGTCATGACGGGCGGGCTCCTGACGGGGTAGAGACGGGAATCGCGGCGGGGGCGCCATGGCGGGACGGGCCGGCCGGCGGAGGCGAGATCTCCACCAGCCAGCATATGCGCCTGCCCGCGCCGACCGCACCGCCGAGCCCTCGCCGAGGGCGACGCGGGCAGACAGCCGGCTCAGGAACTTTCGCGCCGCCCCGTCCGCTCGTCGCCGACCCCCGGAGCGTCGTCACTGGCCGGATGCCCGCCGACCGTCGGAGCGTTGTCACTGGCCGGATGCCCGCCGACCGTCGGAGCGTTGTCACCGGCCGGAGCGTCGCCGACCGCCGGACCGGTTGCCCGCTTCGCGTCGGCCGGGGTGACCGGGTGGTCGACCTGGGTCGGCTCGGCGGGCTCGGCCGTGACCGGCGGGGTTTCCGGCTCTGCCGGGGCGTGGGCCAGCCAGGCGGGGTGTACCACGTCCGCCGTGGGCGCCTCCGGGGTCCGCACCTCGGCCGTGGGCGCGCCGGGCGTGGGTTCGAAGGTGGCCGGCTCGAAGGTGGCCGGCTCGAAGGTGGCGGTCTGCGGCGTGCCGCGCTCGGCCGGGCTGGGCTCGGGCGTGACGCTGACCGGCTCGGGTGTGCCCGTGGCGGCGTCCGTCGTACCCGGCTCGGCGATCTCGTTCGGCTCCGGGCGGCCCGAGCGGCCCGAGCGCAGCGCGCCGACCAGACCGAACACTCCGATCAGGATCAGCGCGCCGGCCAGGAACCAGCCGACCGGCGGCAGCGCGAGCCCGAGGATCTGAGCGAGCAGCCACCAGGCCGACAGGGCCAGGAACAGCAGCCCGAATGCGAACGAGAGCAGGTCCGTACGGTGAGCCTTCACCGGGTCACCTCCAGGTTGCCGGCATTGACGTGGATGTACAGGCGCAGCTTCCCGCCGCCGGGGCCGTCCGCGCCCAGGTCGGTGGACTCCCGCAGCCGGCCGTCGATCCCGCCGGAGCGGTTGCCGAAGACAGTGGCGTCGCCGGCGTTGACGTCGGCCACCGTGGTGACGTCCACGTTGGGCGGTACGACGACAGTTGCCTGACCGAAGTTGATCGCCACTGTCACCTGGGTGTCCCGCTTCGTGAAGTCGATGCCCCGCAGGTCGAGGACGGCGTCACCGAAGCTGTTCTCGTACCGGTCGGCGAGGTCGCGGTAGTCGGTGGGCGCCCAGGTGACCGCGCCGTCGACACCCCTGATCCGGTCGTAGGACTCGGCGACCGTCGCCGTGCCCAGCGCGGCGGCCGTCACCAGGCCCAGCGCGATCAACCAGCGTGCACGGCCGAACCAGGTGCCGACCAGCAGCCCCAGCCCGATGGTGGCCAACGCGGCCGCGAAGTACGCCGAGGCGCTGATGTCGAAGACGTCCAGCAGGTCGAGCAGGGCGACCACGCCGAGCGCCAGGAAGATCAGCGAGAAGGTCACCGCGCCGAGCGGCGAACGCTCCCGGGGCCGCTTCGGCGGCTTCGGTGGCTTGGGCGGGGGGTACGCGGGCGGCGCCGGTGTGGCGTATGGGCCGTGTGGCGCGAACGGAGGACGGTACCCGCCCGGTGTCGTCGTCCCCGGGTGGCTGACAGGGCCGGCCGCTGGCACGGCGGTCATCGGTGCCGAAGGCCAGCCGCTGGTGGGCGTGGCGACGGTGGGCGCGCCGCTGCCCGGCCAGCCCTGCTCGTGCGCCGGCCAGCCGGTGCCCTGTGGTCCGGTCGTGACGCCGGCCGGCTGTGCGGACACCGGGCCTACCCCGGTCACCACCGCCGCCTGGGACACCGGCTCCGCGCCGAGGGTCGGTTGCGCCATGGTGGCCGGCTGGCCGCCCTGGACTGACGCGTACGCGCTCTCCGGCGGGCCGCTGTACGACGGCGCGCCACCCGACAGCGGCGCGGTCGCCAGCGGACCTGCGGGTGGGACCGTGCCGTACGTCGGAGCCGGCCAGGCGACCGGGGGGACCGGGCCGGGTGGCGTGCCCGCCGGGGAGGGCGGCACCGGCACACCCGGGGGCTGTGGCCCCCGGTTGTCCCGGTTGAGCAGCAACGCGCCGCCGATCAGGATGGCCGCGCCGAGCAGCACCGCCCGGAAGGCGTCGGTGACGATGTAGCCGAAGCTCGCGGCCACGAGGATGCCCAGGATGATCACGGTCACCGGGGACATGCTGGAGCGGCCCCGCCCCAGCATCGACTCCACCGGGGACGCCGTGTCGCCCTCGTTCGGGATGATCAGCCAGGCGGCGACGTACACCAGGATGCCGATGCCGCCGAAGAACCCGAGCACCGCGAGGAGCACCCGCCACAGCACCGGATCGGTGTTGGTGGCCCGCCCGATCGCCGCGCAGACCCCGGCCAGGTAACGGCCGTCACGGGGCCGGACCAGCCCGTACCGCGAGGTGAAGCCGGCACCGCCCAGCGGCGCGCCGGGCCCCGGAGGCGTACCTGCGCCGGGGCCGTGGCCCGTGCCGGTCGTACCCCCGCCCGGTGTGTAGCCCGTGCCGGCGGCGAAGCCGGCACCGGGCGCGTAGCCCGCGCTCGGCGGCTCGTACGCGCCGGACGTGGCGCCCGGCGTCGGCGCGCCCGGCGGGCCGAACGTGGTGGGCTCGGTCCAGCCGGCGGGCGTCGTGGGCGGTGCGGGCGGTACTGAACCGCCCGGCTGTGCCGACCCGGGGCGGGGCGGCGGGGCAGCTTCCTCGGTCATGTCTCGATCCTGCTGCCCACCTCGCCCGAACGACCTCAGGACCCGACCCTGACGCCACCCTGAGATCCGGGGGGCCGGAATGTCGGGGGCGTCCCCGTGGTCGTCGGACGCCGCAGCGTGTGACGATCGGATGCACCGCCCCGCGCCCCGCCCACCACCGTGACCAGGGAGCCTGCGATCAGCATCGTGACCCCACCTCCGCGCCTCTACCGGGCCCCCGAGCATCGGATGGCCGCCGGCGTCGCCGCCGGCATCGCCGACCACCTCGGCATCTCGGTGCTGCGCGTGCGAGTCGCGTTCATGGTGCTGCTCGGGCTGAGTGGGCTCGGACTGCTGCTGTACGCGGCGTTCTGGGCGGTGGTGCCGCTGCGGCCCGGTGACACCGCCGTGCCGCCCCGGCGGGACGTGGCCCAGCTCCTGCCGTTCGTCGGGATCGGGCTCGGTGTCCTGCTGATCCAGGTGATGGTCTTCGACTCGGTGGGCGCGGCGGGCACCGCCGGCTGGCTGGTGGCCATCATCGCGGTCGGCGCGGGCGTGATCTGGCACCAGTCGGCGCCCGAGCGGCGGCGGCGCTGGGGCGAGGCGATGCCGGTCCCGTGGCTCGGGGCGGTCGTCGAGGAGAGCGACCGGCGGGCCTTCGTACTCCGGTTCATCGGGGGCGGGGTGCTGGTCGCGGTCGGCATCATCGGTGTCGCGGCGGTCTACTCGCCGGCACAGAACTTCGACGCGGTGATCAACGGGGTGATCTTCGCGCTGGTCGGGTTGGCCGGGGTCGGAGTGGTCGCGGCACCGGTGCTCTGGCGGACGTACAACCAGCTCCGCGCCGAGCGTGAGGGCCGCATCCGGGAACAGGAGCGGGCCGAACTGGCCGCGATGGTGCACGACCAGGTGCTGCACACACTGGCGCTGATCCAGCGCAACGCCGGCGACGTCAAGACGGTGCAGCGGTTGGCGCGGGGGCAGGAGCGCTCGTTGCGCAACTGGCTCTACAAGCCCACGGCCTCGCCGAACGAACGTTTCGCCGCAGCCCTGGAGCAGGCCGCCGCCGAGGTCGAGGACACCTTCGCGATCACGGTGGAGGCGGTGGTGGTGGGGGACCGCGAGACCGACGAGAAGGTCGGCGCGCTGGTCGCCGCGGCGCGGGAGGCGCTGGTGAACGCGGCACGGCACGCCGGTGTGCAGACCGTGTCGCTCTACGCCGAGGTGGAGCCCGATCAGGTCAGCGTGTTCGTCCGGGACCGAGGGAAGGGCTTCGACCCGGATACGGTGGAGGACCACCGGCACGGCGTACGGGGTTCGATCATCGGACGGATGAAGCGGCACGGCGGACGGGCCGAAATCCGGTCCGGCCCGGGGGAGGGGACCGAGGTCCGGTTGATCCTGCCGATCTCCCGGGACTCGTCCGCGGCGGAGAGGAACAAATGACCATGGCCGAGCAGCCGACGGAACAGCCCGACCAGGCGGCCAGCCGCCCCGAACGCCTGCGGGTCTTCCTCGTGGACGACCACGCGATGTTCCGGGCCGGGGTACGTGCCGAGCTGGGCGCCCACGTCGAGGTGGTGGGCGAGGCGAGCACCGTGGCCGAGGCGGTCACCCGGATCGCCGTCACCGGGCCGGACGTGGTGCTGCTCGACGTCCACATGCCCGACGGCGGTGGCCGCGCGGTGCTGGAGGCGATGCGGCGCACTCATCCGCAGGTCAAATTCCTGGCCCTGAGCGTCTCCGACGCGGCCGAGGACGTGATCGGGCTGATCCGGGCCGGCGCCCGGGGGTACGTCACCAAGACCATCTCTCCGGACGAGTTGGCCGCGGCGATCCGTCGGGTCGCCGACGGCGACGCCGTGTTCAGCCCTCGGCTGGCCGGGTTCGTGCTGGACGCGTTCGCGGCCCGACCGGACGCGCCGGTGGCCGACCCGGAGCTGGACCAGCTCACCAACCGTGAGCGGGAGGTGCTGCGCCTGCTCGCCCGGGGGTACGCGTACAAGGAGATCGCCAAGGAGCTGTTCATCTCCATCAAGACGGTGGAGACGCACGTGTCGAACGTGCTGCGCAAGCTCCAGATGTCCAACCGGTACGAACTTTCCCGCTGGGCGGCGGACCGCCGGCTCGTGTGATCAATTCCTCTGTGCCGGCATTTCGGGCAGATGCCACGGATGTTGCGGGGCGGGGCTGACAAAAGATCAACCGTGGTTCCATACTGCCCCGGTCCCGTTTCCGCGCGTGGGTCTCGCATCCCGTGGAAACGGCGGCTCACGAGCGTACCCGCGATGGCGGGTCACCCCTGGGGAAGAGGTACCACTTCTGATGTTGGGACAACGAGGACGACACTGGGCGCGGGTCGCCCTGGCGGCCGTCGCCGGCGGGGCTCTGGCGCTCGGTGTGGCGGGTGCCGCCGCCGCCGCTCCGGCCACCGGTGTGGCCAAGATGGTCGACGGCAGCGAGGTCGTCCTGAAGCTCGATGGCACGACGCGCCCGACGGCTGCGCTCGCCCTGAAGATCGACGGCAAGCTGGTGCCGGCGTTCTGCATCGACTACCGCACCAGCGTGAAGCTCGACGGCAAGTACGAGGAGGGCACCTGGGACGAGTCCGAGGTGAAGAACCTCGGCAAGGTGCAGTGGGTGCTCACCCACGGCTACCCGAACGCCGACTCCACCAAGCTCCTCGCCGCCGCGGGCGTGACCGCCAAGATCGGCAAGAAGCAGCTCGACAACCTGCTCTACTTCGGCACCCAGACCGCGATCTGGCACTTCAGCGACGGCATCGAGCTGGGCGCCTGGGAGAAGGGCCTGCAGCCCCCCAACCAGTACGAGGTGATCACGAAGGTTCGTGACTACCTCGTCAACAACGCCACCGACCAGCCGGAGCCGCGCGCCGAGCTGTCCGTCGACCCGGCCAGCGCCACCGCGACGGTCGGCGGCAAGGCCGGTCCGTTCACGGTGAAGGGCCCGGCGGGCACCATCACCGTCGCGGCCACCGGCGGCACCGCCGTCGACGCCGAGGGTAAGCCGGTCACCACGACCACCAACGGCGGGCAGTTCTGGCTGGCCGCCGAGGCAGCCGGCACCGTCAACGTGACCCTGACCGCGCAGGACTCGGTCTCCTTCGGCCGGGTGTTCCTGTTCACCGGCCCCAAGAAGGCGCAGAAGCTGATTCTCGGTGGCAGCACCGGCGCGACCGTCACTGCCCGGGCGGCGGCCACCTTCACGGCCGTCCCCACGACGCCGCCGGCCACCCCGTCGGCGACCCCGAGCGCGTCGCCGTCGCCGACCACCCCGGAAGCCACCCCGTCGGAGTCGGCGCAGCCGGCCAGCCCGGCCCCGTCCACCTCGCCGGCGAGCAACGGTGGCGGTCTGCCGCTGACCGGTTCGCCGATCGCGACGGCGGCGACCGCCGGTCTGCTGCTGCTCGCCGCAGGCGCGGTGACCATCCTGGTGGTGCGTCGCCGCAAGGTCCGCTTCACCGCCTGATCCATCCCCGCCACACCATCGGCCCCGGTACCGCGCGAGCGGTGCCGGGGCCGATGTCGTCGCGGCAGCCACGATGATCAGAGAGCCGTCCGAGACGCCCTCGTCCACCCAGCCGGTGCTGGTGCCCGTGCAGCGGACGCGGACATCGTCCGGACGGGCAAAGAACGGTGAGCGCACGACCGGCTACGGGACGGGCGATCTTGGTGGTGGGGCGGCGTGCAGAAACCGGATCTGAGCGCTGCTCAGGTCCCCCGGCAGGTCATGTACGTCGAGGTGTCGAGTCTCCGCGCGACCGTTTTATGATCATTTTTCAAGTATCGACATCATGGCGGGCAACTAACGGCTTGATAACGGCACCTTCACGGAAGAGGCCAGTGGGTGTCACAGTGGCAGCACCTCACCCTCGGTGTGTGGCACTCCGTACGGCCGACGACCATGATCTCCGCTGTTTCCCGGCGGGTTCGTGGTCGCGACGCCTGCGTAGGGTCGTGCCCCGTCGGGTGGGGAGCCCGGCGGATCGGAACATCAGGGGTGTCCCCAACTTCCCTGTGGTCCCGGCGACCTCTGCCCCGGGGTGGCCGGGCGGTGTCACCCCCAAACGTGCGTGAAACCCACGACGGAACCAGGTTAGAAAGAGGAGGCCCCTCGGAATGAGAGTCTCGAAGCGGGCGACGAGCGCGATCGCGCTCAGCGCGGCTGCCGCGCTTGTCGCGAGCGGTTGCTCGAGCGGTGACGGTGACGGCGACGCTGCCGCCAGCAAGGATGGCGCCATCGTCATCCACGGCGTCCAGCCGGAGAACCCGCTGGTTCCGTCGAACACCACGGAGACCGGCGGTGGCAAGGTCATCGACTGGCTGTTCACCGGCCTGGTCGAGTACCCGAACGACGGTGGGGCCCCGCGCAACGCGCTGGCCGAGTCCATCGACACCAAGGACTCCAAGGTCTTCACGATCAAGATCAAGAAGGGTACCAAGTTCCACGACGGTACCGAGGTGAAGGCGAAGAACTTCGTCGACGCCTGGAACTGGGCCGCGTACTCGCCGAACGGCGCGCAGAACGGCTCCTTCTTCGCGGACATCGCGGGCTTCGACAAGACCTACACCGAAGACCCGGACGGCGCGGACGGCCCGCAGAAGGCCCCGACCCCGACGGCCAAGGAGCTCTCCGGCCTGAAGGTCGTCGACGACCAGACCTTCGAGGTCACCCTCGCCGCCCCGACCGCGGTCTTCCCGACCAAGCTCGGCTACAGCGCCTTCATGCCGCTGCCGGACGCGTTCTTCACCATGAAGCCCGAGGAGTTCGGCAAGAAGCCGATCGGCAACGGCCCGGTGAAGTTCGTCTCGTGGCAGGACAACGTCCTCATCAAGCTCACGCGGTTCGACGACTACAGCCTGCGTGACAAGATGAAGATCAAGGACGTCGACGTCAAGCTGTACCAGGACGAGACGGCCGCGTACGCCGACCTGCTGGCCAACAACCTCGACTTCATGGAGGTTGTCCCCACCTCGGCGCTCGCCGGTGACAAGTGGAAGACCGACCTCGGCGACCGGGGCCTGAACACGGTCACCCCGTCGACCGCGTTCATCGCGTTCCCGATCTACGACAAGCGCTTCCAGAACGCCAAGCTGCGTCGTGCGGTGTCGCTGTCGATCAACCGGCAGGAGATCTCGGACAAGATCTTCTTCGGTACCCGCAAGCCGGCCGACAGCTGGGCGAACCCGCTGACCCCGGGCGCCAAGCCGGGCAACTGCACCGCCTGCAAGTTCGACCCGACCACGGCCAAGCAACTGCTGACCGAGGCCGGCGGCTTCACCGGTGAGATGGTCTTCTACTACAACGCCGACTCCAGCCACAAGGACTGGATGGACGCCGTTGCGCAGCAGGTCAAGACCAACCTGGGCATCGAGGCTCGCGCCGAGGGCATCCCGACCTTCGCGGTCTTCCGGCAGAACATCAACGCCCACAAGATGACCGGCCCGTACCGTGCCGCCTGGCAGCAGGACTACCCGGACGTCGAGAACTGGGTCAACCCGCTCTACGTCAAGGGTGGCTCCTCCAACGACGGCCTCTACAGCAACCCGCAGGTCGACGCCCTGGCCAAGCAGGCCAGCGCCGCGCCGAGCCTGGAGGCCTCGCACGAGGCGTTCGCCAAGGCCGTCGAGGTTGTCGACCAGGACGTCCCGACCATCCCGATCTACTTCTACGGCCAGCAGTCCGGCCACTCGGAGAAGATCAAGAAGCTCGAGCTGAACAACGTCGGCGAACTCGACATCACCTCGGTCGAGCTCTGATCCGTACGGTCTGACCCCGGGTCGGGCTCGCCACATCCGGTGAGCCCGACCCGGGGCCGTTCCGCGAGTGGGTGCTACAACACCCCACTCGCCACGTCGTCACCACCGTGTCGGCCGTCCGACGCGCCCCCTGTCTGGAGGACCACCCCATGGGCCGTTATCTGTTGAGACGGCTGCTCCAACTCGTGCCCGTCTTCATCGGCTCGACCTTCCTGATCTACTGGCTCGTCTGGTCCGTCCCGGGCGACCCGTTCGCCGGCAAGTGCGGCGAGCGCCGGTGCCCAGATCAGTACGTCGCGTACATGACCGAGAAGTACCACCTGGACCAGAACGTCTTCGTGCAGTACGGCAACTACATGAAGAACCTCCTCCAGGGCGACTTCGGGCAGACGTTCTCGCAGCGCGACATCGGCGACATCATCGCCACGGCGTACCCGAACACGCTGAAGCTGGCCCTGGTCGCGCTCGCCATCGAGGCCGTCATCGGCCTCGGCGCGGGCATCCTGACCGGTCTGCGCCGCAACGGTTTCCTGGACAACCTGGTCCTGGTCTCCACTCTCTTCCTGCTCGCGCTGCCGGTGTTCGTCGTCGGCTTCGTGCTGCAGTGGCTGCTGGGTGTGCAGTGGCACATCGTCAAGCCGACCGTCTCGTCCGAGATGCGGTTGTCCGAACTGATCGTCCCGGGCTTCGTGCTCGGTAGCGCGTCGGTGGCGTACATCGCCCGGGTGGCCCGCACGAGCATCGCGGAGAACCGCCGTGCCGACTACGTGCGCACGGCCATCGCCAAGGGCCTCCCGATGCGCCGGGTCGTCGGTGTGCACCTGCTGCGCAACTCGCTCATTCCGGTGGTCACCCTGCTCGGCACCGACCTTGGCGCCCTGATGGGCGGTGCGATCGTCACCGAGGGCATCTTCGGCATCAACGGCATCGGCCGCGAGGTCTACCGCGCGATCGTCACCAAGGAAAGCGCTACCGTGGTTGGCATCGTGGTCGTACTGGTGGTCGTCTATCTGGTGATGAACCTGTTGGTCGACCTGCTCTACGCCGCCCTGGACCCGAGGATCCGTTATGAGTGACCCAAGCACCGCATCGATCGTCAGCACCCCTCCCGCGCAGGTGACCGACACTCCCGCCGCCCCCGGGCCGCAGGGCAACGAGAAGCCGCGTGGCCTGCTCGGCGACGCCTGGCGCGACCTGCGCCGCAAGCCCCTGTTCTGGATCTCGGCCACGTTCATCGTCATCTTCCTGTTGATGGCGGCGTTCCCGTCGTTGTTCGCCCCGGGCGACGCGGTCAACGGATCGCTCTCGCGCAGCCTCAACAAGGCGTCCGGGGACGCCTGGTTCGGGTACGACCTGCAGGGCCGGGACGTCTACGCCCGGGTCATCTACGGCGCGCGCGCCTCCGTCGTGGTCGCCGTGCTCTCCGTGCTCGGCACCCTGCTCGTCGGCGGCACCATGGGCATCATCGCCGGCTACCTCGGTGGCTGGGTCGACACCGTGCTCAGCCGGATCGCCGACGTGTTCTTCGGGGTTCCGTTCGTGCTCGGCGCGATCGTCATCCTCACCACGTTCAACGGCTCGGGCAGCACCAACAGCAAGGCCGAGATCATGGGCCTGGTGACCATCTCGCTGATCGTGCTGAGCTGGCCGGTCGTGATGCGGTTGATGCGTTCCTCGGTGCTCGCCACCAGGGAGGCCGACTACATCGTCGCGGCGCGCGCGCTGGGTGCCGGCAGCGGTCGGATCATCCTGAAGCACCTGCTGCCGAACTGCCTGGCCCCGCTGCTGGTCTACGGCACGATCATGGTCGGCTCGTTCATCGGCGCCGAGGCCACCCTGTCGTTCCTGGGTGTCGGCCTGAAGTCGCCGGTGGTGTCCTGGGGCATCATGATCAGCGAGGGCAAGGATTTCATCCGGGTCGCGCCGGGGCTGGTGTTCTTCCCCGCAGCCTTCCTCGTCGCCGCAGTGCTGAGCTTCGTGATGCTCGGTGAGGCGGTCCGCGAGGCCCTCGATCCGAAACTCCGCTAGGGGAGATCCAGTGTCCGACATTCTCGTGTCCGAGCAGTCCGCGCCGGGATCCGGCGGGTCCGGGCGTCCCTCCGGCCGGCTGCTCGAGGTCGACGACCTGCGGGTGGAGTTCCGTACCCGGGACGGCGTCGCAAAGGTCATCAACGGGGTCACGTACCACGTCGACGCGGGGGAGACCCTCGCCGTGCTCGGCGAGTCCGGCTCCGGCAAGAGCGTCACGGCGCAGACCATCATGGGCATCCTCGACACGCCCCCCGGCTTCGTCACCGGTGGGCAGGTCCGCTTCCACGGCAAGGACATGCTCCGCATGTCCGCCGAAGAGCGCCGCCGCATCCGCGGCGAGGGCATCGCGATGATCTTCCAGGACGCGCTCTCCGCCCTGAACCCCGTCTTCACGGTCGGGTTCCAGATCGCCGAACAGTTCCGGGTTCGGCGGGGCATGGGTCGCGCGGACGCCAAGAAGCGCGCGATCGAGATGCTCGACCAGGTCAAGATCCCGAACGCCAAGGGTCGGTTCAACAACTATCCGCACCAGTTCTCCGGCGGTATGCGGCAGCGCGCGATGATCGCGATGTCGCTGGCGCTCGACCCCGAGGTGCTGATCGCCGACGAGCCGACCACCGCGCTCGACGTGACCGTGCAGGCCCAGATCATGGACCTGCTCGCGGAGCTCCAGCGTGAGCGGCAGATGGGCATGATCCTGATCACCCACGACCTCGGCGTGGTCGCCGACGTCGCGGACCGGATCGCCGTCATGTACGCGGGCCGCATCGTCGAGGAAGCCGACGTGTACGACCTGTACGCCAAGCCGGCGCACCCGTACACGATGGGCCTGATCGACTCGATCCCGCGGCTCGACGAGAAGGGGCAGCAGCTCCGGACGATCAAGGGCCTCCCGCCGAACCTGATGAACATCCCGCCGGGCTGCCCGTTCAACCCGCGCTGCCCCATGGCTCAGCCGGTGTGCCGGGAGAAGGTCCCCCCGCTGCTTCAGGTGGGCCACTCCCGGGCCAGCGCCTGCCACTTCGCCGAGGAGCTGGTGAACCGTGTCTGAGAACATCCTCGAGGTCCGTGACCTGGTCAAGCACTACCCCGTCACCCAGGGTGTGGTGTTCAAGAAGACCGTCGGTCAGGTCAAGGCCGTCGACGGGGTCTCGTTCGGTCTGCGGGCCGGCGAGACGCTCGGTGTCGTCGGCGAGTCCGGCTGCGGCAAGTCGACCCTCGCCCGGGTTCTCATGAACCTGGAGAAGCCGACCGCCGGCAGCGTGGTCTACAAGGGCCAGGACATCTCCAAGCTCTCCGGTGGGGCCCTGCGTCGGCTGCGTCGGCAGATCCAGCTGGTCATGCAGGACCCGTACACGTCGCTGAACCCGCGGATGACTGTCGGCGACCTGATCGGTGAGCCGTTCGACATCCACTCGGAGGTGGCGCCCCGGGGCAGCCGTCGGACCAAGGTCCGCGAGCTGCTCGACCTGGTCGGGTTGAACCCGGAGCACATCAACAGGTACCCGCACCAGTTCTCCGGTGGTCAGCGTCAGCGCATCGGCATCGCCCGGGCGCTCGCGCTGCGGCCCGAGGTGATCGTCTGTGACGAGCCCGTCTCGGCGCTGGACGTCTCCATCCAGGCCCAGGTGATGAACCTGCTGGAGAAGCTGCAGGGTGAGCTGGGTCTGTCGTACGTCTTCATCGCCCACGACCTGTCGGTGGTCCGCCACCTGTCGGACCGCGTGGCGGTGATGTACCTCGGCAAGATCGTCGAGATCGGCACCGAGGACGAGATCTACGAGCGGCCGACCCACCCGTACACCCAGGCGCTGCTCTCGGCGGTGCCGGTGCCGGACCCGACCCAGCGGAACAACAAGACGATCATCCGGCTCACGGGTGACGTGCCGTCGCCGATCAG
The DNA here is from genome assembly GCF_043197485.1 of Micromonospora sp. NPDC049102. Taxonomy (NCBI): domain Bacteria; kingdom Bacillati; phylum Actinomycetota; class Actinomycetes; order Micromonosporales; family Micromonosporaceae; genus Micromonospora; species Micromonospora sp. NPDC049102. The sequence goes on along the minus strand of NZ_JBICTE010000001.1, from coordinate 319,471 downwards.
CCCGCCCTCGGGCTGCCGGTTCCGGACCCGCTGCTGGAAGGCGCAGGAGGTCTGCGCCCAGCAGGTCCCGCTGCTGGAGATCCGGCGCGACTCGGATCACCCGAGCGCCTGCCACTTCGCGGAGCGACGCGAGATCGTCGCCACCCACGAGGCGTGAGTCACCGGAACCGCCTGCCGACGTCACCACGACGACGGCAGGCGGTTCTGTCTGTCCGGGCCGGCTGAGCGGACCGACGCCGCCTGGTGGCGTCCTGTCGCCCGCTGGCGTGGCCGGTGGGCCCCGGAAGTGCCGGTGGCCCACCGGGAAGTTCCCTCAGAGCGGGCCGCGGCCCGCTCGCAGCAGCAGGAGCGCCAGTTGCGTGCCGTCGGCGCCGAGGGCGAGCCGGAATCGTTCCAGGATGTCCCGCTCCCGGGAGAGCACCAGGCGTGTGCCGCCAGAGGCCATCCGCGTCGCGCCGACCTCCCGCGACAGCGCGGCCCGCTCCTGCCAGAGCGTGATCAACGCGTGGTCGATCTCGTCGATCCGCTCCCTGATCTGCACGATCCGGGCGGCGGCGTTCGGCTCCACGGTGCCGGTGCGCGCATCGGTCGGATCGCCGGGTTCCATCGGGGGCCCCGCCTCCGACACGGTCCCGTCGGCCGGGACCGGTGCCGGGTCCGGCTGCGCCGGGCCGCCGTTCTGCTCCACCACGTCTGTCATCATCGGGTACCTCTCGCGCTGTGGTGCCCCGTGCCCGCAACCCGGGACGAAAAAGCCCCGGACTCCAGGAGCCCGGGGCTTTTCGCAGGTCTGATCGATCAGGCGCGACCCACGGCAGCCGGACTCCCGGTGCCGTAGTAAAAGTAGTAGCGCGCAGCGATCACGCCGTCGAGTATGCCCACGTCGGTCTCCGCTCCGCAAGGATTCGCCGCCGATCCTCGGGTCGTGTCCCGGTCGCAGGCGACGCGACGGGCGGGTCAGCACCGGTCGGGAAGTGTCCGACTGGCGGCATAGACTTGTCGGGCGATGCATCCTCTCTTCGACATCCCCGCGTCCCCGCCCGCGCCGGAGTCCGCGCCGGCCCGTCCGAACCGCCCCGGGTCGGCCTTCGCGCGCCTCGATCCGCGACAGCTCCTCGACGGGTTGAACGGGCCGCAGCGCGACGCGGTCAGCCACGCCGGCTCCCCGTTGCTGATCGTCGCCGGCGCGGGATCCGGCAAGACCCGGGTGCTCACCCACCGGATCGCATACCTGCTCGCCGCACGGGACGTCCACCCCGGCGAGATCATCGCCATCACGTTCACCAACAAGGCGGCCGGCGAGATGAAGGAGCGCGTGGCCGCGCTGGTCGGCCCGCGAGCCCGCCTGATGTGGGTGTCGACGTTCCACTCGGCGTGCGTCCGCATCCTGCGCGCCGAGCACGAGCACGCCGGCCTCAAGTCGACGTTCTCGATCTACGACGCGGACGACTCGCGCCGCCTGATGCAGTTGGTCACCCGTGAGCTGGATCTCGACCCGAAGCGCTACCCGGCCCGTGGGCTGGCCGCCCAGGTCTCCAACCTCAAGAACGAGCTGGTCGACCCGGAGCAGTTCGCCGCGCGGGCCAGCGGGCCGAACGAGCGGGCGCTCGCCGAGGCGTACACGCTCTACCAGCGCCGGCTGCGCGAGGCGCACGCGCTGGACTTCGATGACCTGATCATGACGACGGTGCACCTGCTCCAGTCCCACCCGCACGTGGCGGAGAGCTACCGGCGGCGGTTCCGGCACGTGCTGGTGGACGAGTACCAGGACACCAACCACGCCCAGTACGTCCTGATCAAGGAGCTGGTCTCCGGCACCGACGGGCTGGACCCGGCCGAGCTGTGCGTGGTCGGTGACGCCGATCAGTCGATCTACGCGTTCCGGGGCGCGACGATCCGCAACATCCTGGAGTTCGAGCGGGACTTCACCGATGCGCGGACGATCCTGCTGGAACAGAACTACCGCTCCACGCAGACCATCCTCAACGCGGCCAACGCGGTGATCGACCGCAACACCTCCCGCAAGCCGAAGCGGCTGTGGAGCGAGGCCGGCGACGGCGAGCGGATCGTCGGCTACGTGGCGGACACCGAGCACTCCGAGGCGGACTGGGTGGGCCGGGAGATCGACCGGCTGGTCGACGCCGACGAGACCCGACCCGGTGACGTCGCGGTGTTCTACCGCACCAACGCCCAGTCCCGCGTCTTCGAGGAGGTGTTCATCCGCGCCGGCCTGCCGTACAAGGTCGTCGGCGGGGTGCGCTTCTACGAGCGCAAGGAGGTCCGCGACGCTCTGGCGTACCTGCGCTCGGTGGTCAACGACGACGACACCGTGAGCCTGCGGCGGGTGCTGAACACCCCGCGCCGGGGGATCGGCGACCGTGCGGAGGCCTGCGTCGAGGCGCTGTCCAGCCGCGACCGGATCTCCTTCGGCGCTGCGCTGCGCCGGGCCCGGGAGGCGCCGGGCATCTCCACCCGGGCGGCGAACGGCATCGGCGACTTCGTGGCGCTGCTCGACGGCGCGCGGGAACTGGCCGAGACCGGCACCCCGGAGGAGGTGCTGGAGGCCCTGCTGACCCGCTCGGGCTACCTCACCGAGCTGGAGGAGAGCCTCGACCCGCAGGACGCCGGCCGGGTCGACAACCTCCAGGAGCTGGTCAGCGTCGCCCGGGAATACACCGAGCGGATCGAGGCCCTGGGCGAGGACGGGGACCGGGCCACCCTGGCCGGGTTCCTGGAGCAGGTCGCGCTGGTGGCCGACGCCGACCAGATCCCCTCCGACGACCCCGACCACCAGGGTGTCGTCACCCTGATGACGTTGCACACCGCCAAGGGCCTGGAATTCCCGGTGGTCTTCCTGACCGGGCTGGAGGACGGCGTCTTCCCGCACCTGCGCTCGCTCGGCGACACCCGCGAGTTGGAGGAGGAGCGCCGACTGGCGTACGTGGGGATCACCCGTGCCCGGCAGCGCCTCTACCTGTCCCGGGCCGTCACCCGCTCCGCGTGGGGGCAACCGTCCTACAACCCGCCGTCGCGCTTCCTGGAGGAGCTGCCGCCGGAGCTGGTGCGCTGGGAGCGCACCGAGGGGTCGTACACCTCGTGGGCCGGCGGAGGCGGCGGCGTCGGTGGCCGCGCGGACCGCGCGCCCGGCGGGCGCGGCACCTTCACCGGGGGTACGCCGAAGGCGGCCCAGCTCGCCCAGCGGCTCGGCGTGGACGGCAGTCGCCTGACCACGGCCAGCGAGTTGCCGCAGGGGCCGAAGGTCGCCGCCGGCGATCGGGTCAACCACCAGCGCTACGGCCTGGGCCGGGTGCTCGCCGTCGAGGGCCACGGCCCAGGCGCCCGCGCACAGATCGACTTCGGCGACCAGACCATGTGGCTGGTGCTACGCCACGCCCCAGTAGACAAGCTCTAACCCACCCAAACCCACCCCACCCCTCCGCGCCGCCGTCCCACTCCACCTACCGCGTCGATCTTGCACTTTCGGTTGTCGACATGGGGGCTCCTGCCCTTTATGTCGCCGCAGAAAGTGCAAGATCGGCGCGGGTGGGGGTGCGGGGTGGGGGTTAGCAGCCTAGGTTTACGCCTCGGGTGTGCATGAACGGGGCGGGGTCGATCTGGTTCCACATGCCCTGGTGCACCTCGAAGTGCAGGTGCGGGCCTGTGGCGTCGCCCGTGGCGCCCTCGTACCCGATCACCTGGCCGGCTTTGACCGCCTGTCCGACGGTGACCGCGATGCGGCTCTGGTGGGCGTAGTGGGTCAGGTAGCCGTTGCCGTGGTCGATGAAGACGGAGTTTCCGTACCCGTCGGCGGCGTCGCCGGCCTGGGTGACCGTACCGGCCGCCGCGGCACGGATCGGAGTGCCGGAGGGCAGGGCCAGGTCGATACCGGCGTGCAGGGTGCCCCAGCGCTGGCCGAAGCAGGAGGTGACCGACGCGCCCGGCATCGGGTCGACCCAGGCGGCCGTCGGCTTGACGGTCTTCTTCGGTTTCGGTTTCGGCTTGGCGGTGGCGGTCTTCGTCGGCGACGGGCTGGCGCTGGGCGTCGACGGGCTCACGGTCGGGCTGGCGGATGGGGAGGCCGGCGGGCTCGACTCGCGGGCCGAGCGGTCGGCCCGGCTGGCGGCCTCGGCCCGGGACTGCGCGTCGAGCGAGACGGTGGTGGGCGCGGGCCGGTCGGGTCCGGTGGTGGCGACGGCGACGCCGCCCAGCCCGAGGGCGACCAGACCGGCCGCGCCGAGCACGATGAGGCGGTTCCGCCGGCGGGCGCGCCGAGGCTGCTCGTCGGTGGTGTCGGGGGTGTTCTCGTTCTGGACGGGGCTGTCTTCCTGCACGGCGGGCCTTCACAGTCGAGGGGCACTTGACCTCGAAATACTGGTGCCGGGCCTCTCGGGGTGACCGCCGGGACCGGACGACCTGCTCGCCAGCTCCGGGCAATCCAGACCGTTACGCACCTGTCTGGACCGTTCTGCCCGCAAAAGCGATCATGTTGGCCTGTGTGCTCGGCCACAGTCCCTGCTGTGACCGAGGAGACATCGCCGGGGGTCGGCGCAAACAAAACCGCCCGGATCGACAGATCCGGGCGGCCAGCGGTCAGTGCGCAGCGTCAGGACGCGGCTACCTCGCTGTAAATTGCCTCTACTTGCAGCTTGATGTCCACTCCGCGCTCCTGCAGGTACGGAACGGGGTCGATCGGCGCGCCCTTGACATGCAGCTCGAGGTGCAGGTGCGTGCCGTACGCGTGACCGGTCTGGCCCACGAGGCCGAGTTGGTCGCCCGCCTTGACCTGCTGGCCTTCCTTGACGCTGACCGCGGAGGAGTGGCCGTAGATGGCCTCGCTGCCGTCGGCGTGCTGAACGATCACCGTGTAGCCGTAGCCGCCGAACCAGCCGGCCTTGGTGACCAGGCCGTCGTGGACCGCCACGTACGGCGTGCCCTCGGGGACGACCAGGTCGACACCGGTGTGCAGCTTGCCCCACCGCATCCCGTACGGGGAGTTGAAGTCGTAGCCCTGCAGCGGCAGCATCCAGACCTCGGGCTCGGCCGCGTCCTTCGTGCGGCTGTCCCGGGAGGCGCGGTCGGCGTTGTCGGCACGGGCCGCGGCGTCCTGGCTCGTGATCGACGCCTGCTTGAGCTCGTCGAGTACCGAGGGGCTGACGTCCTTGGCGTCCGGCAGGGCCGAGGCGCCCAGCGCGACGATGCCTGCGCCGACGAAGGCGGTGGTGACGACTGCCGCGTAGCGGCTACGCGGGGGCGTGGGGACGCGGCGGCGACCGCGATATCGATCGGGCTCAGACGACAGGCGCTGGCGCACGCACACCCTCCGTTGTCGGGGTTCCGAGGCGGTCGGTAAGCGTCCGTGAAGCTCAGTTGAACGTCTGCCGACCGCGTCGTCACCCGTCCATGGACCTGATGACAACCGTGGACACGTTAGCCAACCACCAGGCGAGTCACAAGCCAGACCGCCGAATTGGCGTGTCGATCTGTCCGTTTGCGTCCGTGATTGTCACGCATCGTGCCGTCGAACGGTGCCCCCGTAACCACCCGTTCGTCGTCGAGCATGACCGATCCGGCGGACTCGTCCGGCTTGACGACACGGTCGGCCCGGTGGCGGTTGCCAGGGGTCGCGTCCGTGACCGTCGGGATGTCGTACGTGTTTCCGGCCCGGATTTCCCGACCCTGCTCGGGCGGGTTACCGTTCGTTCAGGTGAAGGCCGTGGAGCCGGTGAAAGGTGTGCGCTGATGAGCTCTCGAATTCGGGTCGTCGTCGCGAAGCCAGGTCTGGACGGCCACGACCGCGGCGCGAAGGTCGTCGCCCGCGCCCTGCGGGACGCCGGGATGGAGGTCGTCTACACCGGCCTGCACCAGACGCCCGAGCAGATCGTGGAGACGGCCATCCAGGAGGACGCCGACGCTGTCGGTCTCTCCGTGCTCTCCGGCGCGCACATGACGCTCTTTCGCCGGGTGCTGGAGCTGCTCGGCGAGCGCGACGCCCGGGACATCGTCGTCTTCGGTGGCGGCATCATCCCGAACGACGACATCCCGGAGTTGCAGAAGCTGGGCGTCGCGAAGATCTTCACGCCGGGTGCGACCACCCAGGCGATCGTCGAGTGGGTCCGCGAGAACGTGGCGCAGCCGGTCGCCTGAGGGCGGCCGCCCCGGACGGCAGTCGTGCCCGGGAGCGCCGGAATCCGGGCACGGGGGAGGGGCCGGACGCACCCCTCACACGTCCGGCCCCTCTATGCACGATGCCCCGCCGCCACCCCTCGACCGACAGGGCATCGGCCGTATCCCGTCTTTGCGCTGCTCAGCGCGCCGACACCTGACTCAACGACGCCCCGACGGGCGGGTTACGGACCCCCGGCAACATCCTCCGGACGATTGACGGCGCGCGCGACGCGGCCGGAATCTGCTCCGCTCGACACGGAGTTGTGCATTACCGCACACCGCGCACCCGCTCGGTTGCCGGCGGTGCCCACCTCGCTAGGCTGCCGCCAATGGCCTGTTTCAACAGATGACAGGCGTCAAACTGTTTTCTGAACGCTGGTGGCGGCGCGACGGCGCGCCGCGGAGACGGGACGGGACGCGCAATCGTGGACCTGTACGAGTACCAGGGGCGGGACCTGTTCGAGCGGCACGGCTTGCCCGTGCTTGCCGGCGGCGTCGCCACGACCCCGGAAGAGGCCCGCGCGATCGCCGAACGCCTCGGCGGTCGAGTGGTCGTCAAGGCGCAGGTGAAGGTCGGCGGCCGAGGTAAGGCCGGTGGCGTGAAGCTTGCCGAGGGCCCGGATGAGGCGGTGGCGCGGGCCACCGACATCCTCGGCATGGACATCAAGGGCCACACCGTCCACAAGGTCATGATCACGGTGACGGCGGACGTGGCCGAGGAGTACTACTTCTCGTACCTGCTCGACCGGGCGAACCGCACCTTCCTCTGCATCGCCAGCGTGGCCGGCGGTATGGACATCGAGCAGGTCGCCGCCGAGACCCCGGACCGCGTGGTGAAGGCGCCGATCGACGCGAACACCGGTGTCGACGAGGCCAAGGCCCGGGAGATCGTCACCGCGGCCGGCTTCCCGGCCGAGGTCGCCGACCAGGTCGTCGAGGTGGCCGTCGGCCTGTGGCAGGCGTTCGTCGCCGAGGACGCCACCCTGGTCGAGGTGAACCCGCTCGCCAAGAACGGCGACGGGCGGCTGCTGCTGCTCGACGCCAAGATCACCCTGGACGAGAACGCCGCGTTCCGGCACCCGGACCACGAGGCCCTGGTCGACCAGGCCTCGGTGGACCCGCTGGAGCAGGCGGCCAAGGAGAAGGACCTCAACTACGTCAAGCTCGACGGTGAGGTCGGCATCATCGGCAACGGCGCGGGTCTGGTCATGTCGACCCTCGACGTCGTCGCGTACGCCGGTGAGCGGCACGGCAACGTCAAGCCGGCCAACTTCCTCGACATCGGTGGCGGCGCGAGCGCCGCGGTGATGGCGAACGGGCTGGAGATCGTGCTCTCCGACCCGGCCGTGAAGAGCGTCTTCGTCAACGTCTTCGGCGGCATCACCGCCTGCGACGAGGTCGCCAACGGCATCATCCAGGCGCTCGCCCTGCTCGAGCAGCGCGGCGAGCAGGTCACCAAGCCGCTCGTCGTCCGTCTCGACGGCAACAACGCCGAGGCCGGCCGGGCGATCCTGGACGGCGCGAACAACCCGCTCGTACAGCGGGTGGACACCATGGACGGTGCGGCCGAGCGGGCCGCCGAGCTGGCAGCTGCGGGGGTCTGATCATGGCTATCTGGCTGACCAAGGACTCGAAGGTCATCGTCCAGGGGATGACCGGCTCCGAGGGCTCCAAGCACACCCGGCGGATGCTCGCCGCCGGCACCACCGTGGTGGGCGGCGTCAACCCGCGCAAGGCGGGCCAGAAGGTCGACTTCGACGGCACCGAGCTGCCGGTCTTCGCGTCCGTGGCGGACGCCATGGCCGAGACCGGGGCCGACGTCACCGTCATCTTCGTACCGCCGCAGTTCACCAAGGCCGCCGTGGTCGAGGCGATCGACGCCGCGATTCCGCTGGCCGTGGTGATCACCGAGGGCGTGCCGGTGCACGACACGGCCGCGTTCTGGGCGTACAACCTCGCGCAGGGCGAGCAGACCCGCATCATCGGGCCGAACTGCCCGGGCATCGCCTCGCCGGGCGCGTCCAACGCCGGCATCATCCCGGCCGACATCACCGGCTCCGGCCGGATCGGCCTGGTCAGCAAGAGCGGCACGCTGACCTACCAGATGATGTACGAGCTGCGCGACATCGGCTTCTCCACCTGCGTCGGCATCGGTGGCGATCCGATCATCGGTACCACGCACATCGACGCCCTCAAGGCGTTCGAGGCCGACCCGGAGACCGACGCCATCGTGATGATCGGTGAGATCGGCGGCGACGCCGAGGAGCGGGCCGCCGAGTTCATCAAGGCCAACGTCACCAAGCCGGTGGTGGGCTACATCGCCGGCTTCACCGCGCCCCCCGGCAAGACCATGGGCCACGCGGGCGCGATCATCTCCGGCTCGGCCGGCACCGCCGAGGCGAAGCAGGCGGCGCTCGAAGCCGTCGGCGTGAAGGTCGGCAAGACGCCGACCGAGACCGCGAAGCTGATGCGGGAGATCATGTCCGGCAACTGAGCCGGCAGGGCAACAGCGAAGGGGTCGACCGGAACCGGTCGGCCCCTTCGTCGTACGGTCGGCCTTCGTCGTACGGTCGGCCTTCGTCGTACGGTCGGTCGGCTCAGTCGTTGTTCCAGAAGGGGTAGTTGCCGGTGAGGCGCAGGATCGACCCGCCGATGATGTTGATCACGCCGAACGCGATGGCGAGGTAGCCGAGAACCGGCGACTGACCGTTGCGCCGCGCGTCGCGCAGTGACAGGTAGCCGAAGATGATGCCGAGGATGCCGCAACAGATCAGGCCGAGGACGATGCCCAGCACGCCCCAGAGCGTGGTGCGGTCCCGGCCCCTGGCCGGCGGTGGTGGGGGCGGCGGGTATGCGGTCGTCACGAATACCTCCGGGCGGTCATGGGCGGCGGACGGCCCCGGGTCGCGACCGGTGGGTGTGACCCGAGGGTTGCGACGGCCACCCCCTCTGGGCCGAGGCTAGACCCGACCGGGGCGTCCGGAACCCGGTTCGCCCAACTCGCCGCCCTCCGGGGCGGGTTATCGGACTGCCACCGTCCGCGCGACGTGCCAGAGTAGAGCGGATGTCCCCCGTCACCCCTGACCGTCCCAGCCGTGCCGGCGGCGTACGCGCCGTCGACCGGCCGGTCGACCGCGCCGCGCCGCGCCGACGGGTGCCCGCGCCCCGCCCCGGTGCGTCGCCGCGTGGACGGGCGCCGTTGCCCGTCGCCGCCGGGGTGGCCGCCGGCGGGGCCGCGCTCACTTCCTACCTGCCGGTGGCGATCGTTCTCGGCCTTGTCCAGCTCGGTGCGGACTCGACCACGCTGGGCGGCACCCTGCGCACCGCGCTGGCCGGTTGGCTGGTGGGGCACGGCGTGCCGCTGCACACCGAGGCCGGCCCGTTCGGGCTCGCCCCGCTGGCGTTGACCGTGCTCGCGCTCTGGCGACTGACCCGGGCCGGTGTGCACGTGAGTCGCGCGGTCGGCGCCCGCGACAGCCGTTCACCGCGCCGAGCGCTCGTCGCGGCCGGATCGGTCGGTCTGGCGTACGCGCTGCTCGGCGCCCTCGCCGCCGTGCTGATCCGCGCGTACGGGCCACAGGTGTCCCCGGTGCGCGCGGCGGTCACGTTCGCGGTCTTCGGCACGCTCGGCGCGCTGGTCGGCGCGATCCGGATCACCGCCGTCACCCGACTGCTCGTCACCCGGATACCCGGCCCGCTGCGCGACGGCGTACGCACCGGTCTGGTGGCCGCGCTCCTGCTGCTCGGCGCGGGCGCCGGCGCGGCCGGCCTGGCCGTGGCCACCGGCGGTGGCGACGCGGCGGACATGATCGGCGCGTACCGGACGGGGGTGGCCGGGCAGGCCGGGATAACCCTGGTCAGCATGGCGTACGCGCCGAACGCGGCCGTCTGGTCGACCAGTTATCTGCTCGGGCCGGGTTTCGCGGTCGGCGTCGACACGGCTGTGCGTACCAGTGAGGTGTCCGTCGGCGCGCTGCCGGCCGTACCCCTGCTCGCCGGCCTGCCGCGTGGCCCGGTGGACGGCCTCGGTGCCCTGCTGCTCGCGGTGCCGGTGCTGGCCGGGATGGTCGCCGGCTGGCTGCTCGCCCGCCGGCTGGCCCGCGTCGCCGGGCCGGAGCGCGGCCCCCGGCGCTGGGCGGAGTTGTTGGTGCCGGCGGCGCTGGCGGGCCCGGTGGCCGGCGTGCTGCTCGGCGTCGCCGCCGCGGCCTCCGGCGGGCCGCTCGGCGGGGGCCGGCTGGCCCAGCTCGGGCCGGTGGCCTGGCAGGTCGGCGCGGTGGCGACCGGCGTCGTCGCGGTCGGCGCGCTACTCGGTGCCGCCGCAACCCGCGTGCTGGCCCGCACCCCCGGAGCACCACCCCCACGCCCCACCCCCTAACACCCCACCCCACCCCACCCCACCCCCCCACCCCACCCACCCACACCCCGGTTGATCATGAAGTTGTTGTCACGACACGCCGTGGCGAGGGGCGATAACTTCATGATCAACCGGCCGGAAGCGGGGGCGGGCGGGGGGCGGGGCGGGGGCGGGGCGGGGCGGGGGCGGGGGTGGGGCGGGGCGGCCCGGACGAATCCGGAGCGCCCCGACAGGGTGGGTTGCCGATCAGGGCTCGGTCGGCAGGTTCACGTTTCCGATGATGCCCACGATGAACAGCAGGATGCCCAGGCCGACGCCGACCGCGCCGCAGATCAGACCGGCCTTGGCCTGACCGGCGTTGCTGGCCTGGCCCTGGGCGACCTTCTGCTTGGCGAGGTAACCGGTCACCACGCCCGCGATGCCCACCGGGATGCCCAGGTAGAGGCAGCAGACCAGCGGGATCGACGCGATGCCGAGGATCATCGACACCAGGCCGAGGGTGTTGTTCTGCCCCTGGGCCTGCGGGTACCCGGCGTTCGGGTACGTCGGAGCGCCGTGGGGCTGCTGCTGGCCGTACGGCGCCTGCGGCTGCTGCCCGTACGGGGCCTGGGGTGCGCCGTACGGGTCCTGCGGCTGCTGGCCGTACGGCTGGCCCGAGGTGGGCTGCTGGCCGTACGGGGCGGCCGGCGGCGGGGCGTACGGGTCGTGTGGCGGCTGGGGTGCGGTCGGGTCGTTGGGCTGCTGGCCGTACGGGTCCTGACCGGGATTACCGGGCTGCATTCGAGAGAACTCCTTGGACTGGTTCCGTCAGTTGCTGCTGCTGTTCCCACTCATGATCGCGCCCAGACCACCCAATGCACAGCACAGCAGCACGATGACAAGCCACGCGATGCCGACGATGAGGGCCCACTTCGACCACTTGCGCGACTCCGTCGCGGCGGCCTGGGCACCGGCGTAGTCACCCTGCTGGAGGAGCGGGTTGACCTTCGACGCGTTGATGATCGCCGGGATGGCGAGGGGCCAGAACAGGAAGATGGCGACGATCGACATCGTCATGTTGTTGTTGATCGGCGGCTGCTGCTGGGGGTGGGCGCCGGGGTGCATGCGGGTGCTCCTCATTCCAACGGCACGGTCGGCGTGCCGGATCGCTGACAGGGGTGTGCGGACCGGCACGGTGTCCAGCCCGGGCGACCGGCAGCGTACCGGGTCGATGCTCGCCAGCACTGTCACGGATTCGGCGCGCCGCCCGGCCGAAGGGCCTTCCTGACCTGCCCGATAGGGTGTTGCGGTGACCGAGCCCGCGTCCGCCGCCCGCATCGTCGTCCTCATCTCCGGCTCCGGGAGCAACCTCCAGGCCCTGCTGGACGCCGCTGCCGACCCCGCGTACGGCGCCCAGGTTGTAGCGGTCGGCGCGGACCGCGACGACATCGCGGGCCTGGACCGGGCCGAGGCTGCCGGGGTGCCGACGTTCGTCGAGCGGGTCCGTGACCACGACAGCCGGGAGGCCTGGGACCGCGCGCTCACCGCGCACGTCGCCAAGCACCAACCGGACCTGGTGATCTCCGCCGGTTTCCTCAAGCTCGTCGGTCCGCATTTCCTCGCCGCCTTCGGCGACCGCTACCTGAACACCCACAACACTTTGTTGCCGGCGTTCCCCGGCATCCATGGCCCGCGCGACGCTCTCGCGTACGGCGTGAAGCTCACCGGTGCCACCCTCTTCTTCGTCGACGCCGGCATGGACACCGGGCCGATCGTGGCGCAGGTCGCGGTGCCGGTGCTCGACGACGACGACGTGGACACCCTCACCGAGCGCATCAAAGAAGCCGAGCGCCGCCAGCTCGTCGAGCAGGTCGGCCGTCTGGTCCGCGAAGGCTGGACCATCACCGGAAGGAAGGTCACGGTTCCGTGAGTTCCACTCAGGACGGGCGTCGCCCGATTCGGCGGGCGCTGGTCAGCGTCTACGACAAGACCGGGTTGGTCGAGCTGGCCCAGGCCCTGCACGCGGCCGGTGTGGAGATCGTGTCCACGGGCAGCACGGCGGGCACGATCGCCGCCGCCGGAGTTCCGGTGACGCCGGTGGAGACGGTGACCGGGTTCCCCGAGGTGCTCGACGGCCGGGTGAAGACCCTGCACCCGAAGGTGCACGCGGGCCTCCTCGCCGACCTGCGCAAGGACACCCACGTGGCACAGCTCGACGAGCTGGGCGTGGCCGCGTTCGACCTGCTGGTCTCCAACCTCTACCCGTTCCAGGCGACCGTCGCCTCCGGCGCGGGCGTCGAGGAGTGCGTGGAGCAGATCGACATCGGTGGTCCGGCCATGGTGCGGGCCGCCGCCAAGAACCACGCCTCGGTCGCGGTGCTCACCGACCCGGCCGGCTATCCGGCGCTGCTGGGCGCGCTCGACGAGGGCGGGTTCACCCTGGCCCAGCGTCGCGCGCTCGCCGCCCGCGCGTTCGCCGACATCGCCGAGTACGACGTGGCGGTCGCCCAGTGGTGCGCCCGCGAGCTGGCCCCGGCCGACGACTCCTGGCCGGCGTTCGCGGGGTCGGCGCTGCGCAAGTCGACGGTGCTGCGCTACGGCGAGAACCCGCACCAGCCGGCCGCGCTCTACACCGACCCGGACGCCCCGGCGGGGCTGGCCCAGGCCGAGCAGTTGCACGGCAAGGAGATGTCCTACAACAACTACGTCGACGCGGACGCCGCCTGGCGGGCCGCGAACGACTTCGCCGACCAGCCGGCCGTGGCGATCATCAAGCACGCCAACCCGTGCGGCATCGCGGTGGGCGCGGACGTGGCCGAGGCGCACCGCCGGGCCCACGCCTGCGACCCGGTGTCGGCGTTCGGCGGCGTGATCGCGGTCAACCGCTCGGTCTCGGTTGAGATGGCCCGGCAGGTCGCGGACATCTTCACCGAGGTGGTGGTCGCCCCCGGCTTCGACGAGGGTGCGGTCGAGGTGTTGCAGGGCAAGAAGAACATCCGGCTGCTGCGCGCGCCCGCGTGGACCCCGGCGAAGATGGAGTGGCGGCCGGTGACCGGTGGCGTGCTGACCCAGGTCGCCGACCGGGTGGACGCCCCCGGCGACGACCCGGCGAGCTGGCGGTTGGCGACCGGCGAGGCGGCCGACGAGGAGCTGCTGCGCGACCTGGCGTTCGCCTGGCGGGCGGTCCGCGCGGTCAAGAGCAACGCGATCCTGCTCGCCAGGGACGGCGCGACCGTCGGCGTCGGCATGGGTCAGGTCAACCGCGTCGACTCGGCGCAGCTCGCGGTCGGCCGAGCCGGCGCCGACCGGGCCCGCGGATCGGTGGCCGCCTCGGACGCGTTCTTCCCGTTCGCCGACGGCCCGCAGATCCTCATCGACGCCGGCGTCCGCGCCATCGTGCAGCCCGGCGGCTCGATCCGCGACGAAGAGGTAATCGAAGCGGCCAAGAAGGCCAACGTCACGATGTACCTAACGGGAACCCGCCACTTCTTCCACTAACCCACCCACCCCCACCCCCCGCCCCCCCTGCCGGCCACCTCCGTCGGTTGATCATGAAGTTATTGCCCTGACACGCCGATGTGCAGGGCAACAACTTCATGATCAACCGACGGAGGGCCGGTGGCCGGCGGGGCGGGGGGGGGTCAGGCTGTGGTGGGGGAGCGTAGTTCGGCGAAGTGGCAGGCGGACGGGTGCGGGTCGGCCGCTCTCGGGACCGTCTGCGGGTCCTCGACGGCGCAGATGTCCTGGGCCTTCCAGCAGCGGGTGCGGAAGTGGCAGCCGCTCGGCGGGTCGGCCGGGCTCGGCACGTCACCGACCAACCGGATCATGGTGCGCTGGTCGCGTACCTCCGGGTCCGGCACCGGCACGGCCGAGAGCAGGGCCTGGGTGTACGGGTGGGTGGCGCGCTCGTAGATCTCGTCCTCGGTGCCGATCTCGACGATCCGACCGAGGTACATGACCGCGACCCGGTCGGCTATGTGCCGCACCACGGACAGGTCGTGCGCGATGAAGATGTACGACAGTCCGAACTCGTCCTGGAGCTGCTCCAGCAGGTTGATCACCTGGGCCTGGATGGAGACGTCCAGCGCCGAGACGGGCTCGTCACAGACGATCACCTCGGGCCGCAGCGCGAGCGCCCGGGCGATGCCGATGCGCTGACGCTGACCGCCGGAGAACTGGTGCGGGTATCTGTTGATGTGCTCCGGGTTCAGCCCGACTACGTCCAGCAACTCCTGGACCCGCTTGGCCTTGCTGCCCTTGGGGGCGGCGTCCGGGTGGATCTCGAACGGCTCGCCGATGATGTCGCCGACAGTCATCCGTGGGTTCAGCGACGTGTACGGGTCCTGCATGACCATCTGCATGTTGCGGCGCAGTCGACGCAGCTCGGACCCGGACGCCTTGAAGAGGTCCTTACCCTCCAGGGTGGCACTCCCGGACGTGGGCGTTTCCAGCCGCATCAGCAGCCGGGCGAGGGTCGACTTGCCGCAGCCGGACTCGCCGACCACGCCGAGCGTCTCGCCCCGGCGCAGCTCGAAGCTGACGCCGTCGACGGCCTTGACGGCGCCGATCTGCCGCTGGAAGAGCACACCCTGACTGATCGGGAAGTGCTTCACCAGGTTGTCGACGGAGAGGATGGTCTCGCCCCGGACCTTGGCGGAGCTAGCGGGCGCTGTCATCACGGACCTCCTGCGCGAAGTGGCAAGCGCTGGTCCGGCCGTCGCCGAGGACCAGGTCGTGCGGCACCACGTCCACGCAGACCTGCTGCACGTACGGGCACCGGGGGTGAAAGGGGCACCCGGAGGGGATGCGCATCAGGTTCGGGGGCAACCCCTTGATCGTCGACAGTTCCTGGCCGCGGACGTCCAGGCGCGGGATCGATTCCAGCAACCCCTTGGTGTACGGGTGGGCCGGCGCCTTGTAGAGGGAGCGGACGTCGGCGTGCTCGACGATTCGACCGGCGTACATGACGGCGATCCGGTCCGCGACACCGGCGACCACGCCCAGGTCGTGGGTGATCAGGATCATGGCCATGTCGAGGTCCCGGCGCAGGTCGGCCAGCAGGTCCATGATTTGGGCCTGCACGGTGACGTCGAGCGCGGTGGTGGGCTCGTCGGCGATCAGCACCTTCGGGTCCAGCGCCAGTGCCATGGCGATCATGACGCGTTGGCGCATGCCGCCGGAGAACTGGTGCGGGTAGTCGCCGATCCGCTTGGCGGCCCCGGGGATCTTGACCAGGTCCATCAGCTCGATGGCGCGGCGGCGGGCGTCACCCCGGGACATGCCGGAGCGCTGGCGCAGCGTCTCGCCGATCTGCCAGCCGACGGGGAACACCGGGTTCAGGGCGGACAGCGCGTCCTGGAAGATCATCGCGATCTCCTTGCCACGGACCTGCCGGCGCTGCTCCTCGGAGGCGCTGAGCAGGTCCTGACCCCGGTAGAGGATCTGGCCGGAGCGGACGAACGCGGGCGGGGTGTCCAGGATGCCCATGATCGCCTGTGCGGTGACCGACTTGCCGGAGCCGGATTCACCGAGGACGGCGAGGGTCTCCCCGGCGTCCAGGTGGTACGACACGCCGTTGATCACCCGGGCCACGCCCTCGTTGGTCCGGAACTCGACGTGCAGGTCCCGCAGCTCCAGCAGGTGGCCGCCCTCGGGAGTGGCGGAGGCGGGCGTGGGTTCGACGGTCATGACTGTGTCTGCCTTTCGCTCGCGACTGCGGGGCTCGCTTCGCTCACTCCTCGCGCTCGCATGGAAGTCACCGCAGCTTCGGGTCGAAGGCGTCACGGATCGCGTCGCCGAGCATGATGAACGCCAGCACGGTCAGCGCGAGGAAGGCCGACGGGACGATCAGCGGCGTCGCCGCCTCCCGCATGTGGATCCGGCCGGTGTCGATGTCCTGGCCCCACGAGATGGTCGGGGCCTTCAGACCGATGCCCAGGAAGGACAGCGTCGCCTCGGCGGCGATGAACGACCCGAGCGCGATGGTCAGCACGACGATGGCCGGGGCCAGCGAGTTCGGCAGGATGTGCCGCCACATGATCCGGCCGTTGCCGGCGCCGAGCATCCGGGCCGCCGCCACGTAGTCCTGCTCCTTGGCGGTGATCACCGAGGAGCGCACCACCCGGGCGGCGGTGGTCCAGCCCAGGATGGCCAGCACGAAGATCACCGCGGCGATCCGGGCGTTCTCGCTGTCGCTGGACACCCGCTTGAGCAGGACGATCGCCGCGAGCAGCAGCGGGATGCCCAGCACCACGTCGATCACCCGGGAGAGCACGGCGTCGACCCAGCGGCCGAAGTACCCGGCCAGCATGCCGATGACCAGCGCGATGATGCCGGTGCCGAGCGCGGCGAGCGCGCCGACCAGCAGCGAGGCCCGCGTGCCGTAGACCGCCCGGGAGTACGTGTCGCAGCCCTGGAAGTCGTACCCGAAGATGGCCCCGCCGGACGGCCCGGCGTGCTGGCGCGAGAGCAGACAGTCGTTCGGGCTGTTGGCGGTGAACACGCCGGGGGCGAGCGCCATCAGGGTGAAGACGACGACCAGCGCCAGCGAGGTCCAGAAGATCGGGTTGCGGCGCAGGTCGCGCCAGGCGTCACCGGCCAGGCTGCGCGGCTTGTGCGGCGCGCCGACCTGGTTGGGTGTGCCGGGCTCGCCCGAGGGGCCACGCCGTGCGGCCTGGTTCTCGCTGGCCGCCACCGTTTCAAAGTCACTCATGCCGGCACCTCGCTGCGCTCGGCGCCGGCCTGAGAGCCCAAGCACGCTGCGCTGATGATTCGTTCGCTGCGCTCACTCATAGCGGATCCTCGGGTCGAGTACGGCGTACAGGACGTCCACCACCAGGTTCGAGACCAGGTAGACCACGACCAGCACGCTGACGATGCCCACCACCAGGGGGCCGTCCTCGGTGCGGATGCCGCGGAAGAGGTTGAAGCCCACGCCGGGGATGTTGAAGACTCCCTCGGTGATGATCGCGCCGCTCATGAGGTTGCCCAGCTCCACGCCGAGGAAGGTGACCACCGGGATGAGCGAGTTGCGCAGCACGTGGACGGTGACGATGCGGCGCTTGACCAGGCCCTTGGACCGCGCGGTGCGGACGTAGTCGGCGCGCAGGTTCTCGGCCACCGAGGTACGGGTCAGCCGCAGGGCGGTGGCCAGCGACAGCGAGCCGAGCACGATGCCCGGCAGCAGCAGCGCGTAGAACGTCGGCTGGGAGCCGGCGGTGGGCGGGAAGAGCTGCCACTTGACGCCCAGGAAGTACTGGGCGAGCGGAGCCAGCACGATGGTCGGGATGCCGAGCACGAGCAGGGTCAGCACCAGCGTCGAGTTGTCGAAGATGCTGGCTCGGCGGATGCCGGCGACCACGCCCGCGCTGACCCCGAAGATGATCGCCACGGCGAGCGCGATGAGCGCGAGCTTGAGGGTGACCGGCCACGCCGCCTGGAGGATGTCGCCGATCTGGCGGCCCGTCAGGGACTGGCCGAGGTCACCCTGGAGCAGGCTCTTGACGTAGTCGAAGTAGCGGTAGAAGAAACCGCCGACGCCCGTCGCGTCGAGATGGTACTTCTCCGTCAGGTAGGCCCGTTGGGCCGGCGTCACCGGGCGTTCGCCCGCGAGGGCCTGGATGGGGTCGCCCTGGCCGGCGAACATCAGCGCGTAGACGATCAGGGTGGTCCCGAAGAACGCCAGGACCATCTGGAGTAGGCGCCGCAAGATGTAGCGGAACATGCTTAGCAGTCTCTCCGGAAATGTGCGAAAGGGTCGCAGGACGGCATCTCTGGTCGTACCCGAAATATCCGAGACGTGCCGTCCGGCCCGGGGGAGGCCTGCGCCACCGACACCGGGGCCCGCGTGCGGGCCTGTGGCGGATAGCGCGGTCCGGGCCACCCGGGCGTCGCCGCCCGGATGGCCCGCAACCGTTGGTCAGCTCAGCTGGCCGCTTCGATCTTGACGAGGTTGACCCGCTGGAACAGGTCCATCTGCACGTTCTTGACCTTGGACGAGTGGCCGAACACGTTCTCGCCGAAGCGGAGCGGGATCACCGGCATGTCCTTGGCCAGGATGTCCTCCGCCTGCTGGTACTTGGCGATCGCCTCGCCCTGCGTCTTGGCGGCGGAACCCTCCTTGACGAGCTTGTCGAACTCCGGGTTGCTGTAGCCGTAGTAGTTCGACGAGCCTTTCGTGCTGTACAGCGGGCCGAGGTAGTCCTCCATGCTCGGGTAGTCCATGACCCAACCCATGCGGAACGCGCCTACCGGCGTCTTCTTCTCGACCTTGGTCAGCAGGTCAGCGAACTTCGGCTCGGCGACACCGACGGCGTCGACACCGAGGTTGGCCTTGAGCTGGTTGACCGTGGCGTCGACCCAGTCCTTGTGACCGCCGTCGCCGTTGTAGGAGATGACGATCTTGGACGGGCCGCCGGCGGCCTGGTAGAGCTTCTTGGCCTCGGTCGGGTTGAACTCGCCCGCCGCGCCCGTGGTGTTCTCCCGGTAGCCCGGCAGGACCGGCGAGACGAAGGAGCGCGCCGACTGCTGCGAGCCCTTGAACACCGACTTGGTGATCTCGTCACGGTCGATCGCCATCGAGATCGCCTTGCGGACGTCCGGCTTGGCGTAGTCCTTGTCGAACGTCGGGAACGCCAGGAACTGGAACGACGACATCGGGCTGGTCTGGTACCGGTCGCCCAGGTCGGTCGGCGCGGTGCTCAGGCTCTCGGTCGGGATCGTCGGCAGCACGTCCAGGTTGTCGGCCAGGACGTCCGCGTAGGCCGCGGTGAGCTGCTGGTAGATCCGGAACTCGATGTCCTTGACCTTGGGCTTCTCACCCGGGTACGCGTCGTAACGCTCGACGTCGATCTTGCTGTCGTGCTGCCAGGTGCCCTTCATCTTGAAGGGACCCTGCCCGATCGGTGCCTGCTCGTAGGAGTCCTTGAGCACGCCCGGCGCCGAGAACGCGGCGTCCGGCATCGGGTAGTACGCGGTGTAGCCGAGCATCGTGCGGAAGTCGATGTACGGCTCGGAGAGCGTCACGGTGAAGCTCAGGTCGTCGACCTTCTTCAGCCCGGACAGCTCCTTGGCCTTCGGCTCCTTGCCCTGCAGGTCGGCGTACCCAGCGATCTTCTCGAAGAAGAAGTTGCTGTCCTGACCGTTGGGGGCGTACGCGCCGTAGTTCCACGCGTTGATGTAGTCCTCGGACGTGACCTTCTCACCGTTGTGGAAGGTGAAGCCGTCCTTCAGCTTGATCGTCCAGACCTTGTTGTCGGACGAGGTGATCGACTGCGCGGCGACCTCGTACGGCTTGTTCTGGGCGTCGTAGTCGACGAGCGGGCTGAACAGGCCGGTGAGGACCTGCGCGCCGGACGTCTCGGTGGTGTTTGTGGGAACCAGGTGCTTCGGCTCGCCGATCTGGATGCTGACGGCCGAGGTGCCACTGCCACCGGATCCACCGTCTCCGCCGCTGCCGCAGGCCGCGAGGCCCAGCGTCACCGCGAGCGGGAGGGCGGTCCAGGCGGCGAGTCTACGAACTCGCATAGAGCCTCCTCATCTCCTCACGCTGCGCAGTCAGGCCCGACGCTGGGTTTACGCTGCGCAACAAGCGGCAACGGTAGGTCGGGTACCGGCAGTCGACAACGGCCCGGTTGCGGGCGCGTAACGGTCCGAGGACACCTTGCTTGCGCCGCCCTGCACCGCGTGCTATCCCAAACCGGACAGGTGGTGCTGGGCTGCGCAATCGTCGACGCTCTGGGCCTTCTTCGTGCTCGGCTGAGGTGGATTCATCGCCCTTCGGCGCGTCGTCCCCTCTCGACCGCCCGGGTGGACGTCGACCGTTTCAGCAGTGACCGAATACACGCAACGTCACTCATGGTGATGAAGTGCACGTCACTTTTCGTTACCGATTCGGGTGTGACCGGGGCCTCGACGGCCGTCCGGAACGAGGTCCCGGGATCGCCAGCTACCGGACATGAGACGATCTGGGCGTGACGGCGACGCTTCTGGACGGCAAGGCGACCGCAGGCGAGATCAAGGACGAGCTGCGGACGCGGGTGAAGGCTCTCGCGGAGCGCGGCATCACCCCCGGTCTCGGCACGGTTCTGGTCGGGGCCGACCCGGGAAGCCAGGCGTACGTCAACGGCAAGCACCGCGACTGCGCCGAGGTGGGCATCGCCTCGATCCGCCGGGAGTTGCCAGCCGACGCCACCCAGCAGCAGGTCGACGACGTGATCGCCGAGCTCAACGCCGACCCGGCGTGCCACGGCTACATCGTGCAGCTGCCGCTGCCCGCCCACCTCGACACCCAGCGGGTGCTGGAGCTGATCGACCCGGACAAGGACGCCGACGGTCTGCATCCGGTCAACCTGGGCCGCCTCGTCCTCGGCTACGACGGCCCGCTGCCCTGCACCCCGCGCGGCATCGTCGAACTGCTCCGCCGCCACGACGTCGCGCTGCGCGGCGCCACCGTGGCGGTCGTCGGCCGGGGCAACACCGTCGGCCGTCCGCTCGGCCTGCTGCTGACCCGTCGCAGCGAGAACGCGACGGTCACCCTGTGCCACACCGGCACCCTCGACCTCGCCTCGCACACGCGCACCGCCGACATCGTCATCGTCGCTGCCGGCGTACCGGGTCTGCTCACCCCCGACATGATCAACCCGGGTGCGGTGGTCGTGGACGTCGGCATCACCCGGGTGATCGGCCCCGACGGCAAGGGCCGCTACACCGGGGACGTCGACCCAGAGGTGGCGGAGACGGCCGGCGCGCTCGTCCCGATGCCCGGCGGTGTCGGCCCGATGACCCGTGCCATGCTGCTGACCAACGTGGTGGAGCGCGCCGAGCGCGGCTGACCCGTGCGCCGGTGACGCCGGTGACGTTCGCCCCATCCCGGCGATGGCCGCCGCCCCTGGCCCGTTCGGTGCCAGGATGACTGATACGGTCCGGAAAACCGACTGGTATCAGGGAGTGGGACGACCATGGGTAAGAAGGTCACTGTCGTCGGGGCTGGCTTCTACGGCTCCACCACCGCACAGCGCCTGGCCGAGTACGACGTCTTCGACACCGTCGTGATCACCGACATCGTTGAGGGCAAGCCCGCGGGCCTCGCGCTCGACCTCAACCAGTCGCGGGCAATCGAGGGCTTCGAGACCAAGGTCGTCGGCGCGACCACCGGCCCGAACGGTGAGGGCTACGAGGCCATCGAGGGCTCCGACGTCGTCGTCATCACCGCTGGCCTGCCCCGCAAGCCGGGCATGAGCCGGATGGACCTGCTGGAGACCAACGCCAAGATCGTCCGCCAGGTCGCCGAGAACGTCGCCAAGTACGCCCCCAGCGCCGTCGTCATCGTCGTCTCCAACCCGCTGGACGAGATGACCGCCCTGGCGCAGATCGCCACCCAGTTCCCCAAGAACCGGGTGCTCGGTCAGGCCGGCATGCTCGACACCGCCCGGTTCAGCAACTTCGTCGCCGAGGCGCTGAACGTGCCCGTGGCGTCCGTACGCACGCTGACCCTCGGCTCGCACGGCGACACCATGGTTCCGGTGCCGTCGAAGAGCACCGTCAACGGCAAGCCGTTGCGTGACGCCATGCCGGCCGAGCAGATCGAGGAGCTGGTCGTCAAGACCCGCAACGGTGGTGCCGAGGTGGTCGCGCTGCTCAAGACCGGTTCGGCGTACTACGCCCCGTCCGCCGCCGCCGCTCGGATGGCGAAGGCCGTGGCCGAGGACTCCGGCGACGTCATGCCGGTCTGCGCCTGGGTCGACGGCGAGTACGGCATCTCCGGCGTCTACCTGGGCGTCGAGGCCGAGATCGGCGCCGAGGGCGTCCGTCGGGTCGTCGAGACGGACCTGGACGCCGACGAGCGCGCCAGCCTCCTCGAGGCGGCCGAGGCCGTCCGCGCGAAGCAGGGCGACATCTCCAGCATGTAGTACCCCAGCGAGACGAACGAAGGGCGCGCCGGCCAAGCCGGCGCGCCCTTCACACACTCCACCCCCCCGCGCCCCCCCGCGCCCACCCCCCGCGCCCACCCCCCCGCGCCCACCCCCCCCGCGCCCACCCCCCCCGCGCCCACCCCCCCCCCCGCGCCCACCCCCCCGCCCACCCCCCACCCCCCCGGGTCCCGCGCCCACCCAACCCGGTGATCAAGAGGTTCGTGTCACCAAAACCCCCGGTTCCTGACACAAACCTCTTGATCACCGCGGCCGGCCGCAGGTCGCCGCCGGGGGCCGCTGCCGGGCCCGCACTCCGAACCACGCGTCGATCATGGAGTTATTGCTCGGACACGCCGGGTGGGAAGGCAATAACTTCATGATCGACGGGAGCGAGGCGGGGGCGGTCCGGGGGCGGTCCGGGGGCGGTCCGGGGGCGAGGCGGGGGCGGTCCGGGGGCGGTCCGGGGGGAGGTGGGGGAGCGGGGTGGGGTCGCGGCGGTCGGCCTCCGCCCACTGCGCGGCTGTGGCGTGCGGAAACGCCTCGTCGCGGGGCTGGAAGAAGCCGCCCTCGCCGTCGGTGAGCGCCGTGACCGTGATAGACCCGAAGGTGCGGCTCAGTGGCATCGCGCGATGGTGTCAGGGAACTGCTGTGTCGTGCAGCCCCAGTTTCACCGGTCGGCAGAGGCCGGCTGGGGGTTGCCGGCCCAATTGCAGTACGCTCGTACTGCTTGAGCACGTGTCCCCCGAGAGGAGCGCCGGCCGATGGCGAAGATCAAGGTAAACAACCCGGTCGTGGAGCTCGACGGCGACGAGATGACCCGGATCATCTGGAAGCAGATCCGGGAGCAGCTGATCCTGCCCTACCTCGACGTCGACCTGCACTACTACGACCTGTCGATCCAGTACCGCGACGAGACCGACGACCAGGTCACCATTGACGCCGCCAACGCCATCAAGGAGCACGGCGTCGGCGTCAAGTGCGCCACCATCACCCCGGACGAGGCCCGGGTCGAGGAGTTCGGCCTGAAGAAGATGTGGCGGTCGCCCAACGGCACGATCCGCAACATCCTCGGCGGCGTCGTCTTCCGTGAGCCGATCATCATGTCCAACGTGCCGCGGCTGGTCCCCGGCTGGACCAAGCCGATCATCATCGGCCGGCACGCCCACGGTGACCAGTACAAGGCCACCGACTTCGTCGTCCCCGGCCCGGGCACGGTGACCATCACCTACACCCCGGCCGACGGCGGCGAGCCGATGGAGATGGAGGTCGCCAACTTCCCCGGCGGCGGCATCGCCATGGGCATGTACAACTACGACGAGTCGATCCGGGACTTCGCCCGGGCCTCGTTCCGGTACGGCCTGGACCGCAACTACCCGGTCTACATGTCGACCAAGAACACCATCCTCAAGGCGTACGACGGCCGGTTCAAGGACATCTTCGCCGAGGTGTTCGAGGCCGAGTTCAAGGCCGAGTTCGACGCCGCCGGCCTGACCTACGAGCACCGGCTCATCGATGACATGGTCGCCGCCGCGCTCAAGTGGGAGGGCGGGTACGTCTGGGCCTGCAAGAACTACGACGGAGACGTGCAGTCCGACACCGTCGCGCAGGGCTTCGGCTCGCTGGGTCTGATGACCTCGGTGCTGCTCTCCCCGGACGGCCGTACCGTCGAGGCCGAGGCCGCGCACGGAACTGTCACCCGGCACTACCGGCAGTACCAGAAGGGCGAGAAGACCTCGACCAACCCGATCGCCTCGATCTACGCCTGGACCCGGGGCCTGGCCCACCGGGGCAAGCTGGACGGCACGCCGGCGGTCACCGAGTTCGCCAACACCCTGGAGCAGGTCATCATCGACACCGTCGAGGGCGGCCAGATGACCAAGGACCTCGCGCTGCTCATCTCGCGCGACGCCCCGTGGCTGACCACCGACGAGTTCATGAACGCGCTCGACGAGAACCTGGCCCGCCGGCTCTCCGCCTGATTCGACAGCACCAGCACCGGAGCCCGTCGGCACCCGCCGGCGGGCTCCGCTGTGTCCGGCGGGCGACACGCCTGCGGCGTCACCCCGGCCCGGCACGTCTCGTTGACCAGGGTGGACGAGATGCCAGTCGCGTCCGGAAGGTCGACCGCGGTCGACCGCGGTCGACCGCGGTGTGCGTGCCGATCAGCCAGCCTTCCCGGCTGTGTCGAGCACAGCCAGCCGTCCCTTCCCTGCGGGGGGCCCTGTCCCGGGCCCCCCGCGCCCTGTTTCCCAGCCCCCACGCTCGAGCAGCCGGCCGACGCGCGGAAGCCCCGGCGGCCCGGTCAGGCGGCGCGGAGCAGTTCGGCGGCGCGTTCGGGGGCGATGTCGTTGATGAAGACGCCCATCCCCGACTCTGAGCCGGCCAGGTACTTCAGCTTGTCCTTGGCGCGCCGGATGCTGAACAGCTGAAGGTGCAGGTGGCCCAGCTCGCGGTCGATCCGCACCGGCGCCTGGTGCCACGCCGCGATGTAGGGCATCGGCATGTCGAACAGCCCGTCGAAGCGGCGCAGCAGATCCAGGTAGAGCGGCCCGAAGGCCTCCCGCTCGTCGTCGGCGAGCGCCGGGATGTCCGGCACCACGCGCCGCGGCGCGACGTGCACCTCGAACGGCCAGCGGGCCGCCGCCGGCACGAACGCCGTCCAGTGCTCGTTCTCGGTGACGACCCGGTCGCCGGCCGCGCGCTCGGCGGCCAGCACGTCCGCGTACAGGTTGCCGCCGGTCCGCTCGGCGTGCCGGCGGGCCGCCGCCAGCAACGCCCGGGTGCGCGGCGTCACGAAGGGGTACGCGTAGATCTGCCCGTGCGGGTGGTGCAGCGTCACGCCGATCTCGACGCCCCGGTTCTCGAAGCAGAACACCTGCTCCACCCCGGGCAGTTCGCCGAGCACCTCGGTCCGGTCGGCGAGCGCGTCCAGGACCGTGCGGACGCGACGCGGCGGGAGGCTGGCGAAGGAGGCGTTGTGGTCGGAGGTGAAGCAGACCACCTCGCACCGACCCACGCCCGGCCGGACCGGCGTGAACGGGGTGATCTCGCCGGGCTCGTCGGCGACCCGGCCGCTCAGCGAGGGGAACCGGTTCTCGAAGACCACCACGTCGTAGTCCGGCGCGGGGATCTCGGTCAGTCGGTCGCCCACGGACGGGTCGAGCGGGCACTCGTTGGCGGGCGGCAGGAAGGTACGGGTCTGCCGGTGCACGGCCACCGCCACCCACTCGTCGGTCAGCGGGTCGTAGCGCAGTTGCGACGCGGGTGGCGGCGGCGGCAGGTCGCGGCGGTCTGGCTGGTCGCGGACGGCGGCGTCGTCCTCGTCGAAGTAGATCAGCTCCCGGCCGTCGGCCAGGTCGATCGCGGTGCGCTTCACGGCGCCGTCCCCTCACTCGTCGGCGTGCGCGTCGCGCGGCCCGCCCTCGTCGCCTTAACCATGATCAGTTGGCCCACCTGTTCGCCGAGTACCCGTCGCGCGGGCGGAGGCAACGCCTCGTCGCTGACCAGTACCTGGGCTGCCGCCAGCTCGACGATCGAGGAGATGCCGACCGTGCCCCACTTCGTGTGGTCGGCGAGCACCACCAGTTGGTCGGCTGCGGCGACCAACGCCCTGTCGATCTCGGCTTCCATCAGGTTCGGTGTGGTGAAGCCGGCGCGCTCGGTGATGCCGTGCACGCCGAGGAAGAGCAGGTCGAGGTGCAGCCGCCGGACGGCGGCCACCGCGAGCGGGCCGACCAGCGCGTCCGACGGCGTCCGCACGCCGCCGGTGAGCACCACCGTCTGGTCGGGCCGGCCCCCGGCGTGCAGGATCTCGGCCACCGGCAGCGAGTTGGTCACCACGGTCAGGCCCGGGACGTCCACCAGTCGGCGGGCCAGTTCGGCGGTGGTGGTGCCGGCGGAGAGAGCGACCGCCGCGCCGGGCCGGACCAGCAGCGCCGCCCGGTCCGCGATGGCGGCCTTCTCCGGCAGTTGTCGGACGGACTTGGCGTGAAACCCCGGCTCGTCGGTCGAGCCGGGACCGGACGCGGTCGCCCCGCCGTGCACCTTGGCCAGCAGGCCGCGCTCGTGCAGCGTCTCCAGATCGCGGCGGATGGTCATGTCGGAGACGCCGAACTCGGTCGCCAGGTCGGTCACCCGGACACCGCCAGCGGCTCGGACCCGATCCAGGATGGCCGACTGCCGCTGTCGAGCGAGCATCCGCCGTGCCTCCCCGGGGTCCACGTACTCTCACGTGGTCGAACGTGTTCCAACAAAGATGAACACTAGCGCGTACCCGGCAGCGGCGGAAGAAAAGGGGTGGTGCGTCGACTCAGGCGGACTGGATCTTCAACTCCACCCAGCCGGTCTCGGTCAGGTGGTCGAGGACGGCCTGCACCGCCTCCGCGACGCTCACATGGGTGGTGTCCAGCACCAGGTCCGCGTCCGTCGGCTCCTCGTATGGGTCGTCGATGCCGGTCATGCCGGTCAGCAGACCGGCACGGGCTCGCGCGTACAGGCCCTTGCGGTCCCGCTGCTCGCACACCTCGAGCGGAGTCGCGACGTGCACCAGCACGAAGCCCGCCCCGGCGGCCAGGGCCATCTCCCGGGCCGTGGCGCGGGCTGCGGCGTACGGGGCGATCGGGCAACAGATGCCCACACCGTGATGCCGGGCGATCTCGGCCGCCACCCAGCCGATCCGGCGGACGTTGAGATCCCGGTCGGCCTTGCTGAAACTGAGCCCGGCGGAGAGCTCCCGGCGTACCACGTCGCCGTCGAGGAGGGTCACCGTCCGGTCGCCGTTCTCCCGCAACGCGTCGGCCAGACCCCGCGCGACGGTGGACTTGCCGGAGCCGGAGAGGCCGGTCAGGAACACCACGAGCCCCCGGTGCCGGCGCGGCGGTCGGGCCCGGGCCAGCTCCTTCGCCACGGCCGGAGGGGTGTGCCACTCGGGCAGCGGGAAACCGCGGTCGAGCAGGTCGTCGATCTCGTCCTGGGTCAGCGCGAGGCGACGGTTACGCGGTGGAATGTCCTCCCGCCAGCGCCACTGCCCGTCGCGGTTGTCGTACGCCAGCTCGCGGGGCACCAGCACCCGCAGACCCGCGCCGGAAAGCATCTCCCCGGTGGAGAGCAGGTGGGTGACCCCGTACGCGGCGGACACCCGGGCCCGCAGCAGAGCGTCGCTGATCTCGTCCCGGCGGTGCGACAACGGCACCCCGACCAGGGTGGCCGGAGGCATCCGGTCCCGGGCGGCGAAGATCGTGCGCACCAGCGCCTCCGGGGCGAGGCCGCCCACACCGCCCTCGCCGATCGGGATCATCACCAGCAGGTGGGCGGCGAGGGTACGGGCGGCGTGTGCGATCTGGGCGAGCTGCGGCCGGTGCAGCGGACGGTCGGCGATGACCCCGAGCACCCGCCCCGGGGGCAGCAGCGCGCGGACCTCCTCGGGGCTGCGGCGCAGCCGTTGGAAGGGACCGTGCGTGCCGTCGCCGAGCCGACGGAGGGCACCGCCCAGGCCCGCGACGCCCTCGCGCACCTGCCAGACGTCCGCCACGTCGAGGGCGGCCGCCGGGGCGCCCTCCCCGTC
Organism: Micromonospora sp. NPDC049102; assembly: GCF_043197485.1. Classification (NCBI taxonomy): domain Bacteria; kingdom Bacillati; phylum Actinomycetota; class Actinomycetes; order Micromonosporales; family Micromonosporaceae; genus Micromonospora; species Micromonospora sp. NPDC049102. The sequence goes on along the minus strand of NZ_JBICTE010000001.1, from coordinate 291,498 downwards.
GGTCAGCACCAGAGCCCGACGGGCTTCGTCGCGCGGGTCGAAGCCCTGCGCCAGCGCGGCCGGCACCTGCAGGGTCACCGGAACCTGCCACGGCGTGCCGTCGGCCAGCCGGCCGCGTCGACTCACCGACACCAGGTCGGCGCGGGTCATGAAGCCGGTCAGGGGGGCGTACGCGCCGGTCAGCAGCAGCTCCAGATCCGCCAGCTCACCGGGACGCGGCGTGTACGCCGGCGCGTCCCGGAGCACCTCGTCGGGCAGCACCCAGCCGTTGCTCATCCACACCCCCCACTCGCTGACCGGCACACAGTTTCGCAGCCGACGGTCGATCGGTCGAGGCCGCCACTCCACGACCCGAGCGGTCGAGTCAGCGTCGTACCCGGCGACCCACCGCCGATCGCAGCCAGTTCCAGACCTTCCGCTCGTCACGGATACGCGGTGCCGCGCCGTCGGCCGGGCAGATGAAGAGCAGCGGCAATCGCGCGTCCTCGGTCCATCCGGCGTTGGTGATCCGTGCCTTGAGGAGCCAACTACCCCGCGTGCGACCACCGTTGAGGGTCCGGAAATCGATCGTGGTGGTGGCGCGGTGCACCAGGTGGACCGTCTCCGCGCCGCCCGGGCCGGCGACCCGCTCGATCTGGAACGTCACCGGCAGGAAGATCTCGTCGCCGGTCTCCCGGCGGCGGGCGACCACGTCCAGACGAGCCTTACGGACCTGCGTGGTGGAGTCGAGCACGTCGGGCGAGATCTCGTCGACCGGGAGTACGAGCACGTCGCGCCCGTCGTCGGCGCGGAAGCCGATCGGGTGGTTCGCGGAGCGCAGTTCGGCGGCCACGCTCACCGTGACGGCGTGCTCTTCCGGCTCGAGCGCGTCGATCCTGCCGTGCCCGGCGATGCCCGCCTCCCAGCGGGCCAACCGCCGAAGGTCCTCGACCCGGCCCCGCTCGACCAGGTAGGCCACGGCCCGCTGCAACGGCGGCAGGCCTGCGGCGACCCCGGGGGCGAACCGCTCCTGAATGATCTTCTGGACCTCGCCGGCGACCTGGTCCACCCAGTCCTCGGGAGCGTCCAACAGCCGCTTGCCGCGCAGCCGGTTGATCATCTCGTTGCGCAGCCACCGCCGGTGCAGCCGGTCGCGCAGCGGCCCCGGCTCGGTGTGGGCGTCGACGACGTCCAGCGCGTCGCGCACGCTCGCGAAGTAGCTCGACGGCTCCAACCGCGCGGCGGTCACGTTGCGGGCATCGGTCCGCTGCGCGTGGTGGTAGCAGGTGTAGTCGGACAGCACGCAGGTGCGGCGGGACGCGAAGTAGGCCCGCACGACCAGGGAATGGTCCTCCAGCCGCCGCTTGCCGCCCTCCGGGAACCGCAGCCCGTGCTCGTTGAGGAAGGAACGGCGGAACAACTTGTGGCAGGTCAGGCTGTCGATCAGCGGGGCGTTCTCCAGCGTGGCGTCGAAGCGGTTCTTGCGGAACAGCTCCCGGGGTACGCCGCGTCCGTGCCCGGCCATCTTGCCGATCACGAGATCCGCGTCGTACGTCTTCGCACAGTCGTAGAGCCGCTCCAGCGCCTCGTCGGCGAACCAGTCGTCGTCGTCGGCGAAGAAGACGTACTCGCCGCGGGCGCGCTCGATGCCGAGGTTGCGCGGGCGCGACGGCCAGCCCGAGTTCTCGATGTGCACAACGTGGATGTGCGGATGCTGGGCGGCGAGCCGGTCCAGCCGCTCACCTGTGTCGTCGGTGGATCCGTCGTCGACGAAGATCGCCTCGAACTCGTCGGACGGCAGTGACTGCCGCAGCAGCGAAGACACCAGCTTCTCGATGTGGGGTCCGCAGTTGTACGCGGGCACCACGACACTCACCTTGGGGACGCCAACCTCGACCATCACGATCCTTCCCGCGTCGGCGGTCGAATATCCCCCGGAACACCGCCCGGTGAACGGGAAGTGAATCGTGCCACCCCGGAGTGGACTTTCCGGCGGCGGGGTCTGACCGAACGCGGGACCGGCGCAAACGTGCGGAGACCCTTAGGGTGTGCCGCGGCGAGGATCAGGGGAGCTCCGGGGGCGCGCCGGTGTCGACCGGGGGCATCGACTCCCTACGCTGGCCCTGTGACACTGATCGCGACCCAGTCGCTCACCAAGACGTACGGAGGTCGGGTCACCGCGCTCACCGACCTCACCGTCGCCGTCGAGCCCGGGGTCATTGGCCTGGTGGGGGCGAATGGCGCCGGAAAATCCACCTTGATCAAGATCCTGCTCGGCCTGATCGCCCCGACCAGTGGTCAGGTCTCGGTGCTCGGCATCGACCCGACCACCGAATCGGCGGCGGTTCGTGCCCGCGTCGGCTACATGCCCGAGCACGACTGCCTCCCACCGGACCTGTCCGCCGCCGAGCTGGTCACCCACCTCGGTCGGATGAGCGGCCTGCCACGCACCGTGGCCCGCGAGCGCGCCTCCGAGGCGCTGCGCCACGTCGGGCTCTACGAGGAGCGCTACCGGCCGGTCGGCGGCTACTCCACGGGCATGAAGCAGCGGGTCAAGCTGGCCCAGGCGCTGGTGCACGACCCCGACCTGCTGCTGCTGGACGAGCCGACAAACGGTCTGGACCCGGCCGGGCGGGACGCCATGCTGGCGCTCGTGCACCGGATCGGCACCGAGTTCGGCATCTCGGTCCTGGTGTGCTCGCATCTGCTGGGTGAGGTGGAGCGCATCTGCGACACGCTGATCGCCATCGACGGCGGGCGCCTGCTACGCGCGGACCACATCTCCGCGATGACCACGGCCACCGACGTGCTGGCCGTGGAGGTCAGCGAGGGCACCGAGGAGTTGGCCGCACGACTCGCCGCGCTCGACCTGCCGGTGGCGCGCGACGGCCGACTGCTGCTCGTACCGCTCGCCGACGACAGCACCTACGACCTGATCCTCGGCGCGGTCGCCGAACTGGACCTGCCGCTGCACCGGCTGGACCAGCGCCGGCACCGGGTGGCCGAACTCTTCGCCACGAGGGAGCTCACCCATGCCTGAGCTGTCATCCGCCGTGCGGCCCACGCCCACCGGCGTCATCCACGACATCGGCTACCAGCGCTACGAGGGTCCTCGACTGGGCCGCCGGCACGTCTTCGGCGCGCTCTACCTGCACGGGCTGCGCGCGATCTTCGGGTTCGGTCGCAGCGCCAAGGCCAAGATCTTCCCGTGGTTGGTGATCGGCATCGTCACCCTGGTCGCGGTGGCCCTGGCCGCCGTACGCAGCCAGCTCGGTGAGTCGGTCGCCACGTACGCCCAGTTCGCCGACGCGATGAGCTGGCTGGTCCTGTTCTTCGTCGCGGTGGCCGCGCCGGAGCTGGTCTCCCGGGACCTGCGCAGTGGTGTGCTGCCGCTGTACTTCTCCCGCCCGCTGCCGCGCGCCGACTACGCGCTCGCCAAGTTGCTGGCGCTGGTCACCGGCCTCTGGCTGCTGCTCGGTGGGCCGCAACTGGTGATGTTCCTGGGTGCCGCGTTCACCACCAAGGACGGGCTGCGTGGCGTCTGGAACGAGCTGCTCGACCTGCTCCCCGGGCTGCTCTACGCCGGGTTGTGGGCGGTGGTCTTCGCCTCGGTCGGCCTGCTGGTCGCGTCCATGACCGGCAAGCGCGCGTTCGCCGCCGGTGGCGTGGTCGCGGTCTTCCTGATGACCACCCCGATCGTGGGCGTGCTGAGCATCCTGCCGTCCCGTGCGGCGAACGAGCTGGCGGGGCTGGCCTCGCCCTCCACCCTGGTGCAGGGGGTGGGCATCTGGTCGCTCGGTGACCTGCTGGTCCCCGACAACCAGGGCGGCCCGTCGATCGGTGGATTCGGCCCGGTCTACGCCCTGGTCGCGGTGCTGCTGGTCGCCGGCGCGACCGCCCTCCTGCTGGCCCGCTACCGGAAGGTCGCCTCCTGATGAGCAGCACGCTGAGCCTGACCGGGGTGTCCCGGTGGTACGGCAACGTGGTGGCCGTCAACGACATCAGCATGACCCTCGGCCCCGGGGTGACCGGTCTGCTCGGCCCGAACGGCGCCGGCAAGACCACGCTGCTGCACATGATGGCCGGATTCCTCTCCCCGTCACGGGGCACGGTGACCCTCGACGACGAGCCGACCTGGCGCAACCCCGACGTCTACCGTCGGCTGGGCCTGGTCAGCGAGCGGGAGGCGGTGCAGAGCTTCCTCACCGCGTACGAGTTCGTGCTCGCCAGCGCCAAGCTGCACCGGCTGGCCGATCCGGCGGCGGCGGCCCGACGGGCCATCGACCTGGTGGAGCTGGAGTCGGCGCAGGACCGCCGGATCGGCACGTACTCCAAGGGCATGCGCCAGCGTGCCCGGGTGGCCGCCGCGCTGGTGCACGACCCGCAGGTGCTGCTGCTCGACGAGCCGTTCAACGGGATGGACCCGCGCCAGCGGCTGCACATGATGGAGTTGCTGCACTCCCTGGGCGACTCCGGGCGGACGATCCTGTTCAGCTCGCACATCCTGGAGGAGGTCGAGCAGGTCTCCGGCACGGTGCAGGTGATGGTGGCGGGTCGGTTGGCCGCCTCCGGCGACTTCCGGACCATCCGTCGGCTCATGACCAACCGGCCGCACGTCTTCGCGGTGCGCTCCACCGACGATCGGGCGCTTGCCGTCGCGCTGATCGCCGAGGCGTCGGTGAGCGGTGTCGAGCTGGACCGTAGCGGCCTGACCGTGCGCGCCGGCGACTACGGCGCCTTCACCCGGGCGCTGCCCCGGATCGCCCTGCAGAAGGGCATCCGGGTGCGTCAGCTGGTGCCGTCCGACGAGTCCCTGGAGAGCGTCTTCTCCTACCTCGTGGAGGCCTGACCCGTGAGTGCGAGGAGTGAACGAGCGCAGCGAGTGAGCCCCGCAGTCACGAACGAAGGAAGATGACATGTCGACCATTACCTGGATCACCGCGCGCGGGCTGTTCGGCCGGCGTCGGTTCCTGCTGCTGCTTCCCCTGCCGTTGGTCATGCTCGGCCTGGCCGTCCTCTGCCGTTCGTTGGGTGTGGACCCGCGCGAGTGGGGTCCGCCGGTGCTGGTCGGCCTCGGCCTGGCGGTGGTACTGCCGGTCGTGGCCCTGATCATCGGCACGGGCGTGCTGGGCGCGGAGATCGACGACGGCACGGTGGTGCACATCCTCACCAAGCCGTTGCCGCGCTGGCAGATCGTGCTGCCGAAGCTCGCGGTCGCCGCCGGGGTGAGCGCGGCCACCGTCGCGGTGCCGCTCTACGTCGCGGGCGTGCTTGCCGATTCGGTACGCCTCGGACTGGCGCTCGCCGCCGCGTCGGCGCTCGGCGCGCTGGCGTACTCGGCGCTGTTCCTCGCGCTCAGCCTCGTCACCCGGCGTCCGGTGCTGCTCGGTCTCGTCTACGTGCTGATCTGGGAGGGGTTGCTGGGCAACTTCGTCAGCGGCACGAAGGTGCTCTCCATCCAGCAGTACGTGATCGCCCTCGCCGACCGGCTCGCTCCGAGCGGGCTGCTGGAGGCCAGCGTGTCGGTACCGGTCGCCGCGGTGATGACCGCGCTGGTGAGCGTCGGCTTCACCGTGCTGGCGATCGACCGCCTGCGTTCGTTCAGCGTGGCCGGCGAGACGAGCTGAGGGCGGTACGGGTGCGGCCAGCCCTCCGGCGACGGGTAGGGCTGGCCGGATGGACCGGGCCGCGACCAGGGCCGAGGCTGGTGGAGTGAGTGTCGAAGCGGAGCGTAGACCATTGGCTGACCAGTACTCGCGGAGCAGCCGGCCCTGGCTGACCAGTCTGGCCGTCGCCGGGTTGGCGTCCGCGACGGTCGCGACGGCCGCCCAGGGCAGCGGTCGGTTCCACTGGTGGGCCGGCTTCATCCTGATCCCGGCCGCGTTGATCGCGGCCAGCGGCGGGCCACTGCTGGCGCGCGGCGGCGGTCGTGCCTTCGCCGGTTACGTCGTCGCGTGCGTCGGAACGCTGGCGTTCGTGGTGGGTGCGCTGTTGATGTTCGGGGCGATGGGGAAGGGCTGGCCGCTGATGGTGGTGCTGCCCTGCCTGGCGGTCGCCGGCACGTACGGCTGGCGGGCGGCACACCCTCTGGCCCGTGGTCTGCACCGGGCGGTGGCGCTGCTGGCGCTCACCGGCGCGCTGCTCGGTGTGACCCTGCAACTGATCCACCTCCGGGTGATCCACCTGGAGACGGGCTGGTGGGGCGCGTTCATGATGCTGGCCGGTGTGATCGTGCTGGGTAACGCGGGCGAGCTGACCCGGCACCGGATGCCGTACCGGCTCCAGGCGATCACCCTGCTGGTCGGGCCGTCCGTGGTGGCCATCCTGCTCGGCCTGCGCTTCCTGCGCGGCTGGTGAGGGCCGGTCCGCCGCCGCCCCCGGGGGGGGGCGGCGGCGGACTCCGGTCAGAAGGCGCAGGCGATCACGAGTTCCGGGGTGCGGTCCGGCAGGAGGTCGAGCTTGCCGATCCGTCCGGCCGCCCGCAGGTCGTCGGCGACGAGGGTGAGCTGCTCCAACAGTGCCGCCGGGCCCAGCGCCTCGGCCAGCGGCACCTCCGCCTTCATCGACAGTTTCCGCTCCGACTTGGCCCGCCGCACCTGCCCCAACGCGTCACCGGCCAGCTGCAGCAGCGCGGGCTCGCCCGTCCCCTCGATCGTGCGGGCCACCTCGTAGGTGGTCGGCCAGGGCGCACGGTGCACCGACCCGTACCGCCACCACGACCAGATCTCCTCCGTGACGTACGGCAGCACCGGGGCGAACAGCCGCAACTGCACCGACAGCGCCGAGGCCAGCGCCGCTCGCGCCGAGTCGGCCGCCGCTCCGGTGCCGTACGCCCGTTCCTTGACCAACTCGATGTAGTCGTCGCAGAACCGCCAGAAGAACGCCTCGGTGGCCTGTAGGGCGGCCGTGTGGTCGTACCCGTCGAAGGCCCTGCTCGCGGCGCTGACCACCGTGCCCAGTTCGGCGAGCATGGCCCGGTCGAGCGGGGCGGTCGCCACCGCGCGCAGCGCTTCCGCGGCGCCCAGGCCGAGCGCGAACTTCGACGCGTTGAGCAGTTTGGTGGCCAGCCGGCGGCCCACCTTGATCTGCGCCGGGTCGAAGGCCAGGTCCATGCCGGGCTTGCCGCTGGCCGCCCAGTAGCGCACCGCGTCCGAGCCGTGCTGCTCCAGCAGCGCGAGCGGGGTGACCACGTTCCCCTTGGACTTGGCCATCTTCTTGTGGTCCGGGTCGAGGATCCAGCCCGACAGCACGGTGTCCCGCCAGGGCAGCACCCCGTGCTCGAAGTGCGACCGGACCACGCTGTCGAACAGCCAGGTCCGGATGATCTCCTGTCCCTGCGGGCGGAGGTCCATCGGAAAGACCCGCGCGAACAGATCGGGGTCGGTCTCCCAGCCGCCGACGATCTGCGGGGTCAGCGACGACGTCGCCCAGGTGTCCAGCACGTCCGGGTCGCCGATGAAACCGCCCGGTCGGCCGCGCTGCGACTCGTCGAAGCCGGGCGCCGGGTCACTGGACGGGTCGACCGGCAGCGCCGACTCGTCCGGCGTGAGAGGGTGGGCCCAGTCCGGTTCGCCAGTGTCGTCGAGCCGGTACCACACCGGCACCGGCACTCCGAAGAAGCGCTGCCGGCTCACCAGCCAGTCACCGGTCAGGCCGCCCACCCAGTTGTCGTAGCGGTGCTTCATGTGCGCCGGCACCCAGTGCAGTTCCGCGCCCCGGGCCAGCAGCGTCGCCCGCAGGTCGGCGTCGCGTCCGCCGTTGCGCAGGTACCACTGCCGGGTCGAGACGATCTCCAGTGGCCGGTCACCGCGTTCGTAGAACTTCACCGGATGGGTCACCGGACGCGGCTCGCCGACCAGGTCACCCGCGTCGGCCAGCATCCCGACGATCTGCCGCCGGGCCCCGTTGACGGTCTGCCCGGCCAGCGCCGCGTACGGCCCCGCGGGCACACCGGCCGGCGGCTCCGGAACCAGCCGGCCGTCGCGGCCCACGACCACCCGGGTGTCGAGGTCGAGATCCCGCCACCAGGTCACGTCGGCGAGGTCGCCGAACGTGCAGACCATCGCCACGCCGGTGCCCTTCGCGGGATCGGCGAGCGGATGGGCACGCACCGGCACCTCGACGTCGAACAGCGGGCTGCGCACGGTCGCGCCCACCAGGTCGGCGTACCGCTCGTCGTCGGGGTGGCAGACCAGCGCGACGCACGCCGGCAGCAGCTCCGGCCGGGTGGTGTCGATGAGCACGTCGCGCCCACCGGGCCCGACGAACCGCAGCCGGTGGTAGGCGCCGGGACGTTCCCGGTCCTCCAACTCGGCCTGCGCGACCGCGGTGGCGAAGCCGACGTCCCACAGCGTCGGCGCCTCCGCCTGGTACGCCTCACCCCGGCGCAGGTTGCGCACGAACGCCCGCTGGCTGGTGGCGCGGGCCATCGGACCGATCGTCGTGTACGTCAGGGACCAGTCCACCGAGAGCCCGAGCCGCCGCCAGAGGGCCTCGAAGACCTGCTCGTCGGCGACCGTCAGCCGCTCGCACAACTCGATGAAGTTGCGCCGCGAGATCGGCGTCGGATCGCGGCGTGCGGCGTCGTCGACAGGGGTGGCCGGGGGCCGCCACACCGGGTCGTACGCCAACGCCGGATCGCAGCGCACCCCGTACACGTTCTGCACGCGACGTTCGGTGGGCAGCCCGTTGTCGTCCCAGCCGATGGGGTAGAAGACCGCCTTGCCGCGCATCCGCTGGTAACGCGCGACGGTATCGGTGTGCGTGTACGAGAAGACGTGCCCCATGTGCAGCTCGCCCGATACGGTCGGCGGCGGCGTGTCGATGGAGTACACGTCGGCCCGCTTCTTCGAACGGTCGAACGCGTACGTGCCCTCCTCCTGCCAGCGCTGCGCCCAGCGCTCCTCGAGCCCGTCCAGACTGGGACGCTCGGGAACGCCGGCGCGGGCCGTCCTCGCCGTATGGGTCATCTGCCGATCGTAGGCATCAGCAGGGTGCCGGGCCACGGAGTTGCGTATCGCCGGTCCTACACGAGCGAGTCGCGCCACTGTCGGTGCAGGGCCGCGTACCGGCCGCCGGACCCGACCAGCACGGCCGGCGGGCCGTCCTCGACGACCTGCCCGTCGTCGACGACGAGCACCCGTTCGGCGGTTTCCACAGTGGAGAGGCGGTGTGCGATCACCAGCGCCGTCCGGTCCCGCAGGATGGTGCCGAGCGCCCGCTGCACCAGCCGTTCCGTCGGCACGTCCAGCGACGACGTCGCCTCGTCGAGGATCAGCACGGTCGGGTCGGCCAGGAACGCCCGGGCGAACGCGACCAGTTGCCGCTGCCCGGCGGAGAGCCGGCCGCCGCGTCGGTGCACCTGCGTGGCGTACCCGTCGGGCAGCGCGGCGATGAAGTCGTGCGCGCCGATCGCCTCTGCGGCGGCCCGCACCTCGGCGTCGTCGGCGCCCGGCCGGCCGAACCGGATGTTCTCCGCCACCGTGCCGCTGAACAGGTGGTTCTCCTGGGTCACGAGCACCACGGCGCGGCGCAGGTCGGCGTCGCGCACCGCGCGCAGGTCGATCCCGTCCAGCAGGACCGTGCCGGTGTCCGGGTCGTGGAACCGGGCCACCAGCTTGGCGATCGTCGACTTGCCCGCCCCGGTCGGCCCGATCAGCGCGACCGTCTGCCCGGCCGGCACCCGCAGGTGCAACCCGGCGAGGATGGGCGTGTCGGCACGGTAGCCGAACGAGACGTCCCGGAAGGTCAGCTCGCCGTGACCGGGACCGCGGGGCAGCGGCACCGGCCGGGCCGGTTCGGCGACGGAGGGCCGCTCGTCGAGCACCCCGGCCAGCTTCTCCAGCGCCGCCGTCGCCGACTGCAACGAGTTGTAGAACTGGCTCAGCTCCTGCATCGGCTCGAAGAAGCGCCGTAGGTAGAGCAGGAACGCGGCGAGCACCCCCACCTCGGTCCGCCCGCCGAGCACCCGCCATCCGCCATAGCAGAGCACGACCGCGACGGTCACGTTGCCGACCAACTTGATCGCCGGCGAGTATGTGGCGATCAGCCGGAACGCGTCCAGGCTGGCGCGCCGGTAGTCGTCCCCGAGCGTCACGAAGATCCGCTGGTTGCGGGGCTCCCGGCGGAACGTCTGCACCGCGCGGATGCCCCGCATCGATTCGACGAAGTGCACGATGACCAGCGCGACGGCTTCCCTGGTCCGCCGGTAGGCGGTGGCCGACGCCCGTGCGAACCAACGCGAGAGACAGAACAGGAACGGGAACGCGAGCAGCGTCACCGCGGCCAACGGCAGGTCCAGCCAGAGCAGGATGGCGGCCACCGACAGGATCGACAGCGCGGCCAGCACCAGGCTGTCGATCCCACCGTCGACCAGTTCGGCGATGGAGTCCAGGTCGCTGGTCAGGCGGGACACCATCCGGCCCGACGTGTACCGCTCGTGGAAGCCCACGGACAGTCGCAGGAAGTGCCCGAACACCCGCTGCCGCAGGTCCAGCAGGACGGCCTGGCCGATGCGGGCGGAGAGGGTGAGGAAGCCGCGCCGGGCCGCGTACTCCGTCACGGTGGCGACGACGAACGCCCCGGCGACGGCGACAATCGGGGTGGGGTCTCCGGCGCGCAGCGGGGCGATGGCCCGGTCGATGCCGACCATCACCAGGTAGGGGCCGGCCATCGCGGCGGCGTTCTGCGCCAGCAGCAGGCCGACCGCCGCGGCGAGTCGCCCCCGGTGCGGGCGCAGCAGGTCGGCCAGCAGGGCACGGCTGTGTCGGCGCAGCCGGGCGACCGCCTCCGGTGTGCTCTCCTCGGCCCGACTCCGGTCGGCCTCCGGGTCGGTGGCCGTTCCCCGCCATCGGGTCAGCTCCGGCCCCCTCTCGGAAGGCGGGTCGACCTGCTCCGGGGAGGTCACGAGCGCACCAACCCCCAGCCGTCCGATGCGGACGCGCCGGGCCCCGCCGGCCCGGTGCGCCCGGGTTCGGTACCGCCCGCGCGGGCGGCGGCCGATTGAGCGGCGGTCGATTGCGGCGGAGCCGGTTGCGCGGGGGGTGGTTCCGCGGCGCCGGCGGATGCCGGTCGTGCCGGTGCTGGCTCGGCGGCGAGCAACGCGCGGTAGGCGGGCACGTCGGCGAGCAGTTCCGAGTGCCGGCCGATCGCGGTGATCCGTCCACCGTCGAGCAGGGCCACACGGTCGGCCAACGCGATCGTCGACGGCCGGTGCACCACCAGGAGCGCGGTGCTGGCACGCAACACCTGGCGCAGCGCCGCCTCGACCAGCGCCTCGGTGTGCACGTCGAGGGCGGACAGCGGGTCGTCGAGCACCAGCAGCGCCGGGCGACCGAGCACCGCCCGCGCCAGCGCCAGCCGCTGCCGCTGACCGCCGGAGAGGGACAACCCCTGCTCACCCACCCGGGTGGCCAGACCCCACGGCAGGTCGTACGCGAAGTCGGCCTGCGCCAGCGCGAGGGCCGCGCGGACCTCGTCGTCGCCGGCGTCCGGGTGGCCCAGGGTGAGGTTCTCCCAGACCGACATGGAGAAGAGGGTGGGTTCCTCGAACGCCACCCCGACCAGTCGGCGCAGCGAGGCCAGCCGCAGTTCGCGCAGGTCGTGCCCGTCGAGGGTGATCCGGCCGCCGGTCACCTCGTGCAGTCGGGGCACCAGGGAGAGCAGCGTGCTCTTGCCGCAGCCGGTGGCCCCGACCAGGGCGAGCGTCTCACCCGGCTCGATGGTCAGGTCGATCTCGTGCAGGACGCCCGTCGCGGCGCCGGGGTAACGGAAGGCGACCCGCTCGAAGCGGAGCCGGCCCTGCACCGCGTCGCGGGTCAACGCGAGCGCGTCGGGAGCGTCCACGATCTGCGGCGGAGTGTCCAGCACCTCCTGGACACGGTCCGCGGCGGTGGCCGCCTCCTGGCCGTTGGCGATGATCCAGCCCAGTGACTGCACCGGCCAGATGAGCATCAGTTGGAGGCTGGCGAACGCCACCAGTTCGCCGATGGTGAGCACCCCGCGCGCGGCGGCTGCCGCCCCGGCCACCAGCACCACGCCCAGAGTCAGGTTGGGCACCAGGTCGAGCAGCGCCGCGGTGTTCGCCAGGAGTCGACCCTTGCCCACCCCGGTGTCGTGCAGCGTGCGGGCCCCGTCGGCGAAGCGGGCGGCCAGCTCCGGCCCCCGCCCGTACGCCTTCATGGTGCGCAGGCCCTGCGCGGTCTCCTCGACAAGCGTCGCCACATCGCCCTGCTGGTCCTGCATCCGTCGGGACGCAATGTGGTAGTGCCGACCGAACCGGCGGGTGATCAGCAGCAGGGGCACCGCGCTGGCCGCGACCAGCAGCCCGAGTGCCGCGTGCAGGTGGATCAGCAGCAGTACCACCACCACGTAGGTGGTCAGGTTGAGCACCAGGAAGAAGACACCGAACGACAGGAACCGGCGGATCACCGACAGGTCGCTGGTGATCCGGGAGAGCAGTTGGCCGGACTGCCAGCGGTCGTGGAAACTGGCCGGCAGCCGCTGCAGGTGCGCGTAGACGTCGGCGCGTAGCGCGGCCTCCATCCCGACCGCCGAGGACGACTGCACCCACCGGCGGATGAAGATGAGCACCGCCTCGACCACGCCGAGCAGCAGCGCCAGGCCGCCGAGCTGGAGCAGACCGGCGGGGTCGTGGCGGGCCACCGGCCCGTCCACCACCCGCTGCACCACCAGGGGTACGGCGATCCCGGCGGCCGTGCCGGCCAGCCCGGCGACCAGCAACCAGGCGAACTCGGTGGAGTACGGGCGCAGGTAGCGGCGTAGCCGCCAGAGGTTGTGCACGGGGTGGCGGCCCGCGGCGACCCGGGCGGCCCGGTCGCCGTCGCTCTCCACAGGCACTACCCGACGGTAGCGTCATTGGGTGCCCGTGTAGTTGTCAGCTTGCCGTCAACCGCCGCTCATGACCGAGAAGCCACTTCTTCACGTCCAGCCCCCAGCGGTAGCCGCCGAGGCTCCCGTCGGTCCGCAGCACCCGGTGGCAGGGCACGAAGAGCGCCGCGGCGTTGCGCGCGCAGGCGGCCGCCGCGGCCCGCACCGCCGGTGGCCGGCCGGCCAGCGCCGCGTATCCCGTGTAGGTGACCGGGGCGCCCGGCGGGACGTCCCGCAGCACCCGCCAGGCGTGCGCCATGAACTCGCCGCCGGTGTGCTGCCGTACCGGCACCGTGTCGATGGCGGTGAGGTCCCCGTCCAGGTAGGACCGGACGGCCCCGGTGGTCGGTCCGAGGTCGGCGCGTTGCCGTACCGAAGCCCGCAGGGTCGGGTGGATCAGGGGCAGCAGAGCCTCGGCGTCCGGGGTGAAACCGGCCGCCAGGACCTGACCGTCGCTGTCGGCGAGGATGCTGAGTGGGCCGGTCGGAGTGGTCAGTACGGCGCTGTCGATGTTCATGCCGCTCTCCAGAGTCTGATCGTGGCGTAGGACCGCCAGGGGCGCCACCGTTCGGCGTGCGCGTGGAGGGTGTCCTCGGGCAGGCCGAGCGCTGCTGCGCCCCGGCGGATCGCGAGGTCGGTGTCGAGGAGGACGTCCGGGTCGCCGAGGGCCCGCATGGCGAGGTAGCTGGCGGTCCACGGGCCGATGCCGGGCAACGCGAGCAGCCGCCGCGCGGTCTCCTCCCGGTCCCCGCCCGGCGCCAGGTCCACAGTCCCGTCCAGGACGGCGCGGGCAAGCCCGAGAATGGTCTCCCGCCGCCGCACCGGCATCCCGAAAGCGCCCTCCGGCACCCCCAAGACCTCCTCCGGCGTGAGAAACCCCCGCAGCTCACTGCGTTGATCATGAAGTTGTTGTCGCGACACGCCGTCCTCGGTGGCAACAACTTCATGATCGGCACGGCTGGACAGGAGGCGGGTCAGTGTGGTGCGGGCGGAACCCACCGAGACCTGCTGGCCCACGATCGCGCGTACGGCCATCTCGAAGCCGTCCACCGCACGGGGGACGCGGATGCCGGGCTCGGCGGCCACCGCCGGGGCCAGGGCCGGGTCCGCCGCCAGCGTGGCGTCGACGGCCTCCGGGTCCGCGTCCAGGTCGAGAAGCCGGCGGCAGCGCGCCACCGCCGGCGCGAGGTCGCGGAGGTCGGTCAGGCGCAGCGTCGCCGAGACGTGCCCGTCCGCCGGGGTCAGGGCCACCTGGCCGGGGCCGTGCGGCAACCGCAACCCCCGGTGGTACGTCCCGTCGCGTACCTCCTCCACAGCGGGCAGCGCGCGCACCGCGAGGAAGTCCAGCAGAGCGCGGGCGTGCAACGGCGGACGGTACGCCAGCCGGAGCGTGATCGTCCCCGCCCCGACCGCCGCCAGGTGTCGGCCGCGCGCCGTCCGCAGCTCGGAGGGGGCGGTCGCGTACACCTCGCGGACCGTGTCGTTGAACTGCCGCACACTGCCGAAGCCGGCGGCGAACGCGATCTCGGCCATTCCCAGGCCCGTCGTCTCGATCAGGATCCGGGCGGTCTGTGCGCGCTGTGCACGGGCCAGCGCAAGTGGTCCGGCGCCCATCTCGGCGCGCAGCATCCGGTGCAGGTGCCGCTCGGTGTAGCCCAGGCGGGCAGCCAGCCCCGGTACGCCGTCCCGGTCGACCACCCCGTCGGCGATCAGGCGCATCGCCCGGCCCACCACGTCGGCGCGGACGTCCCACTGGGGCGAGCCGGGCGCGGCGTCCGGGCGGCAGCGGCGGCAGGCACGCAACCCGGCGCCCTGTGCGGCGGCGGCCGACGGAAAGAACCGGACGTTCTGCCGCTTGGGGGTGACCGCCGGGCAGGACGGCCGGCAGTAGATCCCCGTCGACGTCACACCGGTGTAGAACCAGCCGTCGAACCGCTGGTCACGACTGTCCACCGCCCGGTAGCACCGCTCGAAGTCCATCTCCACATCACCGATGATGCCCCGCTGGCAGAGCCCTCGGCTGGCGGGATTCGGACCTGACAGCCCGCCCCCATTCCGCGCGCGGTGATCAAGAGGTTCGCGTCACGACACGCCGTGCCGCGTGACGCGAAGCTCTTGATCACCAGGGGAAAGAGGGCGGGGTGGGGGATTTCCGCCCGGAAGTGTCGGTCCCGCCGGGTAGCGTCGCGCCACCAACTCAAGAAGGGGGGGCGGCGATGACGAGCGTTGCGGGTTGGGTGGCGGCGTCGACACAGGGCTCGTTCCCTCCGTTGCCCCGCGCGGTGGCGCAGTCCTTCTACCGCCGGATGCGGGCCGTCGCGCCGGCCGCCGTGGGCGCCATCGAGCGGGACCGGTCCGCCGACGAGGCGGAGCCGTTCGTCGACACCGCCTGCGGTCGGCTGGTCCGGTCGCTCGACGACGCGGGCCTGCGCGCGCTCGGCATGTGGACGCATCACTGGTGCATGCGCTTCTACGACGACGACACGACAGTCGGCCGGCGGCTCATCGGTGAGATCGCCGCCCGCCCGGGGCTCGGCTGGACGGCCGACGAGGTGCGCTGGATGCTGCGCGAGTCGGTCTCCGCCGGCCCGGCGGCAGCGGACCAGTTCACCCTGCCCCGCGCCGCTGCCGCTCAACTGCCCGCGACCGAGCGGCCGTTCGACGACCTGCCCCCCGGGGAGGTCGAGCCTCGCGCCGGAGCCACCGCGGCGAGGTGCCGGCCCGACGCGCAGACGATCTCTCCCGGGGCGCCGAGCACCGCCGACCCGACCGGCGGGCAGCCCGCCCACATTCCCCGCCAGCGCCGGGCCGGCTGAGCGCGGCAGGATGGTACGGCGTACCGCGCCGACGGAAGGATCTCCCATGCCCGCCAGTGAACCCACAATCCTCGCCACCAGCATGGGCTTCTTCCGAGGTGACCGAGGGCCCGCCGATCTGCGTCCCGGCCCGATCTTCGAGTTGGCCGCCGAGTTGGCCGAGGCCGGGCCACAGCCGCGGATCTGCTACCTCGGGCAGGCCGTCGGCGACCAGCCCACCTCGTTCACGGCCGTCTACGGAGCGTTCGCCGACACGCGGTTCCACCTGTCCCACCTCGCGCTGTTCCCGATGCCGAACGTCGACGACGTCCGCGCCCACCTGCTCGCCCAGGACGTGATCTGGGTCGGCGGCGGCAGCGTCGCCAACCTCGTCGCGGTGTGGCGGGTGCACGGGCTCGACGAGATCCTGCACGAGTGCTGGCAGGCCGGGGTGGTGTTGGCGGGCGTCTCGGCCGGTTCGATCTGCTGGCACGTAGGCGGTGCCACCGACAGCTTCGGTCCCCGCCTGCGGGGCTACACGGAGGCGCTGGGCTGGCTGCCGTACGGCAACGGCGTGCACTACGACAGCGAGGCCCAGCGCCGACCGTTGATGCACGGGCTGGTCGGCGACGGGACGCTACCGACCAGCCACTGCACCGACGACGGGGTCGGCCTCGTCTACCGGGGGACCCGGCTCGTCGAGGCGGTCGCCGACCGCGAGGGTGTCTCGGCGTACGAGGTGAGTCGCAGCGCGGACGGCAGTGTGCGGGAGGCGGTCATCGCGCCCCGCCTGCTTCGCTGAGCGTCGGTCAGACCCGATCCTCGAACGCGGCGCACACGGTCGCCCGCACCTGCGGCCCCTTGATGGATCGCAGCAGCTCCCGGGCGAGGGCGATCTGGTGCGCCTCGTCGACCGCCCTGTCCATCGGGGTCAGCTCCACCCGCCACCGGAAGTAGAGGTAGTCGTCCTCGTCGGTGGCGGCGAGCCGCGGGTCGGCGTCCTCGTTGGGGTTGATCTCCAGCAGGTTGCCCCGCACGTCCACCGAGTCCCGGCGGTAGGGCACCGCGTCGGGCAGCCGGGTGCGGATCAGGTCGAGCAGCTCCGCCGCCGTCAACGGGCCGTCGACCATGATGAGGAACTGCAACGTCGTCTGCACGTGTGCCACCTTGCCAGATGCCGGACCGCTCAATCGAGCGGGAGGAACGGGCCGTTGTCGAACTTGCCGCCCCGGCGCAGCACGGAGAACTGCACCTTGTGCGGCACATGCGTGTCCATGAGTTCGCGACGCAGATGGGTGAAGTCGGTGCCCAGGTCGAAGCTGGCGAGCTGACCGTTCTCGTTGATCCGGCGCAGCATCGTCTTGCGCAGCCGGGTCCCGTCCGGTGCCCGGGACAGGGAGCGCTCGGCCAGGTCGAAGAAGGTCTTGTCGTCGACGATGAGCGCCACGTCGATGTCGGAGTCCGGGCGGGCGGTGCCGCGTACGCGGCTGCCGTGGGCGACCAGGTCGCCGTCCGGAAGACCGGCCTGCCGCTGGGTCTGCCGGGCGCCTCGGGCGAACCGGGTCCACTGCCGTTCGGTGAAGCCCTGCGGGATCCGCCGGGCGGCCCGGGTGGTCGCCGCCTCGGCCGTCTCGCCCGCCACGTCGTCGGCCCGCCGCATCATGCTCCGGGCGGCCTGCGCCACGATGCCCCGGGCGGCCGTCGTGGCCCCGTCGGGCAGGTCCCGCCGTCCGGTCATGCCGTGTCACCCGACTGCCGGCGGCGCAGCACGGCGTCGAAGACCTGGGCCAGTTCGGCGGCGTCCTCGCCGGCGTGGTGGGTGTGCGGCACGTCGTGCAGACCCAGCTCATGCTTGATCTTGCCCTTGCGGGTCTGGACCCACTCGCTGCCGGTCAGCCCCATCCAGTAGCTGCGCAGGTCGACGCCGGAGCCGGTGGCGCCGAACGGGCTGTGGCCGACGAAGCGTACGAAGTACCAGTGGACGAACATGCCGTCCCAGACGGCGGGCGCGGCGAGGAAGACCGGACGGCCGATCCGGCGCAGCCCGTTGACCCAGGCCGCCGCCGACGCCATCGCGTCCGGCGCGGTGGGCGCCTCGCGGAGCAGCCGGTCCCGGTCCAGGCCGGACACGGCCAGCGCGGCCGGCACGAACTCGTCGGAGATGGGACGCAGCTCGGTGTAGAACGTCAGGTCCGGACGACCGGCCACGGCCATGCCCAGCGAGATCATGCTGTACGGCCCGGGGATCGGCCCGTCCGCCTCCACGTCGACGCCGATGTACAGCTCGGGCAGGGGAGAGGTCATCCCAGGACCACCCCGATGGCCTGGTCGATCAGCATGTTCAGGACGATGTCGGTGAGCTTCTTGAAGACGGGGATCTCCAGCAGGGATGCGCCGAACGTCGGGGCGGCCGTCGCGAGCGCCTGGACGATCTGCACCAGCAGGATGATCAGCTGGACGATCACGTTGATCTTCAGGGCGAGGACGATCAGCGCGCACACGAAGAGCGTCGCCGCCACCATCTGCGCGCCGGTGCCGCCGTCCCGCAGCACCGACATGGCCGAACCGCTGGCCTCCCAGCGCTGCTGGAACGCGGTCAACGCATCGCCCTGGTTGCCGGTCAGCACCCGCTGCGCGGCCGCCGTACCCTCCGCCGCCGCGTTGTGCAGCGAGTCGGCCATCTCCATCCACATCTGGCCGAGCTCGAACATCTTCGTCTCGTCCGACTTGGGCCAGGTGTAGCCCAGCTCGTTGAGCAGGCCGGCGAGCTCGCCGGGCAGCATGATCCCCATCGACCCGCCTACCAGCTCATCGTCGTGAACTGGGCGTCGTTGTCCTGCTCGACCAGGTCGTACTGGTCGGCCATCACGCCTAACCCGTCACCGAAGCCGCGCAGCCCGTCGACGACCGACCCGAGGCACTCCGCCGCGATCTCCTCGGCCGCCTGGTAGGACATGCCGATCAGGGCGCCCACGTCGTCGTCGCCGAAGATGTCGCCCATCGAGGCCGTCCGCGCGCGCAGCGCCTCCCACTGCGCGGCGAGCTGCTCGGCGACCGTCGTCAGGTGGCCGCCGCCCTGCCGCAGCGCGGGCGGATGCACCTGGAGGTCCTCGGGCATGACATCACCTCGCTGCCTGCTGGATGCGCCGCACCGCGTCGGCGAGCGCATCGGTCATCGCCGCCATGCTGCGCACCGACTCGTTCTGCAATTCGTCGAGCTGCTGGCCCAGCGCCACCGGGTCGACCTCTGGCGCGTCGCCGGTGTCACCGGCCGCGAGGCGCAGGTCGTCCAGCGCCGCGTTGACCGCCAGGGTGATCTGTTCGCCGAGCATCTCGGCGCCCATCCGCAGAGCGCGGGGGTCCACCGTCACCGACTCGACGCGCTGACCGACCGCCACGACCTCGATCTGGCCGCCCGCTGCGGACCCGGTGCCCCGCGCCGGCTCGACGTCCAGGCCGTCGGGAACCTGACCGGTCGAACGCATCGACGCCAATGCCTGTCGGGTCTGCTGGAAAAGCCGGTCGAACTCTGTCACCTGGTCCACAACGCCCCCTAACGTCGCACGTGACATCGAGAGGGTAGCAACGGGATTCCAGCACCGGGACCCGCCGACGCGTGACCAGGGGCAGCACGCGGCCCGGCCGAATCGGAGCCGCGTGGACCGGCGCGCTCGGCACCGGCGTAAGCTGGCTCGTCGTGAGTCTCACCATCGGGATCGTCGGCCTGCCCAACGTCGGCAAGAGCACGCTTTTCAACGCGTTGACCAAGAACGACGTGCTGGCGGCGAACTACCCGTTCGCCACCATCGAGCCCAACGTCGGCGTGGTCGGGCTGCCGGACGAGCGGCTGGGCAAGCTGGCCGAGATCTTCTCCTCGCAGAAGGTGCTGCCGGCGCCGGTGTCGTTCGTCGACATCGCCGGCCTGGTGCGGGGCGCGTCGAAGGGGCAGGGGCGGGGCAACGCCTTCCTGGCCAACATCCGCGACGCCTCCGCGATCTGCCAGGTGGTCCGGGCCTTCTCCGACCCGAACGTGGTGCACGTCGACGGTAAGGTCTCGCCGGCCGACGACATCGAGACGATCAACACCGAGCTGATCCTCGCCGACCTGCAGACCCTGGACAAGGCGCTGCCCCGGTTGGAGAAGGAGGCCAAGCTCCGCAAGGACCGGGCTGCGGCGGTCGCCGCCGCGAAGGCCGCGATCGAGGTGCTCGACGGCGGCACCACCCTCTACTCCGGGGCCGCCGCCGCGAAGATCGAGCTGGAGCACCTGCGCGAGCTGCACCTGCTCACCACCAAGCCCTTCCTGTACGTCTTCAACGTCGACGAGGCCGAGCTGGCCAACGAGGCGTTCCTCGACGAGCTGCGTGCCCTGGTCGCCCCCGCCGAGGCCGTCTTCATGGACGCCAAGATCGAATCCGAGCTGGTGGACCTGCCCGAGGACGAGGCCCGCGAGCTGCTGGAGTCGATCGGGCAGAACGAGCCCGGCCTCAACCAGCTCGTTCGCGTCGGCTTCCGCACGCTCGGGCTCCAGACGTACCTCACGGCCGGCCCGAAGGAGGCACGAGCCTGGACCGTCCCGACCGGCGCGACCGCGCCGGAGGCCGCGGGTGTCATCCACAGCGACTTCCAGCGCGGTTTCATCAAGGCCGAGGTGGTCTCCTACGGCGACCTGGTCGAGGCCGGATCGATGGCGGCGGCCAAGGCGGCGGGCAGGGTCCGCATCGAGGGCAAGGAGTACGTCATGCAGGACGGTGACGTCGTGGAGTTCCGCTTCAACGTGTAGTGCGGCTCCGTTTGAACCCTGAGGTGCTGCTCGGATCATCCCTTGCGGCCGGGCACCAGTTTATCGAGGTCGATCTTGATCGTGAATGGTGTCGTGAGGCGTAGCTCGTGGCGGTGGATCCCCGTCGGCGCGTACAGCTGGGTCGGCCCGTCCAGCTCGTACGTGTGGATCACCGGCGCGCCCTCCTCCTCCTCGACTCGCCAGTAGTTCGCGATGCCTGTCTCCGCGTACTTGCGCAGCTTCACCGTCCGATCACGGTGAGCCGACTCCGGTGAGACCACCTCGACGACCAACAGCACCTGATCGGGCGTGTAGAACGTGCGATCGGGGTCGTAGTAGGGCGCCTTCGTGGCGAGGAGGTCGGGCTCGGGACGGTTCCGCGGGTCAAGTCGGATGGTCATCTCCCGCTCGACCTCAACGCCCGCTGGCGCCTGCTCCGCGAGGGCGAATAACAAGGCGGAGACGACTCGGCTGTGCCAGGCCCGCTGGGGAGACATCATGAAGACGAGTGCTCCGTCGATCAGCTCGGTGTGACGGGGGGCCTCGGGGAGATGATCGAGATCATCGGCAAACCATCCCTCAAGGCGAGGCGGTCGCATCCACTCGGGCACCGCAGACATGGCGTCACCGTAGCATTGGGTAACGGTGGGGTCCGGCACGCTGATGCCAGCATGACCTCGACCGGGTATCAGTGCGTGGGGCGAGCCCGGCTGCTCCTGCTGTGCGGGCGCCTGATGGTCCAGCGGATGCTCCGGGGCATGTCCGGTCAGAGACGTAGCTCCCGTAGCAGGGCGTCGACGCGGCCCTTGATGTCGTCGCGGACCTCGCGAACCACGTCGATGGGCTGCCCGGCCGGGTCGGCGAGTTTCCAGTCCTCGTAGCGCTTGCCGGGGAAGACCGGGCAGGCGTCGCCGCAGCCCATGGTGACGATGACGTCGCTGGTCTCGGCGGCGTCCCAGGTGAGTCGGACCGGGTTCTGGTCGGCGATGTCGATGCCGACCTCGCGCATGGCGTCGACGGCGACCGGATTGATCGTCTCGGCGGGTTCGCTGCCGGCACTGCGCACCTCGACGGTGCCGCTGGCGAGGTGGCGGAGCCAGCCGGCGGCCATCTGGGAACGCCCTGCATTGTGCACGCAGACGAACAGGACGCTGGGCTTGTCGCTCATCGAGCTTCGATCTCCTGGGCGAGGTGAGGGACGACGATGGCGTCGGCGGCGTGGGGATACCAGGCGGCGAGGGCCGCGACGGCGACCAGGCCGCCGACGAGTTGTGCGGCGATGAAGCCAGGTACCGAGGTTGGGGCGATACCGGCGAAGGTGTCGGTGAAGGCCCGGCCGATGGTGACGGCGGGGTTCGCGAACGACGTTGACGAGGTGAACCAGTAGGCCGCGCCGATGTAGGCGCCCACCGCGGCCGGGGCGGCTGTGGTGCGTTCGGAGCGGGCGAGGGCGAAGACCAGGACGACCAGTCCAGCGGTGGCGGTTATCTCGGCCAGCCACAGGTTTCCGCCGGTCCGTTCGGTGCGGGACCAGGCAACGGCAGGCAGATCGAACATCAGGTCAGCCAGCACCGTACCGGTGATGGCTCCGCTGGTCTGTGCGGCGGTGTAGGCGGCGAGGTCCCGGGTGGTGAGGCCGCTGCCGGCCCGGCGGCCGAGCCACCAGTCGACGGCGGAGACGATCGGGTTGAAGTGCGCGCCGGACACCGGGCCGAAGGTGAGGATCAGCGCGCCCAGGGCCAAGGCGGTGGCGATCGCGTTTTCCAGGAGTTGGAGACCGACGTCAGTGGGGGAGAGCCGGGCAGCGGCGATCCCGGAGCCGACGACGGCGGCGACCAGCAGCGCGGTGCCGGCGAACTCCGCCGACGCCCGCCGGGTCAGGGTGAGGCTCACGCGGCGGCAGCCGGGGCGGCGGAGATGTCCAGCAGAGCGCCGAGCCGGCGGAATGCCTCCGGCTTGACCCGGTACCAGACCCAGGTGCCGCGCCGCTCGGAGTCAACCAAGCCAGCCTCGCGCAACAGCTTGAGATGGTGGGAGATGGTCGGCCCGGACAGGTCGAACGCCGGAGTCAGATCACAGACGCAGATCTCGGGGACCGACGCGATCATCGACATCAGCCGCAACCGAACCGGGTCACCCAGGGCCTTGAACAGCGGCGCGACCACCGCCGCCTGATCGGCGTCCATGGGGCGGGCCGCGATCGGGGAGCAGCAGGCGACCGCGTTGAGGTCCACCACCGGCAGCTCTTGTTTCGACATGCCTCTAGCTTGACAGACTTCAAAACAGGGTGCAACGTAGGTCTTGCTTCGATAAACATCTAGGCAAGGAGATAATCATGTCCCGTGTTCAGCTCGCCCTGCGCGTGTCCGACCTCGAAGGCTCCGTGGCCTTCTACTCGAAGCTGTTCGGCGTCGACCCGGCCAAGCGCCGGCCCGGCTACGCCAACTTCGCCGTCGGGAATCCGCCGCTGAAGTTGGTCCTCATCGAGGGCGGGGCCGACCAGGCCACGGTGCTGGATCACCTGGGCGTCGAGGTGTTCAACACCGACGACGTCACCGCCGCCACCAAGCGCCTGACCGACTCCGGCCTGATCACCCTGGAGGAGAACGACACCGAGTGCTGCTACGCCCTACAGGACAAGGTCTGGGTACGCGGCCCGGGCGACGAGCGATGGGAGGTCTACACGGTGAAGGCCGACGCCGACACGCTCGCCACGGCGACCGACACCGAGCCGATGGCCAGCGGCGTCGGCTCACGCTGCTGCTGACGGCCGACCTGCGCCTCCGGCGTCGTGAACGTCGAGGTGCCCGGCCGGCCGGGCACCTCGACATCCAGCATCCGACAGATGATGTGGACACTGGCAGCAAAAGGATGCTGAGATCGATGATGCTCAGCTTGTCGTTCGGTTCGGAGGCGTCCGCGTACGCCCGGCATCGCCCGGACTACGCGCAGGCCGCGGCGCGGTGGGCGCTGGAGTTCGCGCCCGGCTCGCGAGTCCTCGACCTCGGTGCCGGCACCGGCAAGCTGTCCGCCATGCTTGTCGCGCTCGGTGTCGACGTCGTGGCGGTGGAGCCCGACCCGGCGATGCTCGCCGAGTTGGGCCGCGAGCTTCCGACCGTACGGGCCCTCCCGGGCAGCGCGGAGGCGGTTCCTCTGCCGGACGCGTCCGTCGACGCGGTGCTGGCCGGTAACGCCCTGCACTGGTTCGACATGGCCGTCGCGGGACCGGAGATCGCCCGGGTCCTGACGCCCGGCGGCATCCTGGCCGGTCTGTGGAACGTCCTGGACGACCGGGTCGACTGGGTCGCCGCCCTCGAGAAGGTCAGCGGGAGCGCGGCCATCGGCCCGCGTGACACATTGAGCAGTTGGCGTGCGGCGACGGCAGGTCTGCTCAACCCGGGCAACGAGATCGTCGACCGGTTCGGTGCGTCCGAGCAGGCCGAGTTTCCCCACGGGCAGCGCCGGAGCGCCGACTCCCTGGTCGCGACCCTCGCCACCCGGGCCGGGGTGCTGGTCATGCCGGAACCGGAGCGGACGGCCACGCTCCATGAGATCCGCGAGTTCCTGGCCGGCAGGTCCGAGACCAGTGCGGGCGACTTCACCCTGCCGATGCTGACCGGCGTCCTTCGCGCCCGCCGACTCCGACGGTAACCGTCCAACGTCGACGAGGCCGAGCTGGCCAACGAGGCGTTCCTCGACGAGCTGCCTGCGCCTACGGCGAGCTGGTCGAGGCTGCGACGTGGTGAAGTTCCGCTTCACCGTCTGATTATGTTTTTCTCAGTCGATCGTGACGCTCTCGCCCTCGATCTGGACCGTTCGGCTAGCCAAATGCCGCCACGCCATAGCTGGCACGAATGGTTGCGGCGTGGGGATTGCCCCGAGCTGGCCTGCGGTCCGGCGACGGTGGAAACGTGCTCCCAGCAGTGCATGAAGAGCGTCTCCAGAATGCTTCAACAGCAGCGCTGGATAGTTCCAGGTCCAGCCGAACCACTGTGGACTGACCCGGCAGTGCAAATCGTGCGGGTCTACTGTTCACGCCAGTCCCACGTGAGGAGCAGATGGTGCGATTGAAGCGGGTGTTCGGGGCGGCGGTTGTCACATTTCTGTTACCGATGCTGGCCTTCCCACAAGCTCCGGCTCTGGCGGGAGCTCCGGTCAAGCCGATGGGCAAAGATGATCATCTGAGTGATGTCCGGCGCGAGCTCGACGGCGAGAAGTTCGCACTTGATGGCCGCGAGTTCGAGAGGCGGGGTCTCCCGCAGCGCCGGATGGCTTCATCGGCGACTCCGGCCATTGGATCCGTGCGGCAATGGGTGGCATGGAATCGCTCGGAGGGCGAATTTTATCGGAAGGACTTCACCCTGCGTGGGGTCGGCGACAACATTGAGCTGTGGGTGGCCAATGACATCGCATTTCCGGCGGGAGACTGCCGTAACGAGGTGCCGTCGTCCATCGAGATCTCGGACGACCAGGTGCGGTATTTCATCCACGAATTCGACAACAACATGTATCCGAAAGAGTCCGCCGTTTTCAGTCGGCCTCCCGACCGCGATGGTACCAGTCCCCAACTTGCGCCGGACGAGAACGGAAACGGTGGCGTTTATACGGGCGCCGGCAACAGGACGGTGGCGCTCGTCGACAATATCGTAGACGCGAACTTCTCCAATTTTCCCGCCCGGAGGACGTACACCACCGGATTCGCCTCGTCCACAATCAACGACATGGTGGATCGCAACGTGATGACGGTCGACTCGTTCGACTGGCTGCATCGCACGGGTGCGAATCCGCCGGACGAGCCAAGCGACGACCTGTGCGAAAGTCTGCCTGCCCTGCCGTTCCTCTATGAAGGCACCTTCAGCCACGAGTGGCAGCACTTGGCGCAGTCGTACGTCGATCCTCGGGAGACGACGTGGCTCGATGAGGGGCTGGCGGATTTCGCCCAGACTCTGACCGGGTACGTGGACCCCACGCTGGGGGTGAACGATCGGGGTGCCGAACAGCACATCTTCTGTTTCCAGGGATTCGGGACCGTGCAGACGCCCTACAATCCGAACCCACGGGATTGTGGCGGCCCGGAAAACTCGCTTACCCTGTGGAATGAGACCGACAGTTCGGACGCGACGCAGGCAGACTACGGTATTGCCTACTCTTTTCTGCAGTTTCTCTACGACCGGTACGGTGCCGACATCATCACCCGTCTCCATCGGGACGGTGCTCGGCAGGGGCTGGCCAGTCTTGACGAAGCCCTCAGGGCCGAGGGCATCTATGACAGGTATCAGGTGATTCACGATTTCCAGACGATGGCCTTGGTTGACAAGATCGTCGGCGATTCCAGTGCCGGGAGAATGTTGGGGGTGTCGAAGAGCAGGGTCACCACGCCTGGCCTGCGCTCCACGCTGAATCTCGGCAACCCCGCATCGTACGGCCAGCCGGGAGTTGCGCCGAACGGCGCTGACTATGTCGCTCTCAGGGGCGCTGACGGGCAGCCCGTGTCCGGTCGTGACCTGCGATCGCTGTCATTCGATGGTGGCGGAACGTTGCCGGTGCTGCCGCCGGGCTGGACGGTCGTGACCGACGATCCGGATCGTGCCGGAAACCCTGTCTTGTGGTCCGGTAATGAGAGCATGCGTGATGCGAGCGCCATCTTCCGGGCGACCGTGCCGACGCATGATCCGACACTGCGCCTTCTCGCGAAATACGGTGCTGAGCCCGGTTTTGACTGGGGCTACGTCGTCGTGTCGACCGATGGTGGCGCTACATACACCGCGATCGCGGGAGACCGGACTGTGCCGACGCACAACGGTCCAGGCCTCACCGGTGACTCCGATGGCTTCGAACCGCACTCCTTCGACCTGTCCGCGTACGCCGGCAAGTCGGTCCTCGTCGGCTTCCGCTACGTCAGTGACGTGAGCTACAACGAAGGCGGCTTGTTCGTCGACGACGTCACCTTGGGTGGCGTTCCGGTCAGCGCTGGCGACAGCCTCGATCTGTTCCATTCGCAGGACGAGATCAGGCCAACCAAGGTGGATTGGAACCTGCGACTCATCGGCATTGACGAGAAGCGTTCGCTCGCCCGCCAGATCGAGTTCGACAACAAGTCGAGCGTGTCGCTACGTCTGGAGCAGTTGAAACTGCTCGCCACATTCCCAAAGGTGGTGGCCATCGTCGCTTATGACGAGCCAACGGAGTGGAGCTTGCGTACTGCTCTTTACCAGCTGAAAGTCAACGGCGTCCTCCAGCCCGGCGGCGCCTAGCAGTTCCAGCGACCCTCGGGTAACCAGATTGGGGCGTTGTGTTGCGGTGCACGCATGGTCGCGTGTCGGCATTCAACGTGCGGGCAGCCATCCGGTTACCCGAGGTCCCGGGCAGCAGGGTCGACGGCGAGGCGAGGTCGGCCGGGAGCGTCCGGGCGGCAATGGGTGATCCAGCGCTGCGACCGATGCCTCGCGCTGCGTGGTGTCTCGCATCGCGGTAGAGAAAGTCCACTATTTGGCAAGATGGTGCGCCTTAGTGTCGGGGGTGAAGGACCGACGACAGGGGCAGATCGACGTGACCACGCACAGACTCGACTTCGACACGAACGTCTTCGACAAGAGGTACATCGACCTGAACGGCACCCGCGAGGCCATCGTGGTCGGCGGGCGTCATCTGTTCGACCGGCTACCGCGCGCGTTCGAGGGCATCAACCAGATTGGCGTCATCGGCTGGGGTCCGCAGGCCTCGGCGCAGGCGCAGAACCTGCGGGACTCGCTCGCCGGCGGTGACCTGAAGGTCGTGGTCGGCCTCCGGGCGGGCTCTTCCTCGGTCGACAAGGCCCGCGCGGCCGGGTTCAGCGAGGCCGACGGCACGCTCGGCGAGATGTTCGAGGTGATCCGCGCCTCCGACATGGTGCTGCTCCTCATCTCCGACGCCGCGATGGCAGCCCTGTACGAGCAGATCTTTGCGGCCCTGCGGCCCGGCGCCACCCTTGGCCTGTCGCACGGCTTCCTGCTCGGCTACCTCGAGCAGCAGGGCGGCAGATTCCCCGAGGGCGTCGACGTCATCGCGATGTGTCCCAAGGGAATGGGCGCCTCGGTTCGCGCCCTCTACCTGCAGGGGCGCCAGACCAACGGCGCGGGCATCAACTCGAGCATCGCGGTGGAGCAGGACGTCAGTGGGCGCGCCGTTGACCGGGCCATCGGCTGGTCGGTGGGTGTCGGCGCGCCGTACACGTTCAAGACGACGCTGCGCTCGGAGTTCCTGTCCGATCTCACCGGCGAGCGGTCCATCCTGCTCGGCGGGGTGCACGGCATCGTGGAGAGCCTCTATCGGCGCTTCCGAGCGCAAGGGCGGAGCGAGACCGACGCGTACCGCGACTCGGTCGACAGCGTGACCGGCCCGATCTCGCGGACCGTGTCGAAGGAGGGCCTGATCGGGCTGTACCGCAACCTCGACGACGACGACAGGGCAGTCTTCGCGGAGGCGTACGCCGCGGCCTACCCGGTCGGTCTGGAGCTGACCCGTGAGATCTATGACGAGGTGGCCTCCGGCAACGAGATCCGCAGCGTCATCATGGCCGGCAAACGCCTCTCCGAGTTCCCGATGGGCAAGATCGACCAGGCCGACATGTGGCGTGTCGGCGAGGTCGCCCGGCAGAACCGTGTCGATGACGACGTTCCGCTCGATCCGTTCACCGCTGGCGTGTACTGCGGCGTCATGATGGGCCAGGTCGACACGTTCATCGAGATGGGCCACCCCTACTCGGAGATCGCCAACGAATCGGTGATCGAGGCCACCGACTCGCTCAACGCGTACATGTACGCCCGGGGCGTGTCGTTCATGGTGGACAACTGCTCGACCACCGCGCGGCTGGGCGCCCGCAAGTGGGCGGCGCGCTTCGACTACCTGCTCACCCAGACCACCTACCCGGCGATCGACCACCAGACCCAGGTGCTGGACACCACCCTGGTGAAGGCGTTCGAGGACCACCCGATCCACGACGTTCTGCGCATCTGCGGCGAGATGCGACCATCTGTCAACATCTTCGTGCAGTGACCGGAGACTTCCCCGGCCCTGCTCGCTGACAGCCCGCCCCATCAGGCACATCCGAGCCGTGAACCCGGCAGGGCACTCGTGCCCGCCGGGCTCACGGCCGGAAGGGTCGTCAGGAGATGTGGTGCAGGATCACGTTGTGGACGTGGTGGCTCTTCTGCGCGCCGCGGAACTCCACCTCGTACGTGTGGGTGCCGACGTGGATCGCGATCGCGCCGGTGGAGAAGAACGACCCACCCCAGGACTTGTTGCTGACCACGCTCACGCTGGTGATCTTCGAGTACGGGATGCTGGTGATCGCATACCGCTTACCGACGAAGGACCGGTCCTGGATGATCACGCGCCGGTCGGTCAGCCCGATGAACCCGGTGCCGGTGCCGACGGCGTCGTAGACGGCGATGATCTGCTCGCCGTCGAGAAGCCCGCTCTCGATCTGCTGGACCTGCTCCTTGCGGTCGTACGCGATGTTCGCCATGCGACCCAGGTTAGGAAACCGGCGCCACCGTGCCCGGGTGGCTCGTCAGGAATCGGTGACCGCCCGGTAGGCGTCCTCGATGCGGGCGGCCAGCAGGACCTCGCCCTCGGTGAGAGGCTCGCCGTTGCCGTGCCCGACCCGGATGAGGGTGCTGTCGGAGCGGCGGCTGATCTCGGGGCGCAGGTGCAGAGCGTCCGCCACGACCTTGACCCGTTCAGTCAGGGCCACGTGTTGGGTATCGTCGATCACCAGCGTCCGCCGGATCTGTTCACCTTCCCGCGTCCAACCAGTTAGCAAGGTCAACGCGTCGGAAAGGTAGTCGTCCTTGGCTCTGCTGCTGAACAGCACGCGCATCACCGCACCCCCCAAGCGCCGTTGCCGGCTTGTGGCCAAATCGTCGCCATCCCGTGTCTTGTCGGTGCCTCCTAGTCTGTCGTCGCTCGCTGGGGGTGTCCACGCCCACACTTCTGTGTTCTATTGGCCTAGCGGACGGTGTCGGTACCCAAACCGCCGATTGATCTGGCACCCTGGACGCCCGTGCAGACCGAACGGGCTAATGGTGGCGGGCAGGCCCAACGACGGGACCTGAAAGTGATCGTGGGAGCGGCGATCATCCGGGACGGACGCGTGCTCGCCTGCGCACGCTCCGCTCCGCCGGAGGTGGCCGGCATGTGGGAGTTCCCCGGTGGAAAGGTCGAGCCGGGGGAGGGCGAGACCGAGGCCCTGATCCGGGAGTGCGCCGAGGAGCTGGCCGTACGCGTCGAGATCGGCGGTCGGGTCGGCCGCAACGTCCGGATGGCCCACGGCCGCTCGGTGCTCAAGGTGTACGCCGCTCGCCTGCTGCACGGGGACGAGCCGCAGGCGCTGGAGCACCAGGCGCTGCGCTGGCTGACCGTCGACGAGCTGGACTCGGTGACCTGGCTCCCGGCCGACGCACCCATAGTGGCAGCCCTACGCCCCCACCTGAAAACCCCCTAACCCCTCCCCCCCTCCCCCTCCGATTCCGTTGATCATGAAGTTGTTGCCATGACACGCCGGCAGGCAGGGCAATAACTTCATGATCAACGGGCCCAGGGGTGGGGGTGGGGGAGAGGGTGGGGGAGAGGGTGGGGGAGACGGGGCGGGGGGGGGGGGGCCCCCCCCCCCCCCCCCCCCCCCCGGGGGGGGGGCGGGGGGGGGGGGGGGGGGGGGGGGGGGGGGGGTGGGGGGGGGGGGGGGGGGGGGGGGCCCCCCGCGCCCCCCCCCCCCCCCCCCGCCCCTGGTGGTCTGACTAGTGCTTGTCGTCCTGGTCCGGGTGGGCGAAGTTCAGGTGCTCCGGAGGCAGCGGGAAGGTCACGTCGTCGCCGAACGGCGACGGCGCGGCTGCCCGGTCGAAGGTGAGCTCCGTCAGCGGCAGCTTGCCCCGGTCGTCGACCGCCGGAGCGGTCGGGTGGGGGACCTCGCGGTGCCAGTTGACGCCGCTCTGCGCCTGCGCCTCGGCCTGCGGGTCGTGCGAGCCGCCAGCGTGCGAGTGCACGCCGCCCCGGCTCGTACCCGGCAGGCTCGCCGAGCCCTGACGGGCGGTGGTCACGCTGGTCTGGGGCGTCTCGCCCCGACGGAAGATCTTGCTACCAAGCCACACAAGGGGATCGTACCTGCGGTCGACGACGCGTTCCTTCATGGGGATGATCCCGTTGTCAGTGATCTTGATGTGCTCGGGGCAGACCTCGGTGCAGCACTTGGTGATGTTGCAGAAACCAAGGCCCTGTTCGGCCTGCGCGTACTCCTTGCGGTCGGTCCGGGCGTCCAGCGGGTGCATGTCCAGCTCGGCCGCCCGGATGAAGTACCGCGGACCGGAGAACGCCTGCTTGTTCTCCTCGTGGTCGCGGATCACGTGGCAGACGTTCTGGCACAGGAAGCACTCGATGCACTTGCGGAACTCCTGCGAGCGCTCCACGTCGACCTGCTGCATCCGGTAGTCGCCCGGGGCGACGTCCGCCGGAGGGGCGAACGCCGGGGTCTCCCGTGCCTTCTCGTAGTTGAACGAGACGTCGGTGACCAGGTCCCGGATGACGGGGAAGGTCCGCAGCGGCGTGACCGTCACGGTCTCCTCGTCACCGAAGGTCGACATCCGGGTCATGCAGCCCAGTCGCGGCTTGCCGTTGATCTCCATGGAGCAGGAGCCGCACTTGCCGGCCTTGCAGTTCCATCGGCAGGCCAGGTCGGGCGCGTCCGTGGCCTGGAGGCGGTGGATGACGTCGAGGACGACCTCGCCCTCGTTCACCTCGACCAGGTAGTCCTGCAGGTCGCCGCCGGTCTCGTCACCCCGCCAGATCCGGAACTGACGCTTCTCGCTCATCGGTTGTCCGCCTCTCCAGCGTCGGAGACGAGAGCGTCGAAGTCGGTGAGCTCCTCGTCGGTGAGGTACTTGGCCAGCTCCGCCCGGTCGAAGAGGCCGATCAGCTCCGGCCGCATCTTCGGCAACGGCTTACGGGTGAGCCGTACGGCGTCGCCGTCCAGGGAGCAGACCAGGTTCACCTGCCGCCACTTCGGCTCCATCGTCGGATAGTCCTCGCGGGTGTGCCCGCCGCGCGACTCCTGCCGCTCCAGCGCCGCCTTCGCGGTGCACTCCGAGACGACGAGCATGTTGCGCAGGTCCAGGGCGAGATGCCAGCCGGGGTTGTAGCGCCGGCCGCCGGCCGCGCTCACCTTGGCCACCCGCTCGCGCAGCTCGGCCAGCCGCACCAGCGCATCGGCCAGCTCGCCCTCGCGCCTGATGATCCCGACGAGGTCGCCCATGACCGCCTGGAGGTCCTGCTGAAGGGTGTACGGGCTCTCGCCGGTGTCCCGTTGCAGCGGAGCGAGGGCGGTCTCCACCGCGGCCTCGACGGCGTCGACGGCCACCTTCGGCCGGGCGGACAGCCCGTCGGCGTAGCTGGCCGCGTGCCCGCCCGCCCGCTTGCCGAACACCAGCAGGTCGGACAGGGAGTTGCCGCCGAGGCGGTTGGAGCCGTGCATGCCGCCGGACACCTCGCCGGCGGCGAACAGGCCGCGTACGTGGCCGAAGGCGGCACCCGAATCCGGGTCCACCTCGACGCCGCCCATCACGTAGTGACAGGTCGGCCCGACCTCCATCGGCTCGGAGGTGATGTCGACGTCGGCCAGCTCCTTGAACTGGTGGTACATCGAGGGCAGCCGGCGGCGGATCTCGTCGGCCGAGCGCCGGCTCGCGATGTCCAGGAAGACACCGCCGGCGGGGGAGCCCCGACCGGCCTTGACCTCGCTGTTGATCGCGCGGGCCACCTCGTCACGGGGCAGCAGCTCCGGCGGACGCCGGTTGTTGTCCGGGTCGGTGTACCAGCGGTCCGCCTCCTCCTCGGTCTCCGCGTACTGCTTGCGGAAGACGTCGGGGACGTAGTCGAACATGAACCGCTTGCCCTCGGAGTTCTTCAGGACACCACCGTCGCCACGGACCGACTCGGTGACCAGGATGCCCTTCACCGAGGGCGGCCAGACCATGCCGGTCGGGTGGAACTGGAGGAACTCCATGTTGATCAGGGTCGCCCCGGCGCGCAGCGCCAACGCGTGCCCGTCCCCGGTGTACTCCCAGGAGTTCGACGTGACCTTGTAGGAGCGTCCGACACCGCCGGTGGCCAGCACCACGGCCGGCGCCTCGAAGAGGATGAACTCCCCGGACTCGCGGTAGTAGCCGAACGCGCCCGCGACCCGGTCACCGTCGAGCAGCAGCTCGGTGATGGTCGTCTCGGAGAAGACCTTGATCCGGGCGTCGTACGAGCCGAACTCGCGCTTGTCCTCCTGCTGCAGCGAGACGATCTTCTGCTGGAGGGTACGGATCAGCTCCAGGCCCGTCCGGTCGCCCACGTGTGCCAGTCGGGGGTACTCGTGCCCGCCGAAGTTGCGCTGGGAGATCTTGCCGTCCTTCGTACGGTCGAAGAGCGCGCCGTACGTCTCCAGCTCCCAGATCCGCTGCGGCGACTCCTTCGCGTGCAGCTCGGCCATCCGGAAGTTGTTGAGGAACTTGCCGCCGCGCATGGTGTCGCGGAAGTGCACCTGCCAGCTGTCGCGGCTGTTCACGTTGCCCATCGCGGCCGCGGCGCCGCCCTCGGCCATCACCGTGTGTGCCTTGCCGAACAGCGACTTCGAGATGATCGCCGTCTTCTTGCCGGCGAGGCGGGCCTCGATGGCGGCGCGCAGACCGGCGCCGCCGGCCCCGATGACGACGACGTCGTAGTGGTGTCGTTCGATGCGAGTGGTTGTGGTCATGTCAGGGGCCCTTTAGTTGATGAACCGCAGGTCGTTGAACCAGCCGGCAGACAGCGCCATCACGTAGAAGTCGGTCAGCGCGAGGGTGCCGAGGGTGATCCAGGCGAGCTGCATGTGTCGGACGTTCAACGCCGAGACGAAGGTCCACGCGCGGTAGCGCACCGGGTGCTTGGAGAAGTGCTTGAGCCGGCCGCCGATGATGTGCCGGCAGGAGTGGCAGGAGATCGTGTACGCCCAGAGCATCACCACGTTGAGCAGCAGCACGAGGTTGCCCAGCCCGAAGCCGAAGCCCTTGGGCGAGTGGAAGGCGAGGATCGCGTCCCACGTGTTGATCAGCGAGATGATCGCGGCGGCGTAGAAGAAGTAGCGGTGCAGGTTCTGCCCGAGCAGCGGGAAACGGGTCTCCCCGCCGTACTCCTTGTGGCCGTCCGGGACGGCGCAGGCCGGCGGCGACAGCCAGAACGACCGGTAGTACGCCTTGCGGTAGTAGTAGCAGGTGAGCCGGAACAGCAGCAGGAACGGCAGGGTCAGCGCGGCGTCCGGGATGATCCACCAGCCGGGCAGGAACCTGCCGAAGTGCGAGGCCTGCTCGACACACCGGTCGGTCACGCACGGGGAGTAGAACGGGGTCAGGTAGTGGAACTGGTCCACCCAGTACCACTTGTGCATGAACACCCGGACCGTCGCGTACGCCACCCAGGCGCTCAGCCCGATCACCGTGATCAGCGGGGCGAACCACCATCGGTCGGTACGCAACGTCTTCGCCGTGATGGCGGCGCGCGCCCGCGCCCCCCGCGGCCTCGTTGCCGTTGAAGTCATTCGAGTCGTCTCCTCGACGGGCCCGTACGGGCGGGCTGATCTCTCCGGTCGGCACGCGGACCGGCGAACCCGCACCCGCTGCCACGTCATGCGCACACCAACGACCACGTCGGATCGACCGACGCAGCTAAGTGACACACGTTACGCCGATCTTTGCGAGCCGTCCGCGCAAGGGAGTGTCCCGTGTGTCTGGCCTGCGAAAACGCCGTCGGCGCGCCGGATAGCCGCAGACATCAGCCCGACGCGCCGCCGGTGAAGTGCCAGGACGCCAGCCGCACCGAGGGCGCCGCCCACCAGGCACCGTCCACCCGATCCGGTTGACGCACGGTCTCGGAGCCCAGCCCGAGCACCGCACCCGGTCCGAGCGCCCGGGGGTACGACTCGGTGAACCGCAGGTCGCGGACCGCCCGGACGACCGTGCCGTCCTCGATCAGCCACACCCCGTTGCGGGTCAACCCGGTGACGACGAGGCTCTTCGGGTCGAGCACACGGGTGTACCAGAGATCGGTGACCAGCAGTCCCCGTCGTACCCCGGCGACCAGCGCCGCGGTGTCCGCGTCGACGACCGCGCCGGCCGCCGAGCCCGTGGTGTTCCGGCCCACCGCGCTGGCCGGACCGGCTGTCGCGGGCGAGAGTCGCAGGTTGCGGGCCATCGGGCCCCAGGTGGCGCCGCCCGCGATCGCGTGCCCGGTGGACTCCGCGCCCGCGTCGGCGGCGGTCCGTCGGTCGTGCGCGACGGCCCGGGTGGTGCCCGCCTCGACCAGGGTCACCGCCCGCCGGCCCGTGCCCTCGGCATCGAACGGCAGGCTCGACGCGCCGAGCGGATCGTCCACCAGGGTCACCAACGGGTCGAACTGGGCCGCGCCCGGCTCGGCGAAGGACTGCCGCTCGGCGTACCGCTTGCCGTTGAAGCCGTACCAGGACAGGTTCTGCAACAGGTCCGCCACGGCCGCCGCCTCGAACACGACCTCGTAGCGACCCGGTGGCAACTCGACCGGATCGGCTGCCGCCTGGGCCTTCGCGGCGGCATGCGCGCCCAACTCAGCCCCGTCGAGGTCGGACAGCCGGTCTGCGCTGCGCCGCGCGACGCCGTCCGCGCCGTCGCGGCGGGCGATGCCGTCCATCGCCGCCTCCGCGGAGCGGCCGTACGCGCTGTGCCCCGCCGAGTTGGCGAAGGCCGACGAGCGGTGCGCGGTACGGCAGTATCCGGCCGTGGTGAGGGGCCCGGCGGCGGCCACGAACGCGGCCACCCGGTCGGCCCGCTGGTCCGGCTCGGCGTGGGCCGTCGCCTCGTCGACCGGAGGCGCGTCCGGCGCGGGCGTGGGCGGCGTCAGGCCGGGCCACCCCGGATCGAGCGGGCCGAGGCGCGTCGCGGCCAAGGTCCGCTCGACAAGCGCGTGCAGCCCGTCAGCGGTGACGATGCTTCCGCTGCCGGCGACGGTGCGTCCGTCGACGTGCACCCGCAGCCGGACGCCGACCGTCGACTCGGAGACGTTCTGGTGGATGGCCGAGTTGGCGAAGCGGGTGAGCGCCAGGTCCGCCCGCGTCACCACCGCCTCGGCCTGCACGGCCGGGCCACCGAGCCGCCGGACCAGCTCGACGACCTGCCCCGCCAGCTCCAACTCACTCCTCGCGCTCACACGGAGCCACCTTTCGTTCGCGACTGCGGGGCTCGCAAACCCGGCTCACTCCTCGCGCTCACCGAGCCACCTTTCGTTCGCGACTGCGGGGCTCGCAAACCCGGCTCACTCCTCGCGCTCACCGAGCCACCTTTCGTTCGCGACTGCGGGGCTCGCAAACC